>JBHEMZ010000102.1:0-22481 GCA_046262315.1 Gaiellaceae bacterium
CCCGCCGGTGCTCGAGCGGCTGCCGATCGACGCCGTTCGCTGCTACTTCGAGCCGGACGGGACGTTCCCGAACCACGAGCCGAACCCGCTCCTCCCCGAGAATCGGGAGTTCATCGTCCGCCGGACGACCGAGGAGGGCGCCGACCTCGGTGTCGCCTACGACGGCGACGCCGACCGCTGCTTCTTCGTCGACGACACGGGCGAGTTCGTTCCCGGGGACTTCATCACGGCGCTGCTCGCCGAGTCGATCCTCGAGAAGGCGCCCGGCGGCAAGGTCATCTACGACGTCCGCGCGAGCTGGGCCGTGCCCGAGACGATCGAGCGCGCAGGCGGGGTGCCGCTCCTGAACCGCGTCGGCCACGCTTTCTTCAAGCACCGCATGCGCGAGGAGGACGCCGTCTTCGGCGGCGAGGTCTCGGCGCACTATTACTTCCGGGATTTCACGCAGGCGGATTCCGGCGTCGTGCCCTTCCTGGTGATGGTCGAGCTGCTCTCCAAGCGCGGGAGGAAGCTGTCCGAGCTCCTGCGTCCCTACCGCGAACGCTACTTCCTGACGGGAGAGCTGAACACCCCGGTCATGGACGTGGCGGTCAAGCTGCAGGAGCTGAAGGAGCGCTTCGGGCGTGAGGGACGCGTCTCGCACCTGGACGGGATCTCTGTCGACGCCGAGGACTGGCACTTGAACGTGCGGCCCTCGAACACCGAGCCTCTCCTTCGCCTCAACCTCGAGGCGCGCTCACGCGAGCTGATGGAGCGCAAGCGCGACGAGGTGCTGGCCATTCTCGCGGGTGACAATGGCTAGCTGGAGGGACGTCGGCTAGAGGCGCGAGCTGAGCGCCTCGACGACCTCGCCCTGGAGCCACGTCAGCCACCCGTAGAAGGCGAGCTCGGGCGCGCGCGGGTCGTCGGGTCGGATCCCCTTCTCGTACAGCTCGTCGGTGACGCCGAGGCGCTCGCCGAGCACGAGGCGCGCGTCGTTCAGCACGCCGCACCAGGCGCCGGCGGCCGCCTCGTCGAGCCTCTCCGCGTCGATCGTCGCGGCAACCGTGTCCAGCGCGGCGAGCCGGCCGTCTCGCAGGGAATCTCCTGTGAGCCGATCGAACTCAGCGCTCGCGTGCGGGTCGTCGGCGTATGCCTCCGGGAAGAGCCGCGCTGCGGACGGGTCGCGCGTATCGACCAGCGGGCGGAGCTCGGCGCAGAGCTCGCGCACCGCGTCGCGCTCGGGGGCGGCCAGCCGCAGGAGGTAGCCGCCGTCCGGCTGAGGTTGCAGGGGGCGGCGCAACATGGCATCTAATCCTGTCGCAGCGTTGCCCACAGACCGTGGGCGTGCAGACGCGCGACGTCGTGCTCGGCCTTCTCACGCGTCCCGTTCGAGACGATCGCCTTGCCCTCATTGTGCACCTGGAGCATCAACCGCTCGGCCTTCTCCTTGCTGAACCCGAAGAGCTTCTGAAAGACGAAGGCCACGTACGTCATCAGGTTCACCGGGTCGTTCCAGACGATCACGATCCAGGGGCGATCTTCCTCGCGCTCCTCCTCGCGCGAGACGTCCGGCGTGCGGGCAGGGGCCTCGATCGTCTGGCTCACGACTCAATTGTGGCGGACGCTCGGCATCTACGATCGTGTCGTGACCGTCGCACTCGAGCTCGGCCATGCGACCGGCCGCAAGCCGCCGTTCAAGTATTCCGCCGTGACGCGCGTCGGCTTTTCGGACACGGACGCGCAGGGCATCGTCTACTACGGCCGCTACTTGCCCTACTTCGACCTGGCGCGCGTCGAGTACCACCGGCACCTCGGCCTCCTCCAGCTCGAGAGTGAACATGAGTTCGTCATGCGCGCCTGCGCGCTCGAGTACCTCGCGCCGGCGCGCTTCGACGACCTGATCGAGGTCTTCATCCGCATCAGCCGCATCGGGCGGACCAGCGTCACGTACGAGTGCGCCGCCTTCCGCGTGGACGATGACATTCTGATGGTCACGGCGAACCAGACACTCGTGCTCGTCGACCTCGACGAGCGGCGCGCCGCGCCCATCCCCGAGTTCTACCGGCGGGTGATCACGGCCTTCGAGGGAGCCGACTGCGAGCTCGCCGCGCCCGCGTGACGACCCTCGGCGCCCGTCGCGGCGCACTCGAGGCGCTCGACCGCATCCTCAACCGCGGCGGAGACGCCGACGACGTGCTGCGCGACACGGTCGCCGTGCTCGGCCGGCTCTACCCGTACGCTGCCATCGGATTCGTGGAGCAGGACGCTGTCGTGACCGGACCCTGGGCCGGGACGCCCGGGGATCTGCCCTCGAAACGGCCCATCCACTACCAGGGGCTCGATGTCGCCTGGCTCCTCGTCTCCGGCGCGGGCGACGAAGACGAGGAGTTTCTCGAGCGCGTGGCGCTGGTCGTCTCCCCGTACTGCCTCGTCGGCTGGGACACCCACGGCGAGCCGTGGAGCGCGTAGCCGACGGGGCAGGACGAGGCGGCGCGGGCCCACCCGTCGTCCCCGAGACGGGTGGGCTCCGCAGCCTCGCCCCTCCCCCTCCACACCTTGTAGGTCGTGGCGGGTGCGGGCGCTATCCCCCATTCGAGCGATGCCCCCCTCGAGGTCTCCAATCCCTCGTTCGAGGGATCTGCGATCCGGGAGCCCGGTGCGTCACTGGCCTTCGTGTCACCCAAAGGGCGTACCCGGCCCCGGAGGAGGATATCCCCCGCCCGGAACGCTCCTAGCTCGGAGTGACGCGGTATGCGTCGAAGACGGCGTCGAGCTGGCGGAGTGCGTTCAGCAGCGAACGCAGCGCCCGCACATCGCCGATCTCGGCCGTGTACCAGTTCTTGGCGAGCTGATCCTCCACGTGCCCGCCGTACTCGACGATGTTCGCGCCGTACTCGGCAAACGTCCGGGCCACGTCCTCGAGCAACCTCGGGCGGTCCCACGCGTCGACGGCGAGCTGCACACGGAAGCTCTGCGTGGCCGCTCCGTCCCAGTCGACGGGCGTGAACCGTTCGGGGTTGCGGCGCAGCGCACGCACGTTGGGGCAGTCGTCGCGATGGATGGCGATGCCCTTCCCGAGCGAGATGTAGCCGACGATCTCGTCGCCGGGCACCGGCGTGCAGCACTTCGCGAGCCGTACCAGCACGTCCTGGACGCCCTCGACGTTGATGCCGACGTCGCCCGAATCGACCGCCCGGCGCGCCTTCGGCGCCTTGAGCGGGATGGCCTCCTCCACTACCCCCTCGACCGTCTTCAGGCGCTGGAGTACCTTGTTCACGATTTGGCCGGCCTGAAGCTTCCCCGAGCCGAGCGCGAGATAGAAGTCCTCGGCTTTCTTGAAGCCCGTCTCGCGGATCACCTGGGCGAGGACGGACGAGCCCGCCAGCTTGCGGTACGGCAGGTTCTGTTTGCGGAGCGCCTGCTCGAGCGTCTCGCGGCCCTTCTGTTCGGTGTCCTCCCGCGTCTCGCGCGAGTACCACTGGCGAATCTTGTTGCGAGCACGGGACGACTGCGCGAGCGAGAGCCAGTCGCGGGAGGGGCCGCGGCCCGACTTCGACGTCAGCACCTCGACCATGTCGCCGGACTGGAGACGGTAGTGCAGCGGCACGATGCGGCCGTTCACCTTGGAGCCGACGGTGCGGTGGCCGACGTCCGTGTGCACTGAGTAGGCGAAGTCGATCGGTGTTGCGCCGGCCGGCAGGCGCTTGACCTCCCACTTGGGCGTGAAGACGTAGACCTCCTCGTCGAAGAGATCCTTGGAGAGCGTCTTCATGAACTCCTGCGGGTCGCGCTCCTCGTGCTCCCAGTCGAGCAGCTGGCGCACCCACGCGAGCCACTCCTCCGCGAGCTCCCTGCGCTCGCCGCGCTTGTAGAGCCAGTGAGCGGCGATGCCAAACTCCGCCGTGCGGTGCATTTCGCGCGTCCGGATCTGGATCTCGAGCGGGCGGCCGTGCGGGCCGATCACGGTCGTGTGCAGCGCGCGGTACCCGTTCAGCTTGGGCATCGCGATGTAGTCCTTGAAGCGGCCGGGCATCGGTTTCCACAGTGAGTGGATGAGGCCCAGCGCGCCGTAGCAGTCGCGCGTGCCTTCGTCGCCGGAGCGCTCGACGATCACGCGCATCGCCGTCAGGTCGTAGATCTCGTTGAACTCCTTGCCGCGCTTGGCCATCTTCTCGTAGATGGAGTAGAAGTGCTTGGCGCGGCCGGAGATGTCGGCGGGGATGTCGACCTTGTCGAGCGCCTGCTGGAGGACGACGGCGCCTTCGCGGACGTGCTCGTCGCGGTCGGTGCGCCGCTCACTGACCATCGCCTTGATCTCGGTGTACTTGCGCGGATGCAAGGTCTGGAAGGCGAGGTCCTCGAGCTCCCACTTGAGCGCGTGGATGCCGAGACGGTGGGCGAGCGGGGCATACACCTCAAGCGCCTCGCGCGACTTCTGAAGCTGCTTCTGCCGGCCGAGGTACTCGATCGTGCGCAGGTTGTGGAGACGGTCGGCCAGCTTGATGAGGATGACGCGCGGATCTTGCGCCATCGCGAGGATCAGCTTGCGGTAGTTCTCGGCCTCTGCCTGCTCGCGGCTCGCGAACTGGACGCGCGTCAGCTTCGTCACGCCCTCGACGAGGACGGCGATCTCCTCACCGAACTCGGCGCGCACGTCTTCGATCGCGGCCTGCGTGTCCTCAACGACGTCGTGGAGCAGCGCTGCGGCGATGGTCTGCTCATCGAGATGGAGCTCGGCCGCACAGATCTTGGCCACCCCGAACGGGTGGACGATGAAATCCTCCCCGGAGCGCCGTTGCTGCCCCTCGTGCTGTTCTGCCGCATAGGCGAACGCCCTCGCGACGAGCTCGGTGTCGGCGCCCGCCCGGTAGGCGGTGACGTCGGCCAGCAGCTCGTCGAGGAGGTGCTGGTGGCGTCCGGCTGCCTCGACGACGGCCATAGATTCAGTGTACTCCCGCGATCAGGCCGTCCCCGTCGCGCCGCCCGCTCGAAAGGAGAGGTGCCGACGGGAGCGAAACGCATTGTCGTGCTCAGACGACGACGGAAGGCCACTCAGCTCGCCCGCGTCCAAATCCACTTGGAGCGCGCGGCCGCGCAGGCCCGCCCGCTCCCTCACCGCACCCGCCGTGTCTCGCTCGGACGCACCTAGGCAGCCCTGGCCAGCGGCACCGCCTCCTCCAGCAGCCGCCTGAACGACTCGGACTCGAGTGCGCTCCTCCACGCAGTGGCGTCGTCACCGAGATCGAGCTCGCCGAAGATCTCGCGCGCCGCCTCGCTACGCGTCTCGGCGTCCGCCTGCCACTCTGCGGCGAGCCACCCGTGCAGCTCGGCGTAGCGCGTGTGCGTCTCGGCGAGCTCTCGAACGACCAGCTGCGGCGCCACCGTGCCGTTCCAGTGGTTCTCCTCGAGGCGGAAGACGAGGTCGAACGGCACCGCCCGGCGCACCGAGTCGAAACGCGACGCAAGCCCGAATGCGATCGCACTGCCGGCCGAGCGGCCGTCGTGACGGACGCGGAAACGGAGGTGCCGGCCGTGGCCGACAGTGGCCGCATCGGAGACCTCGCAGGCGGGTGCGAGCAGGGTGACGGACGGGTTGCCGAGCCCGAAGGGCCGTAGCGCCGCGAGCTCGGTGCAGAGGCGCGGTGTCAACTCCCGCCCGCGCACGACGGCATCGATGACGGTACGCGGCTCGAGGTCCGCAGGCTCGAGCGCAGCGTCCGCGTGCGCGCCGAACGCGGCGGCGAACGCCTCGACCGCTTCGGACCGGATAGAGAGCCCGGCGGCAGCACGATGGCCGCCCCAACGCTCGAGGTGAGCCGAGCAGGCGGCCAGGGCGCCGTGCAAGTCGAACGCCGCAATCGAGCGACCCGACCCCTTCCAGTGCGGCTCGGCGCCCGCGATCAGCACGACGGGGCGGCGGAAGCGCTCGACCAGCCGCGAGGCGACGATGCCGATCACCCCTTCGTGCCAGTCCTCGCCCGCGACGACGTAGCCACGGCACCGTCGCTGCGCGTCCGGCCAGGACTCGACGGCGGCCACGGCCTGGCGCAGGATCCTGTCCTCGACCTGCTGGCGCTCGCGGTTCAGTCCTTCGAGCCGCTCAGCGAGTGGCCGCGCCGCCTCGTCGTCCTCGGCCAGCAGCAGCTCGAGCGCCGACTCCGCGCGTCCCAGACGCCCGGCCGCGTTGATGCGGGGCGCGAGCCGAAAGCCGACCGCACCTTCGTCGAGCGCGGCGGGGTCCACCCGCGCCGTCCGCATGAGGGCCCGCAGCCCCGGCTTCCTCGTTCGCGCGAGCGCGCGCAGGCCCGCGCGCGCGAGCGCCCGGTTCTCGTCCACGAGCGGCACGACGTCGGCGATCGTGGCAAGCCCGACGAGATCGAGGTGCTGTTCTAGCGCGGGATGACCGCGGCCCAGGAGCGCCTCGCCGAGCTTCAGCACCACGCCCGTGCCGCAGAGTTCCGGGAAGGGGTAGTCGGACGCCCGGGTGGCGACCACCGGGCACTCCGGCAGCCGCTCGCCGGGCCGGTGGTGGTCGGTCACGACGACCTCGACGCCGCGCGCACGCGCGCTTGCAACCTCGTCGACCGCCGTGATGCCGCAGTCGACCGTGAGCACCAGCCCGCAGCCCTCCTCGGCAAGCCGGGCGAGCGTGTCCGTGGACAGTCCATAGCCCTCCTCGAAGCGACTCGGCAGGTGCCACTCCGCATCGGCGCCGAGCTCGCGCAGGATCAGCACCGCGAGCGCGGTCGCGCAGATCCCGTCCACGTCGTAGTCGCCGTGCACGCAGATGCGTCGCCCGTCGGCGATTGCGCGGTGGATCGCATCGCAGGCCTCTACCATGGCGCCGAGCAGGAAGGGATCGTGCGCGGGAAGCTCCGCCTCGAGGAACGCACGTGCCGCGGCGAGGTCCGCGTACCCACGGCGCACGAGCACGCGCGCGGTCGTGTCGGTGACCCCAAGCGCTTCCGCAAGCGCGTCGGCCTCCGACGCCGTACAGGGAGTGATCGTCCAGCTCATCGGACGATTCACCGTACGGAGCGGCCCGGATGGCAACGGGGCGCCCCCTGGCCCTCGCGGCCGTGTCCTTCTGCGCAGAAGCGTGCCGGCTTCGTGCCGGAACGCGCACGGGTTGTCTGCCGGGCGCGGGGCTATCCTCCAGAGGCGGTGAGCGACGCCGACTACACCTCCGGCGATGACTACGTCGTCGAGTTCCTCGGCTCCCGGTTCGCCTTCAACGCCTGCGACTTCGAGGAACGGGTGGTCGGCGCCGCTGTCCGCCTCGGCCTGCTCGGCGCGAACAGCCTCGACGAGGACGAGACCGGCGATCTCGTCGAGCTCGCCGCCGACGGGCGCATCGACGAGCCGCGCAGCCGCCTCGGCAGCTACCTGATCCACAACTGGGAGCGCGTCGGCCTCCTGAACGGCGAGTCGCTCGTCTACTGGCTCCGCAAGCTCGTCTTCCGCGGCGCGTGGCTCGACCACCGCGTCAAGGAGGGGCTCCTCGACGTGACGTGGAACGACCAGGACGCAGAGTTCGGCTACCGCGGCCCGAACGGCGACCGGGCGCTTGTGGAGCTGTTTCCCGTGCCCTCGTGGCACGACGTGCAATACCGCAGCTAGAGCCTGTCCCAATCATCCGGCAGCGGCGGAAGCGGCCAGCCGGGATCGGTCGCCACTTGTCCCACCCTCATTGAAAGGCGCGCTCCAGGCTCCGACGCGCTCGAGGACGCGCTCGCCTTCGGCGCGGATCGCCCGCGCCTGTTCCGTCGTGAACAAGCTTGCGGCCACGGCCTCGGCGAGGTGATCCTCGTCCTTCCAGCGCTGGGAGCTAGAAGAGGCTTGACTCGGCCGCCGCCGGCTCGCGCACCTCGAGGCCCAGGTGGGCGCGCCCTCGCTCGGTGACGACGCGCCCGCGCGGCGTGCGCTGAAGGAAGCCGAGCTGGAGCAGGTAGGGCTCGTATACATCCTCGATCGTGTCCAGCTCCTCGCGGAGCGCGACCGCGAGCGTGGACAGTCCCACCGGCCCGCCGCCGAACTTCTCCATGATCACGCCCAGGAGCTCCCGATCGGTGCGCTCGAGCCCTTGCTCGTCCACCTCGTGCAGGTCGAGGGCCTCGGCGGCCACAGCGGCGGTGATCGCTCCAGTGTGCCGCACCTCCGCCACGTCGCGGACGCGGCGCAGGATGCGGTTCGCGATTCGCGGCGTCCCGCGCGAGCGGCGGGCGATCTCCTCGGCTGCCGCATCCTCGATCTCGACCCCGAGGATGTCCGCCGAGCGCCGGACGATGCGCCCCAGCTCCTCCGGCTGGTAGAGGCCGAGACGGAACGTCATTCCGAAGCGGTCGCGGAGCGGAGTCGTCAGCAAGCCCGTGCGCGTCGTCGCGCCGACGAGCGTGAACGGCGGCAGGTCGAGTGTCAGCGTGCGCGCGGCGGGCCCCTGTCCCACGACGATGTCCAGCCGGAAATCCTCGAGCGCCGGGTAGAGCACCTCCTCGACAGCGCGGTTCAGCCGGTGGATCTCATCTACGAACAGCACGTCGCGAGGCTCGAGCGCGGTGAGGATCGCCGCCATGTCGCCTTTGCGCTCGAGCGCGGGACCGGCGATCGTGCGAATGCCGACGCCGAGCTCCTCACGCAGGATGAACGCCAGGCTCGTCTTGCCGAGGCCGGGCGGCCCCACGAGCAGGACGTGGTCGAGCGCCTCTGCACGCGCCCGGGCCGCGTCGAGCGCGACGCGGAGTTGCTCCTTGACGCGCTCCTGGCCGACGAACTCGTCGAGCCGTCGCGGCCGCAGCGAGCGCTCGACGTCGTCCTCGCCTCCGTCCTGGACGACGGGGGCTAGAAACTGCTCGGTCATGCCGCCCTCCGCAGCGCCACGCGGACTCGCTCCTCGAGAGGCAGCTCGGGGTCGACCTCTGCCAGGGCGGACTCCGCGTCGAGCATGGACCAGCCAAGCTCGACGAGCGCATCTCTCGCAACCAGCTCGGCTGTCGCTGCACCAGCGTCCCTAGCCTGCGGTGCGTCAGCGCCTGAGGCCACCTTCTCGCGCAGCTCGAGCACGACGCGCTGCGCCGTCTTCTTGCCGATGCCCGGGATGGCCTCGAAGCGGGCGGTGTCCTCGCGTACGATCGCGCGCCGGAGCTCGGCCGGAGGTGAGCCGGAAACGATCGCGAGCGCGACCTTCGGGCCAACGCCTGAAACGGACAGGAGGTGCGTGAAGAGCTCACGCTCATCGACGTCCGCGAAGCCGTAGAGCTGGAGCGCGTCCTCCCGGACGTGCGTATGCGTCTCGATCGTCACCTCGCCGGCCTCGCGCGCCTTGCTGCGTGCGGTCCGCGTGGCGTGGACGAGGTAGCCGACGCCGCCCACGTCGAGGATGAGGCCATCGAGCGTCTCCCCGGCGAAGCTCCCGCGGAGCCGCGCGATCATCCCGCCACCATCCTGGCCAGCGGCGGGGCGAGCGCGTGGCAGATCGCCACCGCCAGCGCGTCTGCAGCGTGGTGCGGGGTCGGAGGTGTCTCGAGCGCGAGGATGGTCTGCACCATCCGCTGCACCTGCGCCTTTTCCGCGCGCCCGTAGCCGCAGACCGCAAGCTTCACGTGGGCTGGCGCGTACTCCGCGCAAGGGAGGCCACGGTCGGCCGCCGCGACCAGCACAGCGCCGCGCGCTTGGCCGACGGAGAGCGCGGTGCGGGCGTCGGCGCCGACGAACGACTCCTCGAGCGCGACCGCTCCCGGTGCATGCCGCGCGATGAGCTCGCGGACGCCGTCGAAGATTGACTGAAGGCGCGTCGCGAGGGGGTCCGCAGCGCGCGTGCGCCACGTGCCGTGGTCGAGCAGCCGCAACCGGCTTCCGTCTTGCTCGACGATGCCGTACCCGCACGCAGCCGTCCCGGGGTCGATGCCGAGGACCTTCACGGCGAGAGGTTAAGCGGGCGGGCGGACGTTCCTGCCCGCCGCGGCCACGAGCACCGAGGCAGGCTCGACGCCAAGCGCATCGAGCGCTCGCCGGACGTTGACGCCTCCGTGACGCACGACGGCGAGCAGGACGTGGACGTCCCGAAGCTCGTCGTCGCCCAGTCGCAGCGCCTCGTCGAGGGCACGCTCGAGCACCACACGCGATCGTGCAGAAACCTCGACCTCGCCGGTCTCGAGAAGTTCGCCGCGACCGCCGCCCAGCACCGTCCGCGCCGCCTCCAGCGTGACGCCCAGGTCCGCGAGCAGGCCCGCGGCCGAGCCGCCCGGGACGTCGAGCAGCCCGAGCAGCAGATGCTCAGGCGCAAGTAGCCGCCTGCCTGCCGCCGCCGCCTCCGAGCGCGCGAGCTGGACGGCCGCCCGCGCCGTGCCGGTGACGGTTACCCGCCTGCCCGCGCGACCCGACGGCCGGCCGGTCCGGGTAGCGAAGCGCTTGTGCGCAGCTTGCTTGCTGACGCCGAGCGCCCGGCCAATCTCAGTCCACGACGCTCCGCGGGCGAGCGCGGTCTCCACGTGATACTCCTCAAGTTCTCCCAGCCGAAGGCGCAGCTCCGTGATCGCTGCGAGCGCCGACTGGGAGTCCGCGAGTTCCGCCGCCCGGCGGGCGAGATCGACGACGCTGTCGGTCACGCACATAGTGTATCTGGTTTCGTCAATCTTCTTTGACGATGCGTTTCGGGCAAACGGGGCTTGGAAAGCACCCCTTCGACATGAAGCTCGGAGACGTCATCCGCCGCCTGAGCAGCGGCGGGGGGGTCAACGTCGCGAAGGACGTCAACGCCGTCGTCTCGGCCAACGTGGGCGAGTCACGCGGGTCGACCAACGTCGCGTCGAGCCGCCGCAGCACCCGCATCGTCCAGCGCGACGGCGAGACGACCGTCTACGAGTCAGACAGCGAGACGTACGAAGGGAGGACGTGAATGACGGAGCACGAGCAGCAGAACACGTCGGAGGAACTGACGGACGCCGAGCTCGAGCAGCAGTCCGGCGAGGAGTTCCCGGACCGTGAGGCGATGTCGCTGATCAACGCGAACGTGGCTGCGCCGGTCAACGCGGCGGTGGCCTTGAACGCGCTGTCTGACAACTCGACCGCGATCGCCAACGCCGAGCAGAACGCGAATATCGACCAGTCCACATGAGCGACGCGAGCCCCGACCGGCGACCAGGAGCCGCGGAGGCCCGCGAGCTTTCCGGGGAGGAAATGGCCGGCCAGCAGGGCGAGCCGCTCCCGGCGCGTGAGGTTATGTCGATCGTCTCGCCGACCGGCGAAACTGACGTGACAGACGTGCTCGGCCTCGAAGGACGGCCAGGGCCGGATCTCGGCCCTCCGCCGGTCGCCGAGTAGGCACGCGTACCGATGAGCGACGAACGGCAAAGCGAAGGTCTGTCCCCGGAGGAGCTCGAGGCCCAGGCGGGCGCAGAGCTCCCCGACCGTGAGGTGATGTCAGTCATCGCGCCCGATCCTCACGACCGATTGGCCATGGACCTCATCGACGGCGGGCCGAGCCCCGACTACGGCGTCCCGCCGGAGAAGGTCTGAGAGAAGGCATGGCGCTGGACACGATCCGCCGGATCGTCGATTCGCCGCCGCCGGGTCCGCCCGACGAGCCGCCGCCGCCAAGCAGCTAGCGGCAGACAGAGGAGGAGACGTGGCAGAAGAGACAGGCAAGCCTGCAGAGCTCACCGAGGAGGAGCTGGCCGCCCAGACGGGCGAGCAGCTCCCCGACCGCGAGGCGATGTCACTCATCGACGCGAACGTCGCGATCCCAGTGAACGCCGCGATCGCCGCGAACGTCCTGTCCGACGACTCGGTCGCCTACGCGAACGCCGAGCAGGACGCCGACATCACGCAGGCCACGTAAACCAACGACGACAACAAGGGAGGGGCAACCCATATGCCTGAGGAGTACCGGAACGTGACGCGCGAGGAGCTCGACGAGCTCGCCGGCGAGGCCCTGCCGGAGCGCGCCGCAATGTCGCTCGTGAACGCGAACCTCGCCATTCCGATCAACGCTGCCGTCGCGGCGAACGTCCTGTCGGACGGTTCGATCGCCTACGCCGATGCGACGCAGGACACGCCGATCGATCAGAGCACCTAGAGAAGGAGGCTAGCGATGACGGAAGGCCAACAGGATTACCGCGCCCTGAGCCGCGAGGAGCTCGACTACCTCGCGGGCGAGGCGCTGCCCGAGCCGGCTGCGATGTCGCTGATCAACGCGAACGTGGCCGCACCGGTGAACCTGGCCGCCGCGCTGAACGTGGCGAGCGACGACTCGGTCGCGATCGCCAACGCGGAGCAGACGGCCAACATCAACCAGAGCACCTGATCCATCACCGAGAGAAGACTCCACATGCCCGAGACCCCTGAGTACCGCACGCTGACGCGCGAGGAGCTCGACCAGCTCGCCGGCGAGGCCCTGCCGGAGCGCGCCGCGATGTCGCTCATCACGCCAACCTCGCAGCGCCGATCAACGCTGCGGTCGCGGCAAACGTCCTGTCGGACAACTCGATCGCCTACGCGAACGCCGAGCAGAACCTCGACATCGACCAGAGCACCTAGCACGCAGGAAAACGTCGGCGGCGAGGGGCGGCGGTCGCCGCCCCTCGCCGCACGTATCCGTCTCGGGGGACATGACCAAGCCGCCGGAAAAACCAGCCGACGCAGCGCATGCCCGCGGCGGTAGGCGCATCCCCCGCAGCAGGCGCGCCACCCGCAGCGACTCCGCCGCCGGGAGAAGGCGCGGGGTGTGCCGCCGAGGCTCGCGGACGGCATCGAGCTCCTCGGCCTGTACGAGGACTCCGGCTTCAAGGACCCGCCGTACATTGCGCGCCGCGCTGACGGCCAGGTCATCCAGCTGCCGCCACTCCTCTACGCGGTCGCCGAGGAGGTCTACGGCAGGCGGAGCTACGACGAGATCGCGGCGCGCGTGACCGAGCGCATCCAGCGCGGCGTAAGCGGCGACAACGTCCGCTATCTGGCGGACGAAAAGCTGCGGCCACTCGGCGTCTTGACACAGCTGGACGGCTCCTCGCCGACTCTCGCGAAGGCCGACCCGCTCCTGGCGCTCAAGTTCCGCACGGCGGTCATCCCCAAGTGGCTGTCCAGGACGCTCACCACGGTCTTCTACCCCTTCTTCCTGCCGCCGGTCGTGCTCGCAGTGCTGGCGGGGCTGGTGGCTGTCGACACCTGGTTCTTCTTCATCCACGGAGCCCGGGCAGTCGACGCGGCAGCTCCTCCATAACCCCCTGCTCGTGCTGATGGTACTCGGGCTCGTCGTCCTCGCGACCGCCTTGCACGACATCGGCCACGCGACCGCGGCGCGCTACGGCGGCGCGGAACCTGGCGTGATGGGCGTGGGCATCTACATCGTTTGGCCCGCCTTCTACACGGACGTCACCGACGCGTACCGGCTCGGAAGGGGCGGCCGACTTCGCACCGACCTCGGAGGGGTCTACTTCAACGCCCTCTTCATCCTCGGAATCGCCGGCGCGTATGCGCTGACCGGCTACGAGCCGCTGCTGATCCTCATTCCGATCCAGCACCTCCAGGTCATCCAGCAGTTCCTGCCGTTCCTGCGCCTCGACGGCTACTACATCCTCAGCGACCTGACGGGCGTGCCCGACATGTTCCAGCGCATCAGGCCGACGCTGAAGAGCCTCGTGCCCTGGCGTCGGAAGGATGAAAGCGTCGACGAGCTCAAGCCTTGGATGCGCTTCGCGATCTCCGGCTGGGTGATCGCGTTGATCCCGATCATGCTCCTCGCGTTCGGGATGCTCCTCTTCAACCTGCCCCGCATGGCCGCAACCGCGTGGGACTCGTTCTGGGTGCAGGCCGACCGCGTCTCGGGCGCGTGGGACGATGGCAACGAGCTGACCGTCGCGGTCGGTTCGCTCCAGGCCGGGTTCCTGTTCCTGCCCGTCGCCGGCATCTCGGCCACGTTTGCGCGGGTGGCCAAGCGCATCGGGACGGGCGCCTGGAGCTAGTCGTCCGGCTTCGTCGCGCGGCGCTTCCTGCTGCTCGTGGCTGGGGGCGCGGCCGCGGGCCTCGCTGCATTCGTGCTGCTGCCGAACGGTGATTACAAGCCGATTCAGCCGCAGGAGCGCGGAACGTTCCAGGGCGGGCTGAGGCAGTTCAGCAACGTCGGCAGCGGGCGGCCGAGGCTGAGCGAGGAGCGCGAGCGCACGCTCGGTGGCGCGCCGACCGAGCGCGACCGCCGGAGCGGCACCGTGCCCGGGGACGAGACGTTGGGGTCCGGCGGCACGACGACCTCGACGACGACGGACGCAACGACCACGACCACCACGACGCCTACGACGACGGATGAGACGGGCGCGAAGGCGACGACGACCACCACGCCGACCTCCACGAGCACGTCGACCACGACCACACAGGAGACGACGACCACCACTACGACCGGCACCACTACGACCGGCACCACGACGACAGGAACCACGACGACCGGCACCATGACGACCACGACCCCGACCACGACCCCGGAGGTGCACCCGTGAGACGCCTAGCCGTCCTCCTCGCCGCCGTCCTCGCTCTCGCCGGCCCCGCGCTCGCGCATCCCGCCGAGGTGCGCGTGGACGACAACGCAGCGATCGCGATCAACACGAAGGACGGGTCGTCCGTCTTCAAGCTCGCCTTCAAGATCAGGAAGGTCGCGGGCGACGTCGTCGACGAGACGAACGCAGCCGTTGCGTACTCGAGCTGCGAGAGCTGCCGCACGGTCGCGATCGCCATCGAGATCGTGCTCGTGACGGGGAATCCCAGCGTCGTCACACCGACCAACCTCGCGATCGCGATCAACGAGAACTGCAACCTCTGCACGGCATTCGCGGCCGCGTACCAGATCGTCATCGGCACCGGCGGGCCGTGAAGCTGACCCCCGAGGGCAAGCGGCAGCTCAAGAGGATCGTCAAGGAGATCGCCGCACTCAAGCGCCAGAACCTGCCTCCTCCGGAGCTGAAAGCGCGTCTCGACGCGCTCGTCAGGCGCATCAAAGAGGTGCTCAAGACCGAGCTCGTGCAGAAGAAGGAGGGCGAGCCGGACGACCAGGACCTCGACGAGACGGACGAGAGCGAGGAGCCGGCCACGGAGACGGGCACCGGAGGGGCGAGCACCGCGGGCGAGCAGACCGTGACGGGCACGACCTCCACCACCTCGACGACTGAGCCGACCTCGAGCTCGACCACGACGACCACGACGTCGACCACCGGGTCCACTCCCACGACCACGACGACCACCACGACGACCACGACTACAACCACGCCGTGACGCGCGTCATCGCCGCCTCGCTCGCCGTCCTGGCCCTCGCTGCGGGCTGCGGCGGCGACGGCGGGGAGGGCGCGGCCGACGCCCGCGACAGGTTGGCGAGGACGGCGGCGAAACTCGGCGAGATCAGAAGCGGCGTCCTCGACCTGCGGCTCGTGCTCGACCCTAAGGGCAACGACACGGAGCGCGTCGGCTTCGAGGTGCACGGGCCGTTCGCTCTCGACGAGGGCGGTGCGGCGCGCTTCAGCGTGGACTACACGCAGATCCACGGCGAGCGGGAGGCGACCGTCAAGCTCATCTCGACCGGCAAGCAGGCGTACGTAACGGTCGGTGGCACGAGCTACGAACTGCCCCCGGGCCAGGCCGCGGAGCTGCGCGACGCAGGAGGGGCAGTCGGCGGCGACGACGGCCTGGGACAGCTCGAGCTCGACGACTGGATCCAGGACCCGAGGCTGTCGGACGGGGACGATGTCGGCGGGGACGAGACGGATCGGATCTCGGCGCGACTGGACGTCGCCGCGGCTGCGGAGGACCTGCTCGCCCTCGCTCGAGACGCCGGCGCCGGCGATGTCGGGGAGCTCTCGCAAGAGGAACTGAAGCGCCTCCGCGACGCCGTCGACGAGGCCACGATCGAGGTTCTCAGCGGTAGCGACGACGATCTCCTACGTAGGCTCGACATCGACGCGTCGCTCGGCCTCGACGTCCCCGACGAGCTGGCCGATCTGGTCGGTGAGGTGGTGGGCGCGAAGCTCGACGTCGAGCTGACGATCGAGCACCCGAACGAGCCCGTCGCGGTCACCGCCCCCACGGACGCGCGGCCGCCCTCGGAGTTCCCGGGCGGCTGACGTCGACCCGAGGGGCGGCTACCGTTCTCCCATGCGCCGCGCCGCCTTCGCAGCCGTACTCTCGGTCGCCCTGCTCGCGTGCGCGGGCGCAGCGACGGGTGCCGTCGAGCGGATTCGCGTGGCCGACTCCGGCCGCCCGGAGACGCAGACGTTCCCGCCCGACGTCTATGTGACGCTCGAATCCCCGCCCGGCTACGCCGTGCAGGGCCCCGGCGTCTGGGCCGGCCCGCCCTACTGGCCGGCCAGCCGGCCCGACCAGGTGGCCGGCGCCACGCTCGAATGGAGTGTCGTCTTCCGCGACCGGGCGCTCGACGTGGCCCGCACGGCCGCCTCGTCGACGGCGCACGGCTGGCCGGATGATCAGCGCAACGGGCTGTCGGTACCTCTGCTGGTGGGGGGTCGCGAGGTGGGGACGCTGCCGGGCTTCTTCGTATTGACGGCCGCCCCGGGCGTGGAGCGGGCCCAGTACGAGGCCGTCGCGGCCGTCCCGCTCGGCGAGGGCGCGCAGGCCGTCGTCCGCTTCGAGCTCCCTCGCCCCGCGGCGGACTCCTCCGCTTGGGGCGACTACCTCGTGATGGGAACCTTCCTTGCCTCCACCTGGAACCGAGGCCAGGCGCTGATCGCCCTTTCGCGCATCCGCGTAGAGGGCAACCTCGCGCCGAGGGTCCTCTCGATCCGCCCTGTGCGCGGCGCGCGGGCGGTGCGCGGCAAGGCGGTCGATCCGTTCGTGAACCCGCTCGTCGGCGTGCTGGTCACGGCCGAGCGCTGGACGGGGTCTTCGTGGCGGAGGGTGCGTTCGTCGCGCACGACGCGCTCGGGGACGTACCGCATCCCGGTCCCGCGGCCGGGGCGCTACAGAACGGCGGTCACGAACGCCGGCATCACCGTGCCGAGCGTGGCACTCACGGTTCGCTAGTAGACGACGACCTCGAGCACCCGCTCCGGGATGTCGAAGTTGGCGAACACATCCTGGACGTCGTCGTTGTCCTCGAGCGCGTCCATCAGCCGCACGATCTTCTTGGCCGCGGACTCGTCGTCCACCTCGACCGTCGTCTTCGGGAGCATCGTCACCTCGGCGGACTCCACAGCGAAGCCGGCCCCCTCTATCGCCTCGCGGACCGCCGCGAGCGCCTCGGGGTCAGTCGTCACGCGGTAGGTGGAGCCGTCCAGCTCCACATCGTCCGCCCCGCCGTCGGCTGCCGCCAGCGTCAGCTCGTCCTCGTCCGCCCCGTCCGCGCTCACGAGCACGATCGCGCGGCGCTCGAAGAGCCAGGCCACCGCTCCTGAGGTGCCCAGGTTGCCGTCGTTCTTCGCGAACACGTGACGCACGTCCGAGGCGGTGCGGTTGCGGTTGTCGGTGAGAGCTTCGACGAGCACCGCGACGCCGCTCGGGCCGTAGCCCTCGTAGACGACCGTCTCGTACGCGGCCGCGTCGGCATCGGTCCCCGCACCGCGCGCGATCGCCCGTTCGATGTTGTCCTTCGGCATCGAGTACGAGCGCGCCTTCTCGATCGCGTTCTGGAGGGCAAGGTTGGCTCCCGGGTCAGGCCCGCCTTCGCGCGCCGCGACGATGATCGCCCGCGACAGCTTCGAGAAGAGCTTGCCGCGCTTCGCGTCCGCGGCGCCCTTCTTGTGCTTGATCGAGGACCATTTACTGTGCCCCGACATTCGACTCCTCTCGCACGAGATCCAGGAAACGCTCATGAACGCGGACGTCGTTCGTCAGCTCCGGGTGGAACGAAGCGACGAGCACGGACCCGTCGCGGAGCAGCACGGGCTCGCCGTCGTGCTCGGCCAGCACCTGGACGTCCGGGCCGACGTCGCGCACCCGCGGCGCGCGGATGAAGACACCGCGCAACGGCTCGGACTCGGCATCGAGCTGAAGGTCCGCTTCGAAGCTCGCGACCTGGCGCCCGTACGCGTTGCGGTCGACCTCGATGTCGACGAGCCCGAGGTGCGCACGATCGAGGACGATCATCCCGGCGCAGGTGCCGAAGACCGGGCGCTCGAAGCCGCGCACCGCCTCCTCGAGCCCGTAGAGGCGCATGAGCCGCATGAAGGTGGTCGACTCGCCGCCGGGGACGACAAGCCCGTCGAGGGCAGCGAGCTGTTCGGGCTTGCGCACTTCGACCACCTCCGCGCCGAGCCGTCGCAGCACGGCGGCGTGCTCGCGAACGTTTCCCTGCAGGGCGAGTACGCCGATTCTGGGCTGACCAGGCACTGGCGAAAGTGTATTGCGGAGGCGGCGATGACCAACTCGCTCAGCCCTGTCAGGCCGGAGCCGGCTCGGCGTCTGCAGGCGCCTCGAGCTCGGTCTCTCGTCGACGCAGCGCGCGCACGCTCGGAACCGCGAGCACGCCTGCCCCTGCCGCGACCATCAGCGCACCGGCGCCCGCAGGGTCGCGTCGACGCCGATCAGCGCGGCAACAGGTCCCGCGAGCGCGTAGCCGAGTGGCATGACGACGAGCGACCCGAGGCAGTCGTAGGCGGTCACCCGCGCGAGCGCGTGCTCGGGCACGTGTTGCTGGACGGTCGTCGTCCACACCGTGATCGAAATGATCACGCCGATCATCGCGAGCACCGCGGCGCCGGCCATCGCGAGCACTGGCGCCGGCGGGATCAGCAGGAAAAGCTGGGCCGCGCGCACGACCGTCGCACCGAAGACGGCGACGAGCGGCCGCGACGGCTTCCAGCGCAGCGCGATCGCGCCGCCGAGCAGCGCACCGACGGAGCTGCCGCTCAGTATGAGACCCCCAGTCGCGCGCGCCGCCCAGCTCGTTCTGCACGACCACGGGCCCGAGCACGAAGAACACGGCCAGCGCGAGATTCCAGACGCCGAACGAGAGGATGCTCGCCCACACCACGTGCGACTCGTCAGCTCGCGCCAGCCGTCGCGAAGCTCGTGCACGAAGCTCGCGGGCACGCGCTGCGCTCGGTCCGGCAACGGCAGCTGCAGCAGGAAGTAGGCGCTCGCGAGAAACGCCGCCGCGTCGATCACGAAACGACGCCGGTTCCGGTAACCGGGATTAGCAATCCCGCCGCCGCCGGTGCCGCGAGCCCGACCACGTTGCGACTCAGGCCCATCAACGCGTTTGCCTGCTGGAGCCGGCCCGCGGAGACAGTCTCGGGCACCACGCCGGTCGACACGGGCGCAAAGAACGCCGCGCCGGCCCCCCACACGCCGCTGGATACGAGCAGGTGCCAGAGCTCTGCGTTGCCGGTCACCAGGAGCACGCCGACGGCTCCCTGCGAAAGGGCGCGAACGACGTCGGCGGCGAACATGACGCGACCGCGTGGCCAGCGGTCGCCGGCGACGCCGCCCACGAGCACGAAGATGATGTTCGGGACGAGCCCGGCGGCTAAGACGAGGCCGAGGTCGGTACCGGAGCCGTCGATCGCCAGCACGGCGAACGCGAGCGCGACGGGCACCATCCGGTCACCGATAGCCGAGGTCGTGCGTGCCAGCCACAGCATCCGGAACGGCCGTTCCGAGAACGCACCGAACGGGTCGCGCAGGCGCATCACGCCGGAGCTTACGACTCGGCGCGGCGGCCGCTACTCGGCCGCGTCGGCCGCGGCGCCCGTGGGCATCACGGCCGCCGACCGACGGCGAGCAGATGCGCGCTCAGGCCGAGGAGCGTCGGCTCACTCTCCACAGTACGCGCCGCCCAGAGCGACGCCTCGCGCAGCTCGTCTTCCTCCCAGAGCCCGGGCTCGAGCCACGCCGGTCCCTCGATGCCGTAGACGCCCTCGCACTCCACCGCAGCGTCCCACAGCTCGCCCTCGAGCTCGGAAGGATGGTGGAAGTACGCCGTCGTGAAGTACGCGTCGCGGCCGGCCGGGCTGCGGTGCTGGCCGTCCACGAGGTCGCGCTCGGTGACGAGTCGGAAGTCGGGATCGGTCACGTACCGGCGAAAGAGGCCGTCGAACATGGACGCGAAGCGCGAGATCGCCGCCGCCGCGATCAGGCCTCCCGGCCGCAGCACACGGCACGCCTCGGAGAGCGCCTGGATCCGGTCCGAGCGTTCTGTCAGGTGGTAGAGCGGCCCGAGGAGGAGCACGGCGTCTGCCGACGCGGCCTCGGCCTCGAGCCGGCGCGCGTCGCCGACGGTCGCCTCGAACCGGCCCGCGGCCAGCTCCGTCGCGTGTTTGACGTGCAGCGGGAGTGGGTCGATGAGGTGGACGTCGTAACCGAGTTCGGCGAGCCAGAGCGCATAGACGCCTGGCCCGCCCCCGACATCGAGGACGCGCGCAGGGGGCGGCGGAAGGTAACGCTCGAGCAGCTCCTTCGTTCGAGCGAACTCGATCGCGGACGCGCCGCTCTCGAGCCGCCCCAGCTCGGCGCCCCGCCCGTAATGACCGAGGATCTCAGGATCTACCGTCACGGTGACATGATCGCGTCTGCCGCAACCGCCCTACCGCTTCGACGACGGCCAACCAGGAGAGCGTTCCCCATCGACGGAGGCGGGCTTGTCCCGCCGTAGTCACCCCGCGGCCCCGGCGCGTCTGATTCGGTAGAAGGGGGCTCGTGGGGAAACTCGCGTTTCCCCCGCGCCATTTACCAGCCGCGGGTCTCGAGCAGCTCGTGCTCGGGGATGCTGGCTGCGGCGAGTCCGCCCATCGGCTCGCCGAGCCCCTGCGAGACCCGGGCGAGAATCTCGGCGTCCTCGAAGTGCGTCGTCGCCTCGACGATTGCCTTTGCGCGTAGCTCCGGGTTACCGGACTTGAAGATGCCCGAGCCGACAAAGACACCATCGGCGCCGAGCTGCATGCAGAGCGCAGCGTCGGCGGGCGTGGCGATGCCGCCGGCGGTGAAGGTCACGACGGGCAGGCGGCCGTGCTCGGCCACCCAGCGGACGAGCTCGTACGGCGCGCGCATCTCCTTCGCCTCGGCGTAGAGCTCGTCCTCGCGCAGCGAACCGAGGCGGCGGACGGCCCCGAAGACGGCGCGCATGTGCGTCTCGGCGTTGACGATATCCCCCGTGCCCGCTTCGCCCTTCGTCCGGATCATGGCGGCGCCCTCGGCAAGCCGGCGGAGCGCCTCGCCCAGGTTCGTGCACCCGCAGACGAAGGGGATGGTGAACTTCCACTTGTCGACGTGGTTCGAGAGGCTCGCCGGAGTGAGCACCTCGCTCTCGTCGATGTAGTCGACCTCGAGCGCTTCGAGAATCTGCGCCTCGGCAAAGTGGCCGATGCGGCACTTGGCCATCACCGGGATGGTCACGGCCTCCTGGATCTCGCGGATCTTCGTCGGATCGGCCATGCGCGCGACGCCGCCGTCCCGGCGGATGTCCGCGGGGACGCGCTCGAGCGCCATGACGGCGACCGCGCCCGCCTCTTCGGCGATCCGGGCCTGCTCGGCCGTCGTGACGTCCATGATCACCCCGCCCTTGAGCATCTCGGCGAGGCCGGTCTTGACGCGCATGGTGCCGAGCTCGGCCACGGGCCTGATTCTAGCCGCCCGATGAGGGGATCCGGATGACGACGCGGTCGCTGCGCCGGCCACCCAGCGTCATTGCCGAAACCTCCAGTGTCCGCGGCCGTGCGACGAGGTACACGTTCGCCAGTTTGCCTTGAAGACGCTCGGGTTCTCCGTGTAGTCGTTGTCGCCGAGGGTCACGAGTGCGCGCAGGCCACGCTGGTCGGCGATCCGCCGGACGGCGTCTCCGAGGCAAGCTGGGCCGTGCCCCCAACGCCGAAGTCCCCGATCACCGCGATGCGCACCGGCTGGGAGCGGGCCGGATGGCGCCTCCGGGAGGGACGGCAAGCGAGACAGCCGCGAGGATCGTGGCGAGCGCGAGGGCGATTCTCACGACGGACAGGGTAGAGCGCCTCTCCCGTCCGGGCAGCGTCGCGACTGCAAGGCGCGCTACTAATGGAACAAGCCGGGCGGGCCGGCGAGCCGACCAGCCCCAGTCGGCCGATCTCCCCCACCGGTACCGCCCGGCTTTGTGCTTATCGGCACGGCGGCAGCCTGTCTCGATCCTGCGTCATCGTCAGCCCCGCAGAAGCCGCCCTCGGGCAGCGCTGGAGCCGCAATGTGGCTCCGCCGGGATGAACGGGCTCCGCCGACGCATTGAGCCAACATGCTCGACCGTTCGGACCCGGCGCGGTTCTGGGATACGCTCATCGCACTCGAGCCGATCGAAGTCATCATGGCTTCGGCGCAGCCGAAGCCGGACTTCGATCGGCAAGGGCCCGTAGCTCAGCGGTCAGAGCAGCCGGCTCATAACCGGTTTCGCACGGGGGAACCACATGGTTCCCCCCTGAGCCCCTTCTCTATGAAGGAGGGCCGCTGGTCAAGTGGCGGTGTTTGTTTTGCATCGCCCGGTCATGGCGGGTGTCGGCGTTTGCGGTGGTGAGCAGCGCTCATCTCTTTATCGCCTGCTGGCGGGAGGATTA
>JBHEMZ010000103.1:0-4911 GCA_046262315.1 Gaiellaceae bacterium
CCGAACTTCCCGAAGATGCCCGGCGAGCCGAAACGGGTGCAGCCGTCGCGGGCGAGACGCGGGGGGTAGGCGCAGTACCACTGCAGCGCGCGGTCGCCCCGGCGGCAGCAGGCGGCCTTCCCACGAGTTACACGCTCGCCCCCACCCAAGGGTGGGGTCTTTCCCTCCTCCCTCGTCGCTCGACGATACCGCTCAAGGACGCACACGTCTGTG
Source organism: Gaiellaceae bacterium (assembly GCA_046262315.1). Taxonomy (GTDB): domain Bacteria; phylum Actinomycetota; class Thermoleophilia; order Gaiellales; family Gaiellaceae; genus JACVRM01. The sequence continues at coordinate 214 of JBHEMZ010000103.1, forward strand.
TCCAATCAGTACCAAGTGTGACCTGCGCCGCAGCGCCGGACGTGGCCCGCGCTAGTTCGTCTTTCCGATCACGGCGGCGTAAATGCCCGCCTCCCCGCGAATGAGTCGAGCGACGTGCCAACCGGTGCCGGCGACGAGCTCGCCCATCTCGTCCGCCGAAACGATCAGGTAGTCGAACCACGGCGTCGCATGCGAGCGGTGTCGAACGCGCAGGCGCAGCTGGCCGGCCATGCGGCCACGCCGCCTGTTGCGCTCGTGGTACTCGAGATGAGCGGGGTCATCGGTGGCGTAGACGTCGCGGCTTTCGGCGACGATGCGTGCGTTGGACGTCGTCAGTTGGTGCAGCCGCCTCAGCATCCGCGCCGCTTTCCGGGCTCCTCCGAAGAGCCCGAAGTTGTTCCCGAACATGACCACCGTGTCGAATGTTCCGAGGCTCGCATCGATGTCCTCGAACGCACAGACCCGGGCATCACGCACGCCGCGCCGCCGGCACACCTCCACGGCGAGCGGCGAGATGTCGATCGCCACGACTTCGTGGCCGCGCTCCTGAAGGTGAAGCGCCACGCGCCCGGCGCCTGCGCCGACGTCGAGCACGCGGCCGCGGACGAACCGCATCGCTCGACGCTGGTGCGCGGGCCAGCGGCGGAATGGCCCGAAGTACACGTCCGCGCCGTTCGTGACCTCGACGAAGCCGTCGTCCCGCTCGATGATCTCCTGTGCGCGTTCGTTGCCCTGGAGGTGCGCGAGCATCACCGCGCCGTAGGCATCCCGAGCGGGCGTGAGCTCAGGCAGGGGGCGCTTCTTCGGCCTCGCCGACCCAGTAGTCGACGCCGCTCGAGCGCCGGGCAATCAGGTTGTCCGCGGGATTGCCCGGCCAGACGGCGATCTTGTCGCTGTCGGGATAGACGGTCGCAGCCGGGTGGCGCACGGTCGAGAACATCAGCACCCGCACCGTCTCATCCGTGTCGTTGCGAACGCCGTGCGCACCCTCGGGTCCGGGAGCGAAGCACACTGCATCCCACGGCTCGAGCAGGTCGGTGCCTTCAGCATGCCGGAGCGTCGGGCGGCCGGTCAGCACGAGCAGCCACTCCTCCTCGCCGTATTCGTAGTGGTACGGGCAGATCGACTGGCCGGGCGGAAGCTCGTAGACGCTCGCCCCGGTCTCCTTGGCGCCGAGGAGCGCGCCGAACCGGAACATGCCGGCGCGGAAGCCGTCCGGGTCGTCAGCGTCGTACGTGAACTCCGGTGCTGCGATGTTGATGCGTCGCACGGCGCGATCATAGTGCCCCTTCAGGCGATCCCCGCCATCGCCTCCGCGGCCTGCAAAGCGGCGCGATGCGTCGCCCTCGGTCGCGCCCGGATTTACCAATACGAACACTCCCTGCGTCCTAGCCTCGCTTGCTTTTCGACCGCAGAAGCGGGGAGGATCATTCGAAGGGGCACCAGATCAGCCGGCGAGCAGCGACTCGAAGGTCGGATCGTTCGGGTTGCGCGGAGGCCGCACCTCGCGCCAGGTGCAGTCGCCCGGATCCTTGTCCTCGCGGAAGCGCACGAGCCGTGTTCCGTGGCGGAAGCGGTTGCCCTGCACCTTGTCGTAGCGCACCTCGGCGACGAGCTCGGGCCGCAGCGCCGACTCCTCCAGCTCGCCCGTGCCCCAGCGGTTCGGCTCCGAGAAGCGCCGCTCCGGCGCGTCTTTCAGCAGCGGCTTGATCCGCGCGAGGATCCCGTCGTGGCGCCGGGCACCGACGGCCGCTGAGCCAACGTAATCGAGCTCACCGTCGTCGCGGTAGAGGCCGAGCAGCAGCGTGGCGATGTGTGAGGGCCGAGCCTTCCAGCGGACTCCGACGATGACGCAATCGGCGGTCTTGTACGGCTTCACCTTGGCAACGGCTTCGCGCGATCCAGGAAGGTAGGGGAGGGCGGTCCGCTTCGCAATCACTCCGTCGAGACCGGCCGCCTCGAAGGTGTCGAGCCAGCCGCGAGCTTGCTCCATGTCCTGCGTGCACGGTGAGAGCCGGAAGCCGCGGCCCACCTTCTCGAGCCTCGCCCGCCGCTCCGCGAGCGGCCGCTGGTGCACGGGCTCACCGTCCCAGAGCAGCAGGTCGAACGCGATGAACTCGGCGGGGATCTCGGCGGCCAGCCTGCGGATGCGGCTCTCGGCGGGATGGAGCCGCATCTGCATCGAGTCGAAATCGAGCACGCCGTCGCGCGCGATCACGATCTCGCCGTCGACAGCCGAGTGAGGCGGGAGCAGCTCCCCGAGCGGTCCCAATTCCGGGAAGTAGCGCAGCAGTGGCCGCTCCTTGCGCGACCAGAGCGCCAGCTCACCGCCGTCGTTTTCCAACACTCCGCGAAAGCCGTCCCATTTCGGCTCGTACCACCAGCCATCGCCCTCGGGGAGCTCGGAGACAAGCTCGGCCTCCATCGGCGGGAACGGAACGTTTGGCCCGGGCATCGGGGCGGAAGGCTAGCCCCAGTGAACGGAGTGGAAGGCGTGTGGGAGGTCAAGCGGCAGGGCGGCGCGCTGCCGCCGCTCGTCGGAGTGAGGAAGCGCATTGCCGGGAAACGCGGCTACACCCAGGCCGGGCCGCTGCGGATCGGCTTCCGCGTAGACGGTTTGGTGCTGCGCTACCGCCCTCCGTTTCACGCGCTCGTGGACGAGCTGACTCCGGTCGCCGACGGCTTCGAGGGCCGTGCCCTCCTGGCCGGCCGCGAGTACGGCCGCTTCCGGCTCGTCCGGGGCGCCGGAGAGGAGAGGAACATGACAGAACACCTGCAAGCCCAGCTCGTGAGGCACATCGACGAGGCGCTCGCAATGGAGCAGAGCGTCCTGCGCATGCTCGACCCCGTTATTCACAGCATTGACGACGACGAGGTCAAGGACGCGCTGCGCCATCACAAGATCGACACCGAGAAGCACGTCGACCGACTGCGCGAGCGGCTCGAGGCGCACGGCGCGTCACCGTCACTCGTCCGCGAGGCAGGTGGCATCCTCGGCGCGGTGACGAAGGCGGTGCTCGACCTCACGCGCGCCGAGAAGTCCGCGCGCAGCGCCCGAGACGCCTACGCGACCGAGCACATGGAGATCGCCGCGTACCAGCTGCTCGAGCGCGTGGCCCAGCGTGCGGGTGACGAGCAAACGGCGGAGGTCGCGCGTATGAACCGGTCCGACGAGGAGCGCATGGCGGCCTGGCTCGCGGACAACTGGGATCGTTTCGCCGAGCTGGCGCTGGCTGAGGCCGCCGTCAGGCCCTAGAGCGCAGCACCTGCTGCAGACGAAGGCGCGCTGCCGCGACAATCACCGGGTGCGTCGTGTTGCCGTCACCGGTCTCGGAGCCGTCACGCCCGTCGGCAACGACGCCGCGTCCACGTGGCGGGCGGCGGTGGCGGGGGAGAGCGGCATCGACTTCATCCGTTCCTTCGACGCCTCGGACTTCCCTGTGCGCATCGCCGCCGAGGTCAAGGGCTTCGACGCCACATCGGTGGCGCCGCCGAAGGAGGCGCGCCGCCTAGACCGCAATGTGCTGCTCGCGCTGGCCGCGGGCAAGGAGGCGGTCGCAGACGCCGGCCTGAACGGCTTTGATCCCGCCCGGGTGGGGATCGTCTTCGGGTCCGCGATCGGCGGGTTCCTCGGGATCATGGAGCAGAGCGACGTGCTACGGGAGCGCGGCCCCGGCCGCGTCTCGCCCTACTTTCTGCCGAGCGTGCTGGTGGACTCGGCGAGCGGCCAGCTCGCCATCTCGCTGGGGATTCGCGGCCCGAACTACGCGGTCGTCTCGGCGTGCGCGACCGGCTCGCACGCTGTTGGGGAGGCGGCGGAGCTCATCCGCCGCGGCGACGCTGACGCCGTGCTGGCCGGCGGCACGGAGGCCTGCATGCACCCGCTCATCCTGGCCGGCTTCTGCGCCATGCGCGGGCTCGTCGCAGAAGACGAATATCCCCCACGAGCGTCACGGCCGTTCGACGCAACCCGGGCCGGCTTCGTGATCGGCGAGGGCGCCTGCGTGCTCGTGCTCGAGGAGCTCGAGACTGCGCTGGCCCGCGGAGCCAGTCCCTATGCGGAGGTGCTCGGCTACGGCGCCTCGAACGACGCCTACCACATGGCGGCGCCCGACCCGGAGTCGGTCGGGGTCGGCGAGATGATGCGGGCGGCTCTTCGCCGGGCGGGCGTCGAGCCCGAGCGCGTCGACTACATCAATGCTCACGGCACCTCCACGCCCCTCGGTGACGCCGCCGAGACAAAGGCCATCAAGGACGTCTTCGGTGAGCACGCCTACCGGCTAGCGGTTTCCTCGACGAAGTCGGTGATGGGCCACTGCTTCGGCGCCGCGGGTGCGATTGAGGCGATGGTGTGTGTGCTCGCCATTCATCACGGCGTCATCCCGCCGACGATCAACTACGAGACACCCGATCCCGACTGCGATCTCGACTACGTTCCGAATCAGGCGCGGGAGGCACGCGTCAACGTGGCGCTCTCGAACGCTATGGGGCTAGGCGGCCACAACGGCTGCGTCCTCCTCGGGCGCCTGGCCGGTGCCGACTGACGGCGCTCGGCTAACTTAGTGCTCCCGGTCCGAAGTTCGGTCGTGATCGGTTGAAGGGACCGGAGGGTTGGCGTCGAAGAGGGCGCCATGGCGAAGAGTCCTTTCGAGATCGTGCTGAGCAGGGAGGAGCGGGCGGAGCTTGAGCGGCGGGTGG
>JBHEMZ010000104.1:0-6994 GCA_046262315.1 Gaiellaceae bacterium
TGGTGGTCGTGGGCGCGGATCCCGAGGGCTCGATCTACTCGTCGCCGCGTGTCTATCCGTACCTCGTCGAGGGGATCGGGGAAGACTTCTGGCCGGAGACCTACGACCCTTCGCTCGTCGACGAGTACGTGACCGTCTCCGACCGGGACTCCTTCCGCACGGCCAGGGGGATGGCGCGTGAGGAGGGCCTGCTGGTCGGAGGCTCGGGCGGCACCGCCGTCTACGCGATGCTGCAGGTGGCGAAGCGCTTCGGCCCCCAGGCGACGCTCGTCACGCTCATTCCCGACGGCGGGCGGGCCTACCTCTCCAAGTTCTACGACGACAACTGGATGCTCGAGTACGGCTTCCTGGAACGCAAGGCGCCGGTACCGACCGTGGAGGAGGTGCTCGAGGTGAAGCGCTCCGAGGAGCCCGGCGTGCCCCAGCTTGTCGCAGTCGAGTCGAACGAGAAGCTCGGTCGCGCCATCGAGCTGATGCAGCGCTACTCGATCTCACAGCTGCCGGTGGTGCGCCACGGGCCGGCCGAATCGCTCGCCGACCTCGTCGGCTCGCTCCAGGAGCGCGGCCTGCTTGACCGAATCTTTCGCAACCCCGACGCGCTCAACGAGGAGGTGGCGGCCGCGATGGGGCCGCCACTCGCCGCCGTCGAGGCCGACGAGTCGATCGACGAGGTCTTCTCGCGCCTCGACGGCAGCCCGGCCGTCGTCGTGGTCGCGCCGGGAGGGCGGCCGGCTGGGATGCTGACGCGCTCCGACCTGCTCGAGTTCCTCGCCCACCACCGCGGCGACGCAATCCGCTAAACGGCCTCCCGCGTAAGAGAGGACGTGACCCCCCGCGCCGCCGCCGTCCTCGCCGCCGCTCTGCTCGCACTCGCCGGCTGCGGCGGAAACGACGATGAAGGCGACAGCGGCGAGCCTCGCGGTTCGTCCATCAAGACGATCCAGATCTCCGAGACCGACTTCAAGCTCGATCCGTCGACCGTGAACGTCGACGAGCCGGGTGTGTACACGCTGCACGTCGTCAACGACGGCGACGCGACGCACGCGCTCGAGGCGGAGGGCGAGGGCCTCGAGACCGAAACCGCCGAGCTCGGCCCGGGAGAGTCCGCTGACCTGAAGGTCGAGCTGAAGGACGGCGAGTACGAGCTCTACTGCCCGGTCGGCGACCACAAGGACCGAGGCATGACGGGTAGCGTCACCGTCGGTGGCGGCGGCGGGACGACCGAAGAGAGCAGCAGCTCCACGTACTGAGCGGCTCGAGCAGGCGGAGTCGCGCCCGCGGCGCGCGAAGCGTGTCAGGTGACCGTCACCATTGCCAGGCTGCGGCGACTCGCGGTCGCGCAACAGAACTTTCAGGGACGGCCGCGGCGGGCGAGCGACGACGATGTTGCGACCGTGATCTCGCGGCTGTCGTGCGTCCAGCTCGATCCACTGACGGTCGTCGAGCGCACCCACCGGGTCGTACTATCGGGGCGGGCCGGCGACTACCGTCGCGGAGCGATTGGCCGCCTCTTCGGCGCAGGGCAGATCTTCGAGCACTGGGCGCACGAACGCTGCCTCCTGCCCATCGACGCCTACCCGCTGCTGCGCAAGCGGATGCGCGAGCCGGGTCGCTGGCAGAGCCACCGGCGCGTCCTCGCAGAACACCCGCGGCTCGTGGAGGAGGTGCGCGGGCGCATCCGCGTCGAGGGCGCCCTTCCGTCACGGGCCTTCGAGGGGGCACGCGATCCGAACACGCTCTCGAAGCCGGCCACCGCCGTCCTCGACGCGCTCTGGGACGCAGGCGAGCTTGTGATCGCGAGCAGGTCCGGCGGGGAGCGGGCGTTCGACCTGTCCGAGCGTGTCATCCCCAGGCGGTGGCTCGACGCGCCCGAGCCGTCGGAGTCCGAACGGCTACGCGCGCTGGCGCTGCGGGCGGTGCGCGCGCGGGGAGTGTTGAGCGAGGCGGCGATCCGCGAGCACTGGCGGTTGAAGGGCGGGCGCTCGCTCCTCCAACCGCAACTCGACGCCCTGGTCGCGGAAGGCGTGCTCGGGGAGCTCCGCCCGGACGACGGCGGCGCGCCCGTGTACGTGCCCGCCGACGCGGACCTCGACACGGAGGATGCCGGCGCCACCGTGCTCCTGTCACCGTTCGACAACCTCCTCTGGGACCGCGATTTCACGGAGCGGCTCTTCGGATTCCGGCACCTGATCGAGACCTACAAGCCCGCGCCGCGGCGCGTGTACGGCTACTACGTACTGCCATTTCTCTGGCGCGACCGGATCGTGGCGAGGGCGGATCTCAAGGCTGACCGGAAAGCCGGTGTCCTGCGCCTCCTCGCGCTGCACGTCGAGCCGGGCGTCCGCCGGACGGCGTCGTTCGAAGCGGCGTTCGAGCGCGCGCTGGCCCGGCTGGCGCGGACGGTCGGGGTGAGGCCGGTCGCCGGGTGAAAAAGGACCCACATTCGGCACTCCCACGTGACACCTGGCCTGATATAGGGGGTCTGACCCCGCCTGTCGGCCACGGACCTGTCCGCGAGAACCTGACGGGGGCGGCGCGTCCGTACACTCTGAGCGTGGACTTCGAGACGCGCGCCATCCACGAGGGGCAGGAGCCAGACCCCGCGACGGGCGCCGTCACGGTGCCGATCTACCAGACGTCGACGTTCGTCCAGGAAGAGGTCGGCGTCCACAAGGGTTACGACTACTCGCGCACCGGCAATCCGACGCGCACCGCCCTCGAGCTGTGCCTCGCCTCGCTCGAAGGCGCCGAGCACGGCGTTGCTTTCTCGTCCGGGCTAGGGGCCACCACGACGCTCATGCACCTCGTCTCGCCGGGCGAGCACGTCGTCTGCGTGAACGACGTCTACGGCGGCGTCTACCGAATGTTCTCGCAGGTGTACGAGCCGAAGGGCTACCGCTTCACGTTCCTGTCAGCCGAAGAGATCGGCGCAAGCCTCGCGGATCACCTCGATGAGCGCACGCGCATCGTCTGGCTCGAGACGCCGACGAACCCGCTGCTCAACGTGGTGGACATCCGCGGCGCCGCGGATGCAGCCCACGCGGCCGGCGCGATCGTGGTGGTCGACAACACGTTCGCGAGCCCGTACCTCCAGCAGCCGCTCGACCTCGGCGCGGACGTCGTGCTGCACTCGACGACCAAGTACCTGGGCGGCCATTCCGACGTGGTCGGCGGCTTCGTCGCGACGAACGACCCCACGATCGCGGAGCGCCTGCGCTTCCTCCAGAAGTCGCTGGGCGCGGTTCCCGGACCCTTCGACTCCTGGCTCGTCCTGCGCGGAGTGAAGACGCTCGCGGTGCGGATGCGCCAGCAGTGCGAGAACGCCCGCGCGGTGGTCGAGTTCCTCGGGGGCCACGAGACAGTCGAGAAGGTGCTCTATCCGGGACTGCCGGATCATCCTGGCCACGAGATCGCGCGGCGTCAGATGCGCGACTTCGGCGGCATGATCTCGTTTCTCGTCTCCTCCGAGGAGGAGGCTGTGGGCCTCGTCGCACGCACCAAGATCTGGAAGCTGGCGGAGTCGCTCGGCGGCGTCGAGAGCCTGATCGAGCACCCGGCTCGCATGACGCATGCCTCTACGGCCGACGCGCCCTTTGCGGCGCCGAAGAACCTGGTGCGGCTGTCGGTCGGCATCGAGTCGGCCGGCGACCTGATCGAGGACCTCGCGGCCGCGCTCGTGCGCTCGACCGCGGCAGCGGGCGCATAGGGCTCATCGACTTTCGCGGGAACTTCCGGCCGGCCGCCGGTGTAGGTAGATCGATGCGGCGAACACCTTTCGTGATCTGCGCCTTCCTGACTGTCGCGATGACGCTCGTTCCCGGCGTGCAGGCGAAGGGCCCCACGAAGGCAACAATCGAGGGGCCCGGTCTCCAGGGTTCGATCCAGTTCACCGGCAACTCAGAGTCGGAGCAGCTTTCGCGCTTCGGCGAGTTCGCGGAGGCGGTCGGGTTCTTCCCCGGGGCGTTCGGCCAGGCGCCGAGCCCGATGCTCGCCGGACGGCCGCGGGGCGACCTCGGGCCGAGGTACACGATCACCTGGCGCGTCCCGACCGGCGCCGGCGCCGACTCGATCCACCAAGACGTCTATCCATACGCCTCGCACGGGACCGTCAGCTTCATGCCGGCCGGGCAGCCGTTCTTCGGAACGCAGCGCACGCGCGGCGGGTGGTACCAGGCCGCTCCAACAGTGAAGCAGACCCTCGTGGCGCTCGGCCTGCCAGCGACGCGTCCGAAGACGGACGGCCGTCGCGACCGAGCGGCGGCGATCGGCCTGGGCGGGGCGGCAGTCGTGCTGCTAGCCGTCCTCGGCGTGGCCACGATTCGCCGACGGCCTCGCGCGCGCCGAGCGCCCCACGACACGACCGCGAACGCCGGCGGGTAATCCGCTCGACCGCGCAGCGGCGCGACGTAGCCGGAGAGCCAATCGCCACTCAGACCTCGTCGCGCACGCGGTCGCTCGGCGGCTCGATGCCGAGCGACCGCGCGGGCTCGAACCCGAAGCGCGGCCGGTACCAGGGTGGCCAGCACGACGACGAGGGGCTCGCCGGCCGCATTGGCGGATGGCACACAATCGGCACAGCCGCGTGCGCCACCCCTCGATAGCGTTCCGGTAGGGGGCCTTTTGCGCCCCCCAAGGGGCGCGCGCGTCTATTAGTACGATCGCCGCGTGAGGGCCGCAGAGCCGCTCGACCTGCTGCACCTGGGCCGCGAGCGAGTCATTGCCTCGTACCTGCTCGATACACCGGCGGACGGGCCGGCTCTCTTCGACTGCGGGCCCGCGACGTGCGCCGAGACGCTGAAGCAGCGGCTCGCCGAGCGCGGCCTCGCCCTCACGGACATCCGCCACTTGCTGCTCTCGCACATCCATCTCGACCACGCGGGCGCGGCCGGCGTGCTGGTCCGCGAGCACCCGACCCTGACCGTCCATGTCTCGGAGATCGGCGCGCCCCACCTGGTGGACCCCTCGCGCCTCGAGCGAAGTGCACGACGCCTCTACGGCGACGACTTCGAGCGCCTCTGGGGCGAGCTCGCGCCCGTACCCGAACGCAACGTCCAGGTCGTCGCAGACCGGGTGCTTGGTCTCGAGTGCTTCCCGAGTCCCGGCCACGCCTCTCACCATGTCTCCTACCTCGACGCCGGCGGCACGCTCTACGCCGGCGACGCGGCCGGGGTGCGCATCGCGCCGAGCGCGTTCGTTCTCCCACCGACACCGCCTCCCGAGTTCGACCTCGAGCGCTGGCTCTCGACGGTCGACGAGCTCGAGCGACGGCGACCGACGCGGCTCGCGCTGATCCACTTCGGAACCGCGGACGACGTTGAGACCCATCTCGCCGAGCTGCGCGAGCGCCTCCAGACCTGGACCGCCGATGTCGAACGGGGTGCGGACGAGGCCGCGTTCATGGCGGGGCGCGAGACCGAGATGGCCGCCCTGCCGGAGGAGCAGCGCGGGTCGTACGACCAGGCCATCCCGTTCTGGCAGTCGTACGCCGGGATCAAGCGCTACATCGACAAGCGGCGCGAGCGCGCCGCGTGAAGCTCCCCGCGTCGCTCGGAGCGCTCGCAGAGCGCGACTTCCGCTTGCTGTTCCTCGGACGAAGCGCCTCGCTGCTCGGCAGCGCGTTCGCTCCGGTGGCGCTCGCCTTCGCGGTGCTCGACGACCTCGACGGCTCAGCCTCGTCGCTCGGTCTCGTGCTCGCGGCGATTTGGGTTCCGCAGGTGATCTTCATCCTCGTCGGCGGCATCTGGGCCGACCGCCTGCCGCGCAACCTCGTGATGGTCTCGACCGACCTCGTCATGTGCGCGGCGCAGGCGGCCGTCGCCGTCCTGCTGCTCACCGGCTCCGCGCAACTCTGGCAGCTCGTCGCGCTCCAGCTCGTGCGCGGGACGGCCAACGCCTTCTTCTTCCCCGCGGCGAGCGGGCTCGTCCCGCACGTCGTCAGCCCGGGGCGCCTCCAGCAGGCGAACGCGCTGCTGCGCCTGTCGCACAGCAGCACGACGATCGTCGGAGCCGGTCTCGCGGGGCTCGTCGTCGCGGCGGTCGGTACCGGGGCCGCACTCGCGTTCGACGCCGCGACCTTCCTGGTGAGCGCTGCACTCGTGGGGCGGATCCGAGTGCACGCTCGAATCGCAGCCGCGAGCCGCAGCTTCCTCCGCGAGCTGCGCGAGGGCTGGGACGAATTCGCGTCGCGTACATGGCTCTGGACGATCGTGGTGCAGTTCATGTTCATCAACGCCTTCGCCCACGGCACGTTCCTGGTGCTCGGCCCGGTCGTGGCGCAGAGGGAGCTCGGTGGCGCCTCCGCGTGGGGCGCGATCCTCGCCGCCGAAGCCGCGGGCATGGTCCTGGGCGGCCTCCTGGTGTTGCGCACCAAACCCGACCGCATTCTGCTCGTGGCGAGCGTCGGGATCCTCCTGACGGCACCGGTGTGCGTCCTGATCGCGCTCCCCGCATCGCTGCTACTCCTCGCCGGCGCTGCGGTGCTCGCAGGGCTCGGCGCGGAGGTGTTCGGCGTGCTCTGGGACACCGCCATGCAACAGCAGATCCCGCACGACCGGCTCTCACGCGTGTACTCCTACGACGCGCTGGGCTCCTTCGTGTGCATTCCCATCGGCCTGTCCATCGCCGGACCGATCGCCGACGTGCTCAGCGTTCGCGCGGCTCTGCTCCTCGCGGCAGCCGTGGTGGTCGTGGCTACTGCGGCGGTCCTCCTCGTGGGCGAGGGACGGACGCTTCGCCGCAGCGACCCCGCGCCTCCAGAGTCCCACCACGAGCGCGTGTTCGCCACCGAGCCGTCCTGATTTGCCGCCGCTGGCGGCGTGGTGCACCCGCGCCCCGCCACTAGTAACAGTCTGTTACTTAGTGCTCCCGGTCCGAAGTTCGGTCGTGATCGGTTGAAGGGACCGGAGGGTTGGCGTCGAAGAGGGCGCCATGGCGAAGAGTCCTTTCGAGATCGTGCTGAGCAGGGAGGAGCGGGCGGAGCTTGAGCGGCGGGTGG
>JBHEMZ010000105.1:0-20552 GCA_046262315.1 Gaiellaceae bacterium
ATCTGCCGATGGTTCTTCGTCTCTACTCCGTAGACCGCCTGCACGCCGCTGTCTCTGACGGCTGTGGCGGGGCGCCTCACCGGTTCGAGCGCCTCGAGATCGTACGCGTAAACCTTGTCGCCGGGCTTCACTTCGGCGATCGACCGCGGACCGGTCGGATTGGTAAAGACCTGAGAGTCCGCCGTCAGGCAGCCCAGATTCCCGTCGACCCACTCCATCGTCGCGTTCTCGTAGGCAACCGCTCGCTTCGTTACCAGGTTATAGACGTTATTCGACCAGTTTTGAATCGTCGTATATCGACATCTTGCTCCTGGCTTCACAATGATCTCTACAACTGCGGAGTGTAGGGAATCTGAGGAGTAAATTGGAGCGGTGCAACCCTCTACGTAGTGCACGTACGCACCCTCGTCGACGATGATCAATGTGCGCTCGAACTGGCCCATGTTCTCCGCGTTGATGCGGAAGTAGGCCTGGAGCGGCTGCTCGATGTGCACGCCAGGCGGTACGTAGATGAACGAGCCGCCCGACCAGACGGCGGAGTTCAGCGCCGCGAATTTGTTGTCGTTTGCGGGGATGACCGACCCGAAGTACTCCTTGACGATGTCCTCGTGCTCGCGCAGCCCCGAGTCCATGTCCAGAAAGAGCACTCCCTGCGACTCGAGGTGCTCCTGGAGCTTGTGGTACACGACCTCGGACTCGTACTGGGCGCCGACGCCGGCGAGGAACTTGCGCTCGGCCTCGGGGATGCCCAGGCGGTCCCACGTGTTCTTGATGTCCGGCGGCAGATCCTCCCAGGAGGTGGCCTGCTTCTCGGTCGGCCGGATGTAGTAGTGCATCGCGTCGAAGTCGATGTCGGCGAGGTTGCCGCCCCAGGTCGGCAGCGGGCGCGCCTCGAAGTACTCGAGGGCCTTCAACCGCTGGTCGAGCATCCATTGCGGTTCGTTCTTCTGCTCGGAGATGTCGGCGACAACCTCGCGCGTCAGGCCGCGGCCCGACTTGAAGAAGTAGTCCTCGCGGTCGTGGAAACCGTACTTGTAGTCGTTGCCGATGCCGGCGACGACCTGTGTCTCCTCCTCGATGGCTGCCACTATGCGGCCTCCTCCTCAGCTTCCACGTGCATTCCGGACTTCAAACCGGCCTGCGATCCAGCGCCGGCCGAACCATTCTCGGTGGGCGCTCCAAAAGCTTGGTAACCCTCGGCCTCGAGCCTGTGTGCAAGCTCAGGACCGCCTTCCTCAACGATACGCCCTCCCACGAAGACGTGGACGAAATCGGGTGTGATGTAGTCGAGGATGCGCTGGTAGTGCGTGATGACGAGGGCGCCCAGGTCGGGGCCGACCTGCTCGCGCACGCCGCCCGCGACGATTCGGAGGGCGTCGATGTCGAGCCCCGAGTCGGTCTCGTCCAGCACTGCGATCTTCGGCTTGAGCATCGCCATCTGGAGGATCTCCACGCGCTTCTTCTCGCCACCGGAGAAGCCGTCGTTGAGATAGCGCTGCGCCAGTTCCCGCGGGATCTGCAGTCGCTCCATCGCCCCGAGCAACTCCTTGCGGAACTCAGGGATCGGGACCGGATCCTCCTCGCCGGCACGGGCCTTGCGGACCGCGTTGATCGCCGAGCGCAGGAAGCTCGTCACCATCACGCCCGGGATGGCGTGGGGATACTGGAAGGCCAGGAAGAGGCCCCGCTGTGCGCGCTCGTCGGCGCCCATTTCCGCCACGTCCTCGCCGTCGAGCAGGATCTCGCCCTGCGTGACCTCGTAGGCGGGGTGGCCCATCAGTGCGTAAGCGAGCGTGGACTTGCCGGACCCGTTCGGGCCCATGACGGCGTGCACCTCGTCGGGCGCGATCACGAGGTCGACGCCCTTGACGATCTCGGTGCCGTCCTCGAGCGCGACGTGCAGGTTTTTGATCTCCAGCTGAGCCAAGTTTGTGCTTCCTCAGACGATGGAACAGCGCGGACTTGCGCGCTCGTTCGTGACATCGATGGTAGCCGATCGGCTACCGGTCCCGCGCCGCGCCGAAAGCCCGGAAGCACGGGGATGCGCTGCTATCCTCGGCACATGCCCGGCAACATCGGCTGGACGGGACTGATCGTCGTCCTGCTCGTCCTGCTCGTCATTTTCGGCCCCAAGCGGTTGCCGGAGCTGGGCCGTTCGCTCGGGCGCGGACTGCGCGAGTTCAAGACGTCCGTCACGGGGGACGACCGGGACGACCCGCCGGCGCCGAGTGAGCACGAGATCGGCCGGCTGCCCGCGCCGCCCGAGGACGGGGCCGCCGTCGAGGGCCGCGAGCCGCAGCGCGACACCGTGGTCTAGTGCCCCGCCGCCTCGCCTACGGCGAGGAGGCCTCGCTGGTCGAGCACCTCGGAGAGCTGCGCACCCGCGTGCTGATCTCGCTGGCGTCAGTTCTCGGCTGGTTCCTGCTCGTCTTTTTCGTGTTCCGCAAGCGCCTGCTCGACTTGCTCGCGGTGCCGCTCGACGATCGCCCGCTCGTCACCCTCGGGCCTGCCGAACCCTTCACCACGTCGTTCAACGTCTGCCTGTACGCGGCGCTTGCGCTCTCCGTGCCGGTTGTGCTCTGGCAGCTATGGGCGTTTCTCGCGCCGGCCTTCGAGGAGCGCAGCCAGCGCACGGTCGTGCAGCTCGTGGCAGCGGCTACGGCGTTGCTCGCCGCCGGTATGGCCTTCGCGTACTGGATCGTGCTGCCGAAGGCGGTCGACTTCCTGATCGGTTTCGACTCGGAGATCTACAACGAGCAGGTTCAAGCGGCGAAGTACTTCGGCTTCGCTGCGACGATGCTCTTCACGGTCGGGCTGCTCTTCGAGCTGCCGATCCTCGTGATCGGTCTTGTGAGGCTCGGGATCCTCTCCTCGCAGCAGCTGCGCCGCAACCGCCGTGTGGGCTACGGGCTCTGCGTGATCGCGGCCGTGCTCCTCCCAGGCGTCGACTGGGTCTCGATGACGCTCCAGGCCGTTCCGATCGTGGCGCTCTTCGAGCTCTCGATCTGGGCCTCCGTGCTGGTGGAGCGCCGGCGCGCGGCCAGCGCCGAGCTCGTCACTAACTCCTGACGCTACGCCGCGGCGGCCGACATGAGCGGCAGCGGCTGACTGCGGAAAGCGACCGACTCCTCGGTAGTCGTCAATGCGGGGCGACGGCCGGCGGACTTTCGAGCAGGAAGAAGTCGGACTTTCGAGGATCAAGCTACGCTTAGGACACGATGGCACGCTCCGCCGCAAAACGCCGCCCGAAGCCGAGCCAGACCAAGGCTGGCCCGCGCCGTACGCCGCCCCCGCCGCGCCAGCCCTCGCCCGAGGATCTGATGTTCTTCCCGCGTCTGCGCCGGCAGGCGAAGTGGATGTTCGTCTTCCTCGCGCTCGTTTTCCTCGTCGGCTTCGTGGCCTTTGGCGTCGGCTCGAGCCTGCCGAGTGGCTTTGCCGACGTCCTTCAGGGCAGCAGCTCGAGCGGCAACCAGTCGGTCGGCGACGCCCGCGACGACGTCGAGAAGAACCCGAAGGACGCCGACGCGCAGCTGGAGCTCGCGAGGGCGTATCAGCGTGAGGGCCGCTCGGACGAGGCGATCGCTCCGCTCGAGGCCTACCTCAAGATCAGGCCGCGCGACGAGAACGTGCTCCAGGAGCTCGCAGGCCTCTACACGGGCAGTGCAGGTCGCGCGCGCGACGAGGCGCTCGCCGCCCAGGCCGAGGTGCAGCAGCTCTCGGGAGCGTCGGCCTTCACCTCGGGGACGCTCGCGAAGGCGCTCGAGCCCGGGCCGTTCGAGGAGCTCAAGCTCAACGACGCGAACACGCGCTTCAACGACGCGGTCACGCGCGGAAGCGAGGCGTACATGGCGGCCACGCGCACCTACGAGCGCCTGGTCGTGCTGGTCCCGCGCGATCCGCAGCTCTGGTACCTGCTCGCGCTCTCCGCGGAGCCTGCCGGCGACACGAAGAAGGCCCTTGAGGGCTACCGCAAGTTCCTCGAGCTGGCGCCGGATGCGAATGAGGCCATCTACGTGCGCGAGAAGGTCAAGCAGCTCGAGGCGTCGCAGGAGCCCGCCAGCCAAGTAGCCGGACGGTAGACTCGCGCGGCTGAAAGCGACCTCGGGGTGGTAGCAGGATGAACTTCCACGTCAACACGGAGCAGGTCGGTGACGGCGCGTACGTGATCGCTCTCGGCGGCGAGGTCGATCTCTATACGGCGCCCGAGTTCAAGCAGCAGCTGCTGGATGCGATCGGCCAGGGCGCGCGACACGTGATCGTCGACCTGTCCGAGACGACGTTCATCGACTCGACCACGCTCGGGGTGCTCGTCGGAGGCGTCAAGCGCCTGCGTACGAACGACGGGCAGCTCTCGCTCGTCTGCTCCGACCGCAACATCACGAAGATCTTCGAGATCACCGGCCTCGACCGCGTCTTCACGATCCACGAGACGCGCGAGCAGGCCCTCGAGGAGCTCGGCGGGGTGGCCGAGCCGTCGGCGTAGTGCGGCGCCCCGTCGGCGCGGCGCTCGTCGTGCTGGCGCTCGCGGGCTGCGGGGGCACGGGCGGGCTGGCCGAGGAGGGGAGCGTCTCCCAGGGCCAGCAGCTGTTCGCCGAGAATTGCGCCTCGTGCCACACGCTCGCGCACGCCAAGGCGCAGGCGAACATCGGGCCTAGTCTCGACGGCGCGTTCCAGGCGCTGCGCAGGAAGCACTTCGACGACAGCACGATCCGCGAGATCGTCTCGAAGCAGATCAAATACCCCATCACGAACCCGCCGACGGGCGCGCCGGGGATGCCAGCGAACATCGTCGAGGGCGACGACGCCGACGCGGTCGCCTCCTACGTGGCGTGCGTGGCCGGTCGGACGACGAAGGAGTGGGAGAAGGAAGGCTGTGGGCAGCCGCGCAGCGACACGGGCGGTGGCGGCACCGACGGCAAGTCCATCTTCGCCTCGGCCGGGTGCGACGGCTGCCACACGCTGAAGGCGGCGGGAGCCTCGGGCACGGTGGGACCGAACCTCGACGAGTTGTCCATGGATCTCGCCGGCGCGATCAAGCAGATCACGAACGGCGGCGGTGCCATGCCGGCCTTCGGCGACCGGTTGAAGCCGGACCAGATCGACGCGGTCGCGAAGTTCGTCGTCGAAAGCCGCGGTAAGTAGGCGGCTAGGCGCGCTCGAAGAGCTGCTCCCAGCGCGAGAGCAGCGCCTGGAGCTCCTCGCGCGCGCGGCGGTGCGCGGCCAGGCGCTCGACGTTGGTCCAGTCGTCTGCCAGCTCCCGCTCGAGTCGCGCCACGTCCGCCTCGCGTGCGGAGATTTCGGCCTCGACGAGCTCGAGCTCATTCGGCGCCGGGGGACGGGTGGGCTGCGGGCGCTCGCGCCGCCGGGAAAGGGGGGCGGTGGGCGCCTCATAGGCCTGCGCCTGCGCCTGCTCCTCGCGCCGGCGCACGTACTCCGCCCAGCCGCCGTCGTAGGGGCGAAGAGTGCCGTCCTCGACGGCGAGCGTCCGCTCGGCGACGGCGTCCAGCAGTGCCCGGTCGTGGGAGACGAGCAGCACGGTCCCGGGGAACGCCTCGAGCGCCGCCTCGAGAGCCTCGCGGCTCTCCAAGTCGAGGTGGTTTGTCGGCTCGTCGACCACGAGGAAGTTCGCGCCCGAGGCGACGATGAGAGCGAGCGCCAGCCGGCGCCTCTCGCCGCCTGAGAGCACCGCCACCTGCTTCTCCTGCTCGTCCCAGCCCGAGAAGAGAAAGCGGCCGAGCAGCTTCTGCGCGTCCGGCCGGCGCAGGCCGGTCGCGCGCTGCACGCACTGGAGCACCGTTCCGCGCGTGTCGAGCTCGGCCTCCTGCTGGGAGAAGTACGCGGGCTCCACGCCGTGCCCGAGACGCACGCGGCCCTCGTCCGGCTCGCGGCGACCGAGCAGAGTCTCGAGCAGGGTGGTCTTGCCCGTGCCGTTCGGGCCGACCAGACCGACGTGCTCCCCGCGCTCGAGCGCGAACGAGACGTTCGTGAGCAGCCTCCTGTCGCCCGCGGAGACGGCGAGACTTTCCGTCTCCAGGACGGTTCGCCCGCTGCGCGGCGGCTGGAGAAACTCGAACCCGAGCGAGCGCCGCTTCGCCGTCAGGCGGTCGAGCTCGCCCGTGTGCCCGGCGCGCTCCTTCGCCAGTCGGCCGATCTGGGTCAGCTTCGCCTGGGCTTGCTTCGCCTTGTCCTTCTTGTAGCGGAAGCGCTCGACAAAGCGCTCGAGGCGCGCGATGTCGGCGGCGATCCGGTCTGCGGACTTCTCGGCATGGACGGCGCGCGCGGCCTTCTCGCGCCGCCACTCGTGCCACGGGCCGTGGAAGTAGATCGAGCGGCCGAGGTCGAGCTCCAGCACGGAGGTCGTGACGGCCTCGAGGAACCAGCGGTCGTGCGCGACGAGGATGGTCGCCGCGTCGAGCGAGGAGAGCTCGCGCTCGAGCCATTCCAGACGCTCGACGTCGAGGTGGTTCGTGGGCTCGTCCAGGAGCAGCAGGTCGGGGCCACCCGTGAGCGCGCGCGCGAGCGAGGCGCGGGTCAGCTCTCCGCCGGAGAACGTGGTGAGCGGCCGGTCGAGGTCCGCGTCGGCGAACCCGAGGCCGCGCAGCGACGCGACCGCTCGCTCGCGCCAGGCGTACCCGCCGCCGTGCTCAAGCAGCGCCTGCGCCTCGCCGTAGCGCCCGAGCGTCTGCGGCGTCGAATCCCCGGCAGCCATCGCGGTTTCTAGCCGCGCCAGCTCCTGCTCGGCCTGGAGGAGGTCGGCGGCGCCTGAGAACGCGTACTCCCGCAGCGAAACGCCGAGTTCGAGCGGCGGCCGCTGGTCGTGGAGCGCGACGCGCGTGCCCTTCTGGAACGCGAGCTTGCCGCCGTGCACCTCGGTCTGCCCGGCCAGCATGCGCAGCAGCGTGGTCTTGCCGGCGCCGTTGGGGCCGGAGAGCGAGAGCCGTTCGCGGCGCTCGACCTTGAACGAGACGCCGTCGAAGAGCAGGTTCCCGGCCAGCTCCTTGCGCAGGCTGTTCGCGATCACCACGGCCATGCGCCAAGCGTAGAGAAGCGACCGCCCGGCAACGCTGGCGCTTCTGCGGCCGAGGTGCGGCGGTCGGTTTTGCACGCGGCGCGGGCGTGGAAGAACTTTCGCGTGCGAAGAGCGGCCTACGGAGTTGTCGCGCTGGCGACCGTGGTCGTTGTCGCCGCCGCGGGAGCGCTCGTGCGCGACAAGGGCCGGGCGGACCCGGAGCCCGTCGGCTGGCTGGACGCGGAGCGGCGGCACGAGCAGAGCGAGGGAACGATCAGCTTCTCGCCCGATGAGGTGCGCGTTGATCGCGTTGTGTCGCCGGGATGATCACCTGGCTCGAGCGGCGTGACGTACGAGGCGAGCCGGTGGAATGGCCGGTCCGCGAGGAGATCGACTATGCGCGGCTGCTCCACCCCGACCCGCGCTTGCCGCTGCGAGTCGCGGTCGGAAGCCGTGCGGATGGCTACTGCCTGATGCCGGTCGAGGCGGATTCGTCCGCGAGCCAGGGCGGCGCGGGCATCTGCACGTCCGGATTCAGCGCCGGCTGGCCCGCGCTACTGGCTTTCCCCGCCGGGTACGGCGGAGGTGCGCCGGTCTTGATCGGCATCGTTTCGGATCAGGTCGCCCGCCTCGTCGTCGAGACGCCGAAGGGCATCCAGCGAGCAGTGCCAATCGCCGACAACGTCTTCGTCGTCCGAGTGCCAAGAGCGAGCTCCGGCAGTCCTACGAAGCTGATCGCCTACGACCGCCCGCGGACGCTCGATCGCCATCGAATTGGCGTTAGCGCGGCTCCTACAGCCGGCTCTCTCTGTCGTGTCCGAGAGAGGGAGGTGTTACGCGCGCACGGCCGAGCGGACCAGCGTGCGCCCCGCCTCGGCGATGTGCTCGGCATCGATGCCCGCTGCGGCAAGCAGCTCGGCCGGCTTCCCGGAGGTCGGCATCTCCGTCACCGCGAGCTTCACCACGCGGAGCGGCGCATCGAGCTCGGCCAGCGCCGACAACACCGCCTCGCCGAGACCGCCCTCGGGCCAGTGATCCTCGACGGTGACGACGCGGCCCGACGTGGCCTCGGCGGCGGCGATCAGCGTTTCGTCGTCCACCGGCTTCACGGAGTAGAGGTCGATCACACGCGCGGAGATGCCGTCCTCCCGCAGCGCGTCGGCGGCCTTCAGCGACTCGTGCAGGGTGATGCCGGCCGCCACGATCGTTACCTCGTCGTCATCAGAGGAGTGCAGCACGCGGCTGCCGCCGACCGGGAACTCCTCGCCCGGCTCGTAGAGCACAGGCGTGTTCGCGCGTGTCGTACGCATGTACGAGATGCCCTCGAGATCTGCCATCCGGGCGACCAGCGCCGCCGTCTGGTTCGCGTCGCTCGGATACAGCACCGTCGAGCCGTGCACGGCGCGCAGCGCCGCGAGATCCTCGAGTCCCATCTGCGACGGCCCGTCCTCGCCGATCGAAACCCCGGCGTGCGAGCCGCAGAGCGCAATCGTCGCGCGGCTCACGGCCGCCATGCGTATGAAGTCGTACGCGCGCGCGAAGAACGCCGCGAAGGTGGAGCAGAACGGCCGCCAGCTACGCACCTGCATGCCGACGGCGGCCGCGACCATCTGCTGCTCGGCGATGTACATCTCGAAGTAGCGCTCGGGATGCGCCCCGGCGAAGATCTCCGCGTAGGTGGAGTTCGAGACCTCGCCGTCGAGCGCAACCACGTCGCGGCGGGCGCTTCCGAGTGCCGCCAGCGCGTCACCGTACGCCTTGCGGGTCGCGACCTCGGTGCCGAGCTCGTAACGCGGCAGGTCGAGCGGGCTCGTCTCGAAGCGGTGGGGCGTCCCCTGCTCGGGCCGCGCCGCCTCCACCCGGATGCTGCGCCGGCCGCCGAGCTCTGCGATCGCCTCATCAGGGTCGTCGAGCGCCTTGCCGTGGAACCCCGGCTTATCCTCGACCGCCGCGACGCCCTTGCCCTTCAGCGTCCGGGCGACCACTACCGTGGGACTGCCCCTCGCCCCCACCGCCTCGGCGTAGGCTTGGTCGATCGCCTCCGCGTCGTGCCCGTCGATCGCGATCGCATGCCAGCCAAACGCGCGCGCGCGGTCGACGTACGAGTCCAGGTCCCAGCCGTGCATGGTCTCGCCTCGCTGCCCGAGCCGGTTGACGTCGATGATCGCCGTCAGGTTGTCGAGCCCCTCGTGAGCCGCGTGCTCGAAAGCCTCCCACATGGAGCCCTCCGCCATCTCGCTGTCGCCGCACAGGCACCAGACCCGGTAGGGCAGCCGGTCGAGTCGCTTGCCCGCGAGCGCGATCCCCACTGCAAACGGAAGGCCCTGGCCGAGCGAACCGGTCGCCACGTCGACCCATGGGATGACCGGCGTCGGATGACCCTCGAAGCGGGAGCCGAACTTGCGGAACGAGAGCAGCTCCTCCTCGCTGATCGCGCCCGCCGCGAGGAGGAGCGCGTACAGGAGCGGGGAGGCGTGTCCCTTCGAGAAAACCAGGTGGTCGTTGGCGGGGTTCTCCGGCGCGTCGAAGTCGTAGTGGAGGTACCCGTCCAGCAACACGGCCATCAGGTCGGCGGCGGACATCGACGAGGACGGGTGGCCAGACTTGGTGACCGCCGCGGCCCGGATCGAGTCCACCCGGAGCTGCTGCCCGAGCTCCCGCCGCTGCGCCGCGCCCGCCATGCGGGCGCCATTCTAGGCCGTGTGTAACGTTCTCCGCGTGATCGCCGTCGCCCGCCGCTACGGCCACGCGCTCGACACGGAGGACTGGGATACGGCGCGCTCGCTGCTCGATCCCGACGTGGAGGTCGTGCGGCCGAGCGGGCGCAGGTATCGAGGCGCCGAGCGCTGGATCGGCATGATCTCGGCGCAAGGCGGCTTTCAGAGCATCGACACGGCGGTCGAGGGGCGCGATTACGAGCAGCGCAACGGCCGCGTCGTGGAGACGCAGGAGATCGTGCACCGCTGGCGCGAGACCGGCGAGGTCGCCTACACGAGCCGTGAGCGCACGACGATGACGATCAGGGATGGGCGGATCGCGCGCCTCGAGTCCGAGGTCGTACACCGGGCACCGTCGTGAGAGTGGCTCTCGCCTTTGACCACCGGGGCCAGAAGCTCCGCGAGCGGCTGTTCGAGGAGGTCGAGCGCCTGGGCCACGAGCCCCTCGACCTCGGAACGGACGCGCCCGAGCCCCGAATCGACTATCCGGACAAGGCGCGTGAAGTGGGCGAGGCGATCCGCTCGGGCGATGTCGAGCGCGGGGTGCTCGTCTGCGGCTCCGGGGTGGGCGCCTCCGTGGCGGCCTGCAAGCTTCCCGGCGTTCGGGCCGCGGTCTGCCACGACGCTTACTCCGCCCACCAGGGCGTCGAGCACGACGACATGAACGTCCTCTGCCTCGGGTCAGAGGTGGTCGGCGCCGAGCTCGCCGCCGAGCTCGTGCGCGCCTTCCTCGCTGCCGACTTCGACGGCGGCGAGCGCTACCTACGGCGTCTAGAGAAGATCGAACAGATGGAGAAGGCTCGCCCGTGAGAGCCTTCGCGTTCAGCACGGAAGAGACATCACAGTGCTTGCGGGCGGAGCCGGGCTTCGCCCGAGCGCAGCCCAGCCGGCAGCTGGACATGGCATGGCGTGAAGGAGGGGGGCTCGTGGGGGAACCATGGGTTCCCCACGATTGAATGGAGAAAATCGATGGCTAAGTCGAGGCTCCACGAGCTGAGCGAGCAGGGCCAGAGTGTCTGGGTCGACTCGGTCTCGCGGACATGGTTGCAGGACGGCACGCTCGAGCGGCTCATGGAGGAGGACGCGGTCATGGGCGTGACGTCCAACCCGACCATCTTTCAGAAGGCGCTCGCGGAGGGATCCGCGTACGACGAGCAGTTGCGCGAGGTGCTGCGCGACGAGGACGACCCGAAGGAGATCTTTCTGCGGCTCGCGGTGCGGGACATCCGCGAAGCCTGCGATCTGTTCCGCCGCGTCTGGGACGGCACGGAAGGGCAGGACGGCTACGTTTCGCTCGAGGTCGACCCCACGCTCGCGCACGACACGCACGCGACGATCGAGGAGGCGCTGCGGTTGCACGCCTGGGTCGAGCGCCCGAACCTCTACGTCAAGATTCCCGCCACCGAGGCGGGCCTGCCGGCGATCGAGGAGATGATCGCGCGCGGCCAGTCGATCAACGTCACCCTGATCTTCTCGCTCGAGCGCTACGCCCAGGTCGTCGAGGCGTACATGCGCGGACTCGAGCGACTCGTCGAGGACGGCCGCGATCCAAAGACAGTCATGTCCGTGGCGAGCTTCTTCGTGTCGCGCGTGGACACCGAGGCCGACCGGCGGCTCGAGGCGATCGGGGGGGAGGCGCTCGAGCTGCGCGGCAAGCTGGCGATCGCGAACGCGAAGCTGGCCTACCGGAACTACGAGCAGGCGTTCGCCTCGGAGCGCTGGGCCCCGCTCGCCGCGGCAGGCGCGTCATCGCAGCGCTGCCTCTGGGCCTCGACGTCCACGAAGAACCCGGAGTACCGCGACGTGCTGTACGTCGAGGAGCTGATCGGGCCCGAGACGGTGAACACGATGCCGCTCGAGACGATCCGGGCGTTCCAGGAGCACGGACGCGTCGCGCGCACGCTCGACGAGGGCGTCGACGAGGCGCAGGCGGTCGTCGAGCAGCTCGAGCGTGTGGGCGTGTCCTACGCCGAGGTCACGGAGACGCTCGAGCGCGAGGGCGTGGAGAAGTTCGCGGAATCGTTCGAGCAGCTGTTGGACGGCGTGCAGGCCAAGTGCGGCGAGCTGGCCGCGGCGTGAGCGTCGTCCCTGCGACGGAAATCGTGGAACGCGTCTGGGCCCGCGATCCGACGCTCTGGACCGGGACCGACGAGGCGGACTGGCTCGGCTGGCTGGATGCGCCGGCGCGCTCGCTGGACGGGGTGGACAAGCTGCTCGAGCTGGCGGCGACGGCGGACTACGACACCGTCGTCCTGCTCGGCATGGGCGGCTCGAGCCTTGCACCCGAGGTGATGCGGCGCAGCTTCGAGGTCTCTGCGTGCCACGTGCTCGACACCACGCATCCGGCCGCGATCCGCAGGCTCGAGGGGGAACTCGACCTTGGCCGAACGCTCTTTGTCGTCTCCTCGAAGTCCGGCGGCACGCTCGAGACGCGCTCGCAGCTCGACTTCTTCTGGGAGCGGACGGGCGGTGACGGGAGCCGCTTTCTGGCGATCACCGATCCCGGTTCGGCGCTCGAGCAGCTGGCGCTCGACCGCTCGTTTCTACAGGTCTTGGCGGGTGAGCCGTCCGTGGGCGGACGCTATTCGGCGCTGACTGTGTTCGGGATGCTGCCCGCCGCGCTGATGGGCCTCGACGTGCTGCGCCTCCTCGAGCGCGCGGAGGAGATGCGCGAGGGATGCAGGCTGGCCGCAGGAAATCCGGGCCTCGAGCTCGGCCTGGCGCTCGGCGAGGCGTGGCGCGAGGGACGTGACAAGGTGGCGCTCGCCGAGACGAAGGGCGGCTTCGAGCTGTGGGTGCAGCAGCTGCTCGCCGAGTCCACCGGCAAGTCGGGCAAGGGTCTCGTGCCCGTGGAGGGGGACGGCCTCGACGTACAGACTCACGAGGCGCGGCTGAAGCGTCCCTACGAGCTCGGCCAGGAGTTCTTCCGCTGGGAGTTCGCCACCGCGGTCGCCGGCTCGGTCCTCGGCATCAACCCCTTCGACCAGCCGGACGTCCAGGCGGCGAAGGACAGGACGAACTACGTGCTCGAGCGCGGCGGCGAGGTTGCCCTGGAACCCGAGGGCTCACTCGATGAGCTGCTCGGCGAGGCGCTCGAGGGCGACTACGTGGCCGTCTGCGCGTTCATCGACCCCGCTCGCGAGGGGGAGCTGGAGCCGCTGCTCGAGCGGGTACGTGCCACCGGCCGTCCGCTGATGGTGGGGCTCGGCCCGCGCTACCTGCACTCGACGGGCCAGCTGCACAAGGGCGGGCCCGCCAACGGTCTGTTCGTCCAGGTCGTGGACGATGCGGGTGAGGAGCTGCCCATCCCAGGCCGTCCGTGGGGATTCCGGCAGCTGATCGCGGCGCAGGCCGCGGGTGATTCCGAGGCGCTGCGCGAGCGAGGCCGCCGCATCGTGCGCGTCCGCCTGGAAGAGCTGGCGTGACCGCGCGCATTTCAACGCAAGTAACACTCTGTTACAAACGTGCAAAGGCGGCGCTATGAAGCTTGGCATGATCGGCCTCGGGCGCATGGGCGGCAACATGGTCGAGCGGCTCCGCGAGCGCGGCCACGAGGCGGCTACGTACGACCGCTCCGGCAACGGGACGGCCACGTCGCTCGTCGAGCTGGTTGGCGAGCTCGAGCGCCCGCGCGTCGTCTGGCTGATGATCCCGGCGGGGGACGCGACCGAGGGCGCATTCCGCGACCTGCTCGACCTGCTCGGCACGGGCGACGTGATCGTGGACGGCGGCAACTCGAACTTCCGCGACTCCCAGCGGCGTGCCCGCGAGGCAGGTGGGCGCGGGCTCCGCTTCGTGGACGCGGGCGTCTCGGGCGGCATCTGGGGCCGCACCGAGGGCTACTGCCTGATGGTCGGCGGTGAGCGCGAAGCCGTCGAGCTCGTGGAGCCGGCCTTTCTCGCGCTCGCGCCAGAGGACGGCTACGCACACGTAGGCCCGTCCGGCGCCGGGCACTTCGTGAAGATGGTGCACAACGGCATCGAGTACGGCCTCATGCAGGCCTACGCGGAGGGCTTCGAGATCCTGCGCGAGTCCGAGTTCGAGCTGAACGCTGGCGAGATCGCCGGCATCTGGCGCTACGGATCGGTTGTCCGCTCCTGGCTGCTGGACCTCCTCCACACGGCGCTCGAGGAGGACGGCAACGACCTCGCCCGAATCGCGGCCTACGTGGAGGATTCCGGGGAGGGCCGCTGGACGGTTTTCGAGGCGATCAACGAGAGCGTGCCCGCGCCCGTCATCTCGGCCGCGCTGTTCGCGCGTTTCGCCTCGCGACAGGACGAGTCTTTCGCGGCCAAGGTAAACGCCGCTCTGCGCAAGCAGTTCGGCGGCCATGCCGTTCGTGGGGCACGAACGGCTAGGGGAGAAAGTGACGACCCAGCCAGCTAGCCAGACGCTCGAAGAGCGTCTGGCCAATCCGCTGCTCGAAGGCCTACGCCTGCGGCGTATGCCCGAGCCGTGCGTCCTGACCATCTTCGGTGCGTCCGGGGACCTGACGGCACGCAAGCTCTTCCCGGCTCTCTACGCCCTGGCCTACCGCCGCCTCCTACCCGACCGCTTCGCCGTGGTCGGCTCCGCGCGCACCGACTACTCCGCCGACGGGTTCCGCGCCGAGATGCGCGAGGCCGTCTCCCGCCACGCGCGAGACGAGCTGCGCGCCGAGACGTGGGACTGGCTGGCCGAACGCACCTACTACGTGCCGACCGAGTTCGAGGACGAGGAGGGCGAGAACCGGGTCGCGGCGGAGCTCGAGCGTGTGGACGCCGAGCGCGGGACGAACGGCAACCGCGTCTACTACCTCGCCGTCCCGCCCGCGGCCATGCCGCGACTCGTGCAGGAGCTCGGCGAGCGTCGGACGACCTCCGGCTGGACGAGGCTGATCGTCGAGAAGCCGTTCGGCCACGACCTCGCCTCCGCGCGTGAGCTGAACGAGCTTCTCTCCCGTGACTTCAGGGAGCGCGAGATCTTTCGCATCGACCACTACCTCGGCAAGGAGACCGTGCAGAACCTGTTGGCGCTGCGCTTCGCGAACGGCATCTTCGAGCCTGTCTGGAATCGCCAGTTCATCGACCACGTCCAGATCACCGTCGCGGAGGAACTCGGCATCGAGGGCCGGGCGGCGTTCTACGAGCAGGCCGGCGCGGTGCGCGACGTGTTCCAGAATCACCTGCTCCAGCTGGTCGCGCTGACCGCGATGGAGCCGCCGACCGACTTCGACCCGGAGTCGATCCGCAACGAGAAGGTCAAGGTGCTGCGCGCGCTGCACACCCCGGGGCCGAAACACGTGGTGCGCGGCCAGTACGGGCGCGGCTGGATCGAGGGCGAGGAGGTGCCCGGCTACCGCGAAGAGGAGGGAGTCGCGCCCGGCTCCGCGACCGAGACGTTCGTGGCTGCGAAACTCTACGTGGACAACTGGCGCTGGGCCGACACGCCGTTCTACGTCCGCACCGGAAAGCGCGCGCCGCGCCGCGAGACGACGATCGCGATCCAGTTCCAGCGGGCGCCGCACCCGCCGTTTCAGGAGGGCTCGGCCGATGGGCTGCGGCCGAACGTGCTGCTCGTGCACGTGCAGCCCGACGAGGGCGTCTCACTCGCGATCGCGGCGAAGGTGCCAGGCCAGGGCATGACGATCCGCACCGTCAACATGAACTTCCTCTACGGCGGCGCGTTCCGCACGGAGCTGCCGGAAGCGTACGAGCGCCTGATCCTGGACGCGATGCTCGGCGACGCCACTCTCTTCATGCGGGCCGACGAGATCGAGGAGCAGTGGTCGCTCGTGGACTCCATCGTGGCGGCCTGGCAGCGCGATCGGCCGTCATTCCCGAGCTACGAGGCGGGCACGTGGGGCCCAGCCGCATCGGACGACCTGATGCACCGCGACCAGCGGTCCTGGCGGCGGCATTGAGCGCGCTCGAGGCGCACGTGGACGAGTGGGAGGGCCACGACGTACGCGTCGCCGACGTCGAGCGCGAGCTGGGCGCGCTGCGCGGCACCGACGGCGACGGCGCAGCGTTTCGCACGAGCGTGATGACGCACGTCGCCTGGGTGCCGCCCGAGTGGGAGGGGGCCGCACGGGCGACGCTGGCCGGCTTCGACGAGCTCTATCCATCTCGGACGCTTTTGCTCTTGCCGGCCCCTGGGGAGCCCGACGGCCTCGATGCGCGCACGTCGCTCAACTGCTCGGCGACCGCGGGCAGCCGGCACGTCTGCACGGAGCTCGTCGAGCTGCGGCTGCGGGGCGCGCGCGCGGAGGCTCCCGGGAGTGTGGTGGCGCCGCTCCTCCTGCCTGACCTGCCCGTGTTCCTGCGCTGGCGCGGTGAGCCGACCTTCGATTCGCGGCCGTTCGCGAGCCTCGCCGCACTCGTCGACCGGCTCGTCATCGACTCGCGCGAGTGGACGGACCTGCCGGCCTCCTACGCCCGCGTGGCGAAGCTCTGCTCGGATCACCTCGCCGTTTCGGACATCGTCTGGACGCGCGGAACGCCGTGGCGGGCCGCCCTGGCGGCGCTGTGGCCGCAGATCGCCGAGGTGCGGACGCTGGGCGTGACTGGTCCGCTAGCCGATGCGCTCCTGCTCACCGGCTGGCTGCGCTCGCGGCTCGACCGCCCAGTCGCGCTCGAGCACGATTACGCGGGGGAAGTCGAGGCGGTGGCCGTGGACGGCCGTCCGGTCGAGATGCCGCGCGAGCCCGTGCCGTCCCAGAGCGACCTGCTCTCGGGGGAGCTCGACCGCTTCGGCCGCGACCCCGTGTACGAGGCGGCCGTGCGGGCAGCCGGCCGTTAGTTGCGCGTCGCGGTGCTCAACTGGATCCAGCTCGAGGTCTACCTCGAGCACGACGACCGCATCGTGCTGCCGCTCGGCTCGACCGAGCAGCACGCCTACCTCTCGCTTGCCACCGACAGCATCCTCGCGGAGCGGATCGCCCTGGAAGCCGCCGAGCCGCTCGGCATGCCTGTGCTGCCGGTGCTTCCGTACGGCGTCACGCCCCGCTTTGCCGCGTACCCCGGGAGCCCGTCGCTGCGCCTCGACACCTACGTCGCGGTGCTCAACGACCTGCTCGACTCGCTGTTCGAGCAGGGCTTCGCGCGGATCTTCCTGCTGAACGGCCACGGCGGGAACGCGCCGGCCGCCACCGTGGCGATCGAGTGGATGGCTGAGTCCGGCGGCCAGGCGATCTACCACGAGTGGTTCGGGCCGCGCACCGAGGCCGTCATCCGCGAGCTCGACCCGGTCGGCGAGCATGCCTCGTGGTGGGAGAACTTCGCCGCGACGCGCCTCGCCGGCGTTGAGGTTCCGAAGGAGCGAAGCCGATGGTCGACCTGGCGGCGATGCAGCGTAGTGGCCCTGACGGTGTTCGGGAGCTGATCGGCGATGGTTCGTTCGGCGGTCTCTACCGCCGTCCGGAGGAAGACCTCGAGCGTGTGTGGCAGACGGCCGTCGACGAGACGCGCGAGCTTCTCGAGCGCGGTTGGGTCTGAGTGTTACTTTCGCGCCGCGCACGCGTGAACGGCGTCGTCGACGAGGCGTTCCGCAAGCACTACGGCCGTGCCTGGCGCGATACCGCGATGCGTTGGAGCGCGGCGAGGCGCGAATTCTCCGTGAAGGTGTTGTTCGTGGACGGCCGGTCTACTGCGTGCGCTTCGAGCGACCCGGCGAGCGGCTGACCAGCGAGCCGGCGATCGACCGGCAGACGTACAAGCCGATCCGCATCCATCTCTTCGACGGTGGGCGATCGACCGGCTACCAGACCGACACGCTCGCCATCGAGAGCATCTCGAGGGACGAGCGTCATTTCGATGCGCCGGGGCCTGGGGGAGCTGGCCCGCCACACCAGCGGCGGCTCGGCCGGTCGGGTTGTCGGTCGTCCCGGGGCTACCGCCGTCGAGCGCGCGGACGGCGCTGGGGCGTCCGGCGCTGTGGGCAGGGCGCTCGCTCGTCGGACTGAAGCTCACGCGCATCGACGTCGCGGACGTTTCCGTCACCGAGCACGATCGAGGCGACCGTCGGTTCGAGGGCCGCCAACTGGCCGTCTTCTACGGCGACCGCGTGAGTGCGCCGGATCGTCCGGATGCGCGCGGCGTCGAGAGCCGGTCGATGCTCGAGAACGACCCTGCACGTTCGCTGCTCGGCGATGACGGAGGACCGCCGCCGCCGGGGTTCGTCGACGTCGACAGCGGCCGCATCTCGACCGGCCCCGGCGATTGCGAGCTCAAGCCGTGCGACGCGCCGGGCCCTGACGAGTCGTTCGAGTCACGTACTGGGAGGCTTTCCTTCAGCGCGACGGTTTCTGGATCGGGATACGCGCATCGAGTCGCGAGCTCGCGCTAGCGGGCGCGGACCCTCAGGCCGATTCCACGGTCTCGTTGAGCGTCTCGACCACGGCGGCGTGTAGCAGGCCGTTGGTGGCCAGGAATGAGGAGCCGTCTCGCGGCGGCGCGTCTGCGAGGTCGGTGCAGCGGCCGCCAGCCTCCTCGAGCACGAGCTGTACGGGTAGGTAATCCCAGAGGTTCATGAGCGGGTCGAGCGCGACGTCCAGCGCGCCCTCCGCGACGAGGACGTGCTGCCAGAAGTCGCCGAGGCCGCGGTTCGACCAGGCGCGGCGGCAGAGGGCGAGCCACTGGTCGGCGCGTTCGATCTTCTCCATGGCGCGCAGGCTGGTCACGGAGATTGACGCGTCCTCGACACGCGCGACCCGCGAGACGCGGATCGGCTCGCCGTCCGCGAACGCACCGCCGCCTCGGAGAGCCCACCAGCGGCGGCGAAGCGCCGGGGCGGAGGCAACCGCGACCACCGGCAGGCCCTCGCGCTCGAGCGCGATCAGCGTCCCCCACACGGGCACGCCACGCACGAAGTTCGACGTGCCGTCGACCGGGTCGACCACCCAGCGGACGTCGGTGCCGTCGTCGCCGAGCTCCTCGCCGAGCACGCCCTCGCCCGGCCGCTCGCTCGTAACGCGATCGCGGATTGCCTCCTCGGCTGTGCGGTCCGCGTCGGAGACGACCGTCGTGTCCGGCTTCGTGTCCACCCGCAGGTCGGCGGCCCGGAAACGCGGCAGCGTAATGGCATCGGCTGTGTCGGCCAACGAAAGCGCGAACGCGAGGTCCCCGCTCACAGCTCCGCCTCGAGTGCGGAGCCGGCCGCCAGCACGAGCGCGTCGTCCCCGGGACGTCCCACGAGCTGCACCGAGGCGGGCAGCCCGTCCTCGGCCTCGCCGCAGGGCAGCGCGAGCGCCGGCCAGCCGAGCGCGTTGAAAGGGAAGGTGAAACGGACTGTGGCGTCACGGATCTCCCGCTCGGCCACCGGGAGCTCGGGCGCGGCGAAGGCCAGCGTGGGCGTGACCAGCAGGTCGAGGCCGGCGAGCGCCTCCCCGCAGCGCATGCGGTACTCGTCCCGCGCGCGGACTGCGGCCCGGTGGGCCTCGTCGCTCACCGCCAGGCAGCGCTCGACCTTTGCGGCCACGGTGGGGTCGTACTCCGTCGCGCGTTCGGCGAACAGGTCGCGGTGAACGTCGGCAACCTCGCACATGAAGACGGGCCCGACGTCGTCGGCGAAGGGAAGATCGATCCGTCGCCGCCTCGGGAAGCGCCCGGCCGCCTCGGCTACCCGCGCACGTACGCCGGGGTCGCACTCGTCGAGCCAGGCGACGCCGACGTTCAGCTCGTCCAGCGCGACCTCGCGCCGCTCGAGCCCCGGGGCGAGCACCTCCATGGCCCGCGCACAGCCGGCCACGTCGTCGGCGAGCGGCCCCGCGTGGTCGAAGGTCGGCGCGAGCGGGAAGCAGCCCTCAAGCGGCACGAGGCCGAAGCTCGGCTTGAAGCCGGCGATCCCGCAGCAGGCGGCCGGGATCCGGATCGAGCCTCCCGAGTCGGAGCCGAGTCCCACCTCGGCCAGACCCGCGGCGACCGCCGCCGCGGAGCCGCCGCTCGACCCGCCCGCCATCCGTCCGGGATAGCGCGGGTTCGGCACCGTGCCGTAGTGCGGGTTCACCGACGTGATGCCGTAGGCGAACTCGTGCAGGTTCGTCTTGCCGACGCTCGCATACCCGGCCGCCTCGAGGTGCCGGACGGCTTCCGCCGCCCTCTCGGGGACGTGCTCGCCGAAGATCGTCGACCCGTACGTGGTGCGGACGCCGGCCGTGTCGAACAGGTCCTTGACCGCCATGCGGGGCCCGCCCGCGGGCGCGTCGAGCGGCGTGACGAAGACGCCCTCCGTCAGTCGACCGCGAGGTAGATCAGCGCGACGACCACCGTCCCGGCGAAGAGCAGCACGAAGAGGCCGAAGAGCAGGAGGCCGAAGCGGACGTTCCTGCGCGCGAGCTCGAGGTCCGAGTCCGGCGACTTTGGCTCATGCGTGGTTCGCGGTGCAGGCGGCTCCGGCAGCGGCTCGGTCATGCCACCAGTGGGTCGACGGCCATGGCCACGAACAGCAGCGCCAGATATGCCAGGGAATAGTGGAAGAGCAGTGCGGCGCGCGCCGGTGTCGTCTCGCGCCGCAGCCGCCAGGCAAGCCACACGAGCGCGCCACCGAGCACCGCGGCCGACGTCGTGTAGACGAGCCCGAACATGCTCCACGCGAGCGGCGCAAGCGTCGCCGCCACGAGCACGAGCGAGTAGAGCAGGATCTGGCGCGCAGTCTCCCGCTCGCCGCGCACGACCGGCAGCATCGGCACTCGCGCCGCCTCGTACTGGCGCCGGATCAGCAGCGCGAGGGCCCAGAAGTGCGGCGGCGTCCAGAAGAAGACGATGAGGAAGAGGAGGAGAGCTGGGAGCGTCAGGTCGCCGGTGGCCGCGGCCCACCCGACGACCGGCGGAACCGCTCCCGCGGCGCCG
>JBHEMZ010000106.1:0-12651 GCA_046262315.1 Gaiellaceae bacterium
GAAGATCATCGGCTACCGCGACCTCGCCACCCTCATCGTCGCGATCGAACGCGACCACGACGCCCGCCGTCACTCTGTCGCACACACCCCGATCAAGGAGGCCGCTATCGTCGCAGCGATGTAACGATCACACCGGGACCGCCGTCACGAAATTCCACGGCGTGCGGGACATCCTCCAGATCTCGACGATGTGGCGGGAGCGTTCAGCGAGGCGAGCCGCGTCCTTCGAGTCGGTGGAGCATTCGTCTATCTCGGCGTTCACCCGTGCTTCGCGTCGCCATTTGTCGCGCGTAGCGAAGCCGCGGTGATCGGGGGGCGGCGGCAATCCTGCACCCCGGCTATAGAACCGACGGATGGCATCGACCCCAGCCGACCCGAGCAGCACGAAGATCCGGGCGCGCGTCGGCATCAACCACCTGCCACTCGCGGGCCTCCTCAACGCGATGATCCAGTGCGGCTTTACGATCACGCAGGTGGAGGAACCCGGCGGGGCAGATCCGACGTTCTTCCTGGCGATCAGGACGACGAAGCTCTAGCGCTGGCTTCGCCGGAGCCGGGCTTGTCCCGGCGCAGGCACACCGCGCGCAGTCGCGTCTGATTTTCCCGACACCCGCCGCAAGTCGTCATGGCCCCGCGGAGCGGGGCCGACTTGCGGCGGCGACTAGAGGTAACCGAACGGGTCGACCGCGGCGCCGTTGACCCGGACCTCGAAGTGCACGTGCGGGCCGTAGCAGTGACCGGTACAGCCGACGTAGCCGATTGTCTGACCCTGCGAGACCTGCTGTCCGTAACCCACGGCGAGGCTTGACTCATGGGCATACGCAGTAGCGAGGCCGCCACCGTGGTCGATCACGATCAGGTTGCCGTAGCCGCCCATCCAGCCGGCCGTGATGACGGTGCCGCTCGCCGCGGCCCGGATCGGGGTGCCGGTGCCGGCCGCGATGTCGATGCCCTCGTGCATCCGGCCCCAGCGCATGCCGAAGCCGCTCACCACAGGACCCGAGACCGGCCAGATCAACCCGGCCGAAGACGGTGCGTCGGTGGCGATCGAGGCACTCGGGGAGAACGCCTGCGCCGCCGACGCTTGAGCCGCCTGGATCTGCGCAGCGAGCTGCGAGCTGACCTGCTGGAGCGCCGCTGCTTCAGAGGCGAACTCCTGTTTCGAGTCGCGCACCGAGAAAAGCGCTTGTCGCTGCGAGCGGCGCGCCGCAATCAGCCCACCCCGGCGCGCGAGCAACTGGTTCTGAAGCTCGAGTTGCTGAGCGGTACGGATCGCGATCACGCGGGTGGCCGCCGCGACCCGCTCCTGCGTGTTCCGCGTGCGCGCGCGCAACAGGCGCATGTGGTCGCGCGCGACCTCCACCGACGCCGAGATGCGCACGTCCTGATTCCCGATATCGCGCATGAACTCGAGCTGGTCGAGCATGTCCGTGAAGCTCGCGGCAGCGACGATTACGTCGAGCGTCTCGGGATCATCCTCCTTGTACAGTTGGACGAGCCTGCTGTTCAGCCGTGCGAGTGCGATCCGATACTGGTCTCGCAGCGCCTCGAGCCGCGCGCTCTGGAACTCCAGCAGCGTCGTCAGGCGGGCGAGCTTGCGGCGGTGCAGCGCCAGGTCACGCTCCAGCGCCTCCAGGCGTTGCGATACATCGCCGACCTGCGACTCCAGCGAGCGGATGCTGGTGGAGACGTCGGCGATCTCGCCGGACAGCTCGGTCTCGCGCGCTTCGGCGGAGGCGAGCTTCTCCTCGAGCGCGGCGATCTGCGCGTCCACCGCTTCCTTCCGCTCGTGCGTGTCAGCGCGCGCCGGCGCTGCCAGCAGGAAGGGCACGAGCACGAGAAGGAGGGGCAGGCGGCGGGCCATAGGACGAAGTTTCGAGCACGGGCAGGGCGACCCTGCGCGCTTCGAATCACCTATTACTTCGTAGAGGGTGAGTTTAGCTACTTGCCGGGCGGGCGTCCCGCGTAAGGGCGACGCGGGCGGGCGAGCCATCGGCGACGCGAGCGTGCGAGTCGTCGGCGACGTGGGGGCGCGAGTCGTTCTCGGGATCCGGCGCCGGCAGCTCGACCGGTTCCGGAGGCGTGTCCGTGCCGGGCTCGTAGGGCGTCGGCGCAGGTATGGGCTCGGGAGCCTCAGGCGCCGGCTCGGGGTCGAGCGCGCGGAGGGCGCCGGCGGCGCGGGCGCGCAGTGGACCGATTGCCTCGCGGTAGTCGGAGTCTGAGACCTTGCCCGTGCGGTGGTCGAACTCGAGTTCGCTGAGGGCCGCGAGAGCGCGATCGCGCTCCTCGACGAGCGCGAGGCGCCGCCCATCGCCTGCGCCGGGCAGGCGGTCGGCCTCGCCGCTCGCCTCGGGCTCGCGCAGGAACGGCAGGGAGACCGCGATCACCGCCGCAAGCGCAAGAAGGGACGCGAGCACGAGCGCGGACGTCATGCGCGCGCCTCTGCGGGCGCCGTCCCATAGCGCAACTCCAGGCGGCGGAGCTCGCGCCCGTCAGGCCACAGGGTGATCAGCGAGCCGAGCAGGAAGACGAGCCCGGCCAGCCAGATCAGGTTGACGAGCGGCTTGATCGACGCCTCGAGCTGCACGCCGCCTGCCTTCGGGAAGTCGTCCGCATTCAGAAACAGGTCCTCGCCCGTCAGCCAGTCGCTGCGAATCGCCACCTCCCGGGAGACTTCATTCTCGGCCAGGTAGGCGTTCTTACCCGGCTCGAGGCGGCCGAGGTACTCGCCCCCGCGCCTGACGTCGACCACCGCGCGAAGCTCCTTCGCGCTCGCGCCCTCCCGAAGCCGGGTACCGGCCAGGGTCAGCGTGTAGTCGCCGATCGCCATCGTCTCGCCGGCGTTTCGCAACGTCGCCTCTCGCTTCGTGTCGTACGCGCTCGAGCCCACGACGCCGACCGCCAGCAGCACGATCGCGGCGTGCACGACGTAGCCGCCGTAGCGCCGGCGGTTGCGCGCTACGAGCGAGGTGAAGGCCCGTCCCCAGCCCCCGCCCGAGACCGCGCGGCGGGCCGTCGTCCCGCGCGCAAACTCGAACACGATCGAGGCCAGCACGAACGCCGAGAAGGTGTACCCGACGAGGCCCGGGATCGAGGAGCCGGCCCCCGCAGCGAGCAGGATCACTCCGGCGGCGAGCGCGACACCCGCGGGCACGGCGAAGGTCCTCCCGAGGGAGCGCAGCGAGGCGCGACGCCAGGCCACGAGCGGACCGATGCCCATCAGCAGCAGCAGCGGCAGCCCGAAGACGCGCAGGAAGAAGTTGTAGTACGGCGGACCGACAGTGACGGGCTCCCCGCGCACCGCCTCCGACACGAGCGGGTAAACGACGCCCCAGAGGATCGTCAGACAGAGCGCAACAAGCAGCAGGTTGTTGTAGAGGAACGTCGCCTCGCGTGAGACCACCGACTCGAGCCGCGTGCGGGCGCGCAGCAGGTCGAGTCGGGTGCGCAGGAGCGCGAGCGAGCCGGCCGTCACGAAGACGATGAAGCCGAGGAACCACGGGCCGATCGAGCTCTCCGTGAACGAGTGGATCGAATTGAGCACGCCGGAGCGGGTCAGGAACGTGCCGAAGAGCGCCAGGCAGAACGCGCCGATGACGAGCAGGGCGTTCCAGACCTTCAGCATGCCGCGCTTCTCCTGGATCATCACGGAGTGCAGGAAGGCCGTCGCCGCGAGCCAGGGCATCAACGCCGCGTTCTCGACTGGATCCCACGCGTAGTAACCTCCCCAGCCGATCTCGACGTACGCCCAATGCGCGCCGAGTAGCTGTCCGACGCCGAGGAACGTCCATGCCGCGAGCGTCCACCGACGCGTGATGACCAGCCAGAGCTCGTCGCTGCGGCGCGCGAGCAGGGCGCCGATCGCGAACGCGAACGGGACGGTCAAGCCCACGTAGCCCAGGTAGAGGAGCGGCGGATGGGCGAGCATGTACGGGTTCTGGAGGCTCGGGGTCAGCCCGGCCCCGTCGGCAGGCGGCGGCTGGGTCGCGAACGGCGTCGCGACGGCCACGAGGAGGAAGGCGAAGAAGGCGCCCACGAGGCCGAGCACGGGCACGACCCACGGCAGCAGGTCGCGGGCGGCTCGGCGCGCGAGCAGCACGGTGGCGCTCGAGAAGCCTGTGAGGATGAGCAGCCAGAGGAGCAGCGAGCCCTCCTGGCCGCTCCAGAACGCGGCAGCCGCATACCCGTCGGGCAGGGCGCGGCTCGTGTGCTCGGCCACGTAGGCGAACGAGAAGTCGCGGCGGAGCATCGCAGCGAGCAGCACGACGCTCGCCACCGCCGTGACGCCGAATGCCGCCAGCAGCGCGTTGCGGGCCGATGCGGCGAGCCTGCGCCGGCCGCGGGCAACCGCGTAACCGCCGGCCCCGAGCGCCCACAGGTTGAGGCCGAGGCAGATGACGAGCGCGCCGCGCCCGAGCTCAGCCACGGCGCTCGCCTCGCTGCACTCTCCGAGCGCTAGCTGGCGAAACCGCGTGGGTGGGCCGTACCGTCGCGGCTCTCAGCGCGCCGGCCATGGCAAACGGTCTCCAGCTAGCCCTGCTCGCGCGAGCGAGCAGGGCGAGGGCTGTACTTGGAGGGGCACTTCGTGATCATCGTGCCCGGCTCGCCGACAAAGAGGCCGCTACGCATCGTGCCGCGAAGCGAGAGGTCCCGGCCGGCCTTGAACTGGTCCGGCGGGTTGTCGCGGTACACGACGGCCACGCTCGCCGTTCCGCCGACATCGCGGAGACGGAAGCGGACGGCCCCCTCGGACGCCCGGACCGTGCCGGCTACGACCTGGCCGGTCAGGACGACGGCGCTCGCGTGGCCCTGTAGCTCGCTGGGCTTCACCTGCGGCGTGCCGCCGCCGGCCACGGCCACGTAGACCAGGAACACGGCGAGCACCGCCGCGACGGAGAGCGCGACGATCAAGCGCGCGGGGTTGCGGCGCCGGGCCACGGCGCGGATTCTAGCCGGGAGTCGCTCGGCGGCCGGACGGCGGCTGGATAACGCGTGCCGCTCCGGCCTGGTTGACCCCCTACCGCTCGACGGCGGCGGTGCGCCGCCCGGGGACCCGGTAGCCATGCTCTTCGCACAACGATCCGGGAGAGTCCTCGGTCAGAGCGTCGCAGTAACCCTTGCCGTAGGCGGCGCGCAAGAACGCACCGACGACTTCGAGGTTCCACTCGGAGACGTCGCAAGCCTCGCGCCAGAGGTCGTTCAGGCGCAGGTCGATGTCGAGCTCGAGGAGATCGATGCGGCTGGGGCGATGTGCCATGAACGCAGCGTAGGAGGCTGATCGGACGGCACCGGCGGCGGGGGTGGACTCGCCGCTGGAAGGGTGAAAGGATGCGCCGCGAGATACAAAGAAAGGGGATTCTCATGATGAGACGACTCGGCGGCCTCCTGGTCGTTGTCGCAGTCCTCGTCGCGACATTCGGGGTCGCGCAGGCTTCTGCGGCCAACGGCTGGCCCGTCGTCGCGCGAAACCTCGACAATCCGCGCGGCCTGGCGTTCGGACCGGACGGCGCGCTCTACGTGGCTGAAGCCGGCCGCGGCGGCCCTGGCCCGTGCGATATCGGTGCGGCCCACCAGTTCAGATGCTTCGGAACCACCGGTGCGATCACCCGCGTCGGCACGTTCGGACAGCGGCGCGTGGTCCGGGGGCTGCCCTCGCAGGGGCTGCCCGACGGGACCGCCGCGATTGGGCCGCACGATGTCTCCTTCGACGGGGGAATCTACGGCTACGTGCCGATTGGACTGGGCGCAGATCCGGTGATCCGGTCGCGCTTCGGCCCTGAAGCTGCGCTCTTCGGGCATCTGATCCGGTTCCGGGTCGCCCTCCCCGTCTTGTCCGGGTCGATTGCCGACATCGGTGCCTACGAGGCGACCGTGAATCCGGACGGCCGCGTTGTCGACAGCAATCCGTACGCCGTCCTCGCCCGGCCTGGACATCGCTATCTGGTCGACGCGGGCGGGAACTCGTTGCTCGACGTCGCGCCCACCGATGCGGTGGGCCGCGGTCACACGATCAGCACGATCGCCACCTTCCCGCCACGCTTCGTGCCGGCACCGCCGTTTCTCGGCCTGCCGCCCGAAGCGCGGATCCCCATGGATCCGGTGCCGGACTCGGTCACGCAGGGCCCCGACGGCGCGCTCTACGTCGGTGAGCTGACAGGCTTCCCGTTCCCGCCCGGCGCGGCGCGCATCTACCGCGTCGTTCCCGGGTCGGCGCCGACGGTGTACGCAGACGGCTTCACCAACATCATCGACCTGGCGTTCGGCGACGACGGGAACCTCTACGTGCTCCAGTACCGGGCGACGAGCTTCTTCTCGCCCGATCCCACGGGCGCGCTGATTCGCGTCGCGCCGAACGGCACGCGCACCACCGTCGCGAGCACCGGGCTCACCTCGCCAACCGGCCTGGCCCTCCGGGATGGCTGGGCGTACGTCTCGAACTTCGGCACCTCGCCGGGCATCGGTGAGGTCGTCCGGATCCCGCTCGACTGACTTCGTTCCGACGGGGCCGCGACGCCATAACCGTGGCGGCCCCGTCGGCTAGCGTGGCCGCCGTGAGCGAGCTTCGCTTCGGCCCTGCCCGCGTGCCCTCGCGCGACTCGCCCGAGGAAGCCGTCGCGCTGCTCGACGAGCGCGGGCACACGGCGTGCGAGATCGACTTCGAGGGCGGTTTCTGGATGGACTACCCCTGGGCCGAGCGCTTCGGGGAGGTCGCGCGCGATGCGGGGATCGTGCTGTCCGTGCATGCGCCGATTCCGGCCTTCCTCGGGCACGTCGAACGTGGCAAGAAGTACCGCATGGCACTCGGCATGCTCGACCACAGCGCGGGCGTGGCCGTGGCGTGCGGCGCGGAGCTGGTCGTCTTCCACCCCGGGTTCCTGCTCGGCCGCGAGCGCGAGGCGGCGCTCGACGACGTCTGCGCGCAGCTTGGCGACCTGCGCGAGCGCCTCGAGGGCAAGGGCCGCGCCGTGCCCTTCGGGGTAGAGATCATGGGGCGAGTCCGGGAGCTCGGCACCGCCGAGGACGTCTTCGTCATCGCGGCACGCACCGGCTGGGTGCGGCCGGTGCTCGACTTCGCGCACCTGCACGCGACCAGCGACGGCGCGTTCACGGACGTGGAGGCATTCGCAGGCGTGCTGGAGGCGGCGGACGAGCTGCTCGACCCAGGCGCGCCGTTCCACGTCCACTTCTCGGACATCGCGTTTGCGAACCGCAACGAGACGAAGCACCTGCCCTACGGTGACGGGACGCTGCGCGCGGAGCCGCTCGGCGAGGCGCTGGCGCGCTTCGAGCGGCCGGCGACGGTTATCAGCGAGTCCCCCGACGAAGCGTCACACGAGGCAATCCGGGCCGCTCTTGTCGCTGCGGCAGCAGCCGCGTCCGCCTAGGAGGAAGGGTAATCGGAGCTGATGCCCGTGGTTGAAGAGCGCGACCGAGTACGTGACCACGTGCTAGGGCTCGCGGAGTCGGACCCGCGGATCGTCGCTGCCGCCGCTGTCGGTTCTCTCGCGCTCGGGCAGGGAGACCGCTGGTCAGATCTCGATTTCACGTTCGGAGTTGCCGAGGGCGCTTCTGTGGCGGAAGTGCTGGAGGACTGGACTCTTGAGCTAGCTGAAGTGTTCGATGCAGTGCCGCTGCTCGATCTTGCCAGCGGCGATTTGATCTACTGCGTGTTCCTACTCGCGGACTGGCTACAAGTCGACCTCTCGTTCGCCCCAGAGAGCGTTCGGCAGACGAGTCCTACGTTCAGGTTGCTCTTCGGCCCGCACAACGCCGAGTTCACTCCACCTCCTTCAGCGCGGAGCCTGTTCGGTTGGGCCGTTCTCTATGCACGCCATGCGGTGGTGGGGGTCGCACGTGGGCAGTGGTGGCACGCGGAGTACTGCATCAGCTGCGTGCGCGACCACGCGCTCACCCTCGCCTGCCTGCGTCACGACCTCCCGACGGGGTACGCGAAAGGATTCGACCAACTGCCTTCGGACGTCCGCGACAGCTTTGACGGCGCGCTCGTGCGCTCACTGGAGCGAAAGGAGCTACTTCGGGCTCTCGCCGTCGCCGCCACTGGGCTTTTGCGTGAAGCAGTGGACGTTCACGACATGATCGCGAAGGTTGGGGGTCAGGTGCGCGAACTGACTACCGTGCCGAAATAGCTAATCGCGCGCAGCGTCCTCGCGCTTGAGAACGATTGTTGCGTATTCGCGAACTCGGACCACGGATCTAGGCCACGTTCGCACTTCTACGTCAAGTTACGGCCCCACTGGACGCCCGCTCCAA
Organism: Gaiellaceae bacterium; assembly: GCA_046262315.1. GTDB lineage: Bacteria > Actinomycetota > Thermoleophilia > Gaiellales > Gaiellaceae > JACVRM01. The sequence continues at coordinate 8,272 of JBHEMZ010000106.1, forward strand.
GCCCGACGGCTACAAGGCGCGCGGCTTCCCCGAGCGGCCACGGGCCGGCACATTGCACCTGCGGAAAGAACGTCACACTTTTGTCGCGAACGCCATGGCCGGGCGGGACACTTTTCAGGGACAGTCCCTGCAAGTGTCCGCGCGGGACGCGGCCGGTGGAGCCACATCCGGATGGTTAGGTGAGCGCGTTCGCTGCGGCGCCGCGTTAGCTCGCGGCCCCCGCGGCTGCTGCCGCGCCCAGCTCGGCGAGACGATCCTCAAAGCCCCGCGCCTCGTCGTCCCGCCCGCGCTGGCGCAGGAACCGGGCCAGCGCACGCAGCGGCTTGCGCTGGATGCTCTGCCACTCGGTACGGGCGAGGATCTCGAGCGCCTCGCGGAACAGCCGCTCGGCCTCCTCGTCGCGGCCCTGCGCCTCGCGAACGAGGCCGAGCGCGGTACTCGTGCTGGCGAGCGAGGTCACATCCTGCGGCGTGACGATCTGCCGCGCCTCGAGCGCGAACCGCTCCGCCTCGTCGATCTTGCCCTGGCCGACGAGCAGCTCGGCGAGCGCGCGCAGACTCTCGACCAGCGCGCCGCGGCGCTCCAGCTGGCGCAGCGTGCGCGTCGACTCGCGCAAAAGCTTCTCCGCGCGGGCCGGATCTCCGCGCCTGAGCACGACCAGTGCAAGGTGCTGGAGCGTACTGGCGAGCGCGGCCGCCGAGCCGGCTTCGGCAAAGAGCTCGCGGGCGCTCTCGTACGACGCCTCGGCGGCGTCCAGATCGCGCCGGCGCGAGGCGAGATCGCCCTGGGCTCGGCACGCCCACGCGCGTGCCATGATGCTCCCGCTCTCGTCCGCGAGCTCGGTGGCCCGCGCCAGGAGCGCCTCGGCCTCGTCCTCCTCGAGCCGCGCGTCGTGCACCGAAACGAGCGTCGTGAGCGCCTGGCTCGCGAGATCCTTGCGCCCGACTCGCTCGGCCACCTCCAGCATCTGCCTGCTGTACCGCTCCACCGCCGCGAGATCCCCCGTCCACCAGCCCACCGTGGAGAGCATCTCGAGCGCGTCATAGCGTGCTTCGTCGTCCTCGTGTCCTTCAAGGAGGCCAAGGGCCCGCTCGGCGAGCTCGCGACCGGCTTCCACTTCGCCGTCGCGGTAGAGCACCGCCTCGGCGAGCGCGGTCGTCGCGCGCGCCTCGAGCCGGGTGTCGCCCTCCTTCATCGCCGCCTCGCGCACCGTCTCCATCTCGACCGAGACGGAGGGGATGTCACCGAGCCGCCAGGCCGCGCGCGCCGCCTGATAGCGGCGCTCGAGCGTCGCGTCGAGCTCAACCGACCGCAGCAGCATGCGTCGTGCCGAGCGGTTCGCCTCCTGGGCCAGCGCCCGCCTGCCGGCTTTCGCAAGCGCAGTTGCGGCGGCCTGCGCCAGCTCGGGCGGGGCTTCGCCGTCGAGCTCCGTCAGGAGCGCGACCGCCTGGTCGAGGTGGTGAGCACGGATCTCGAGCAGTTCCTCCCCGGCGCTCTCGGCCAGCCACTCGGCGAAGCGTTCGTGATAGGCGGCTCTCGATGCCTTGGCAAGCCCGCCGTACGCCACCTCGCGAATGAGCACGTGCTTGAAGCGATAGGCCGTCTGCTCGGAGATGGTCGAGCGCGGCTCGCGCGCCACGAAATCGCGGAGCAGGAGGTCCTCGAGCACCGCACCGGGGTCGTCCAGCTCAGGCGAGAGGTGAGAGACGGCGCCGCTCCAGAACACCCGCCCCACGACCGCGGCGCGCTGGAGCACGCGCTTGCCGTCTCCCGCTAGACGGTCGATGCGAGCGGCGATCAGTGCCTGGAGCGTGTCGGGGATCCGTCCCGCCGCCCCGTCACCGCCCTCCTCCACGAACATGCGCACGGTCTCCTCGACGAAGAGCGGATTGCCCTCTGTCTTCTCGAGCAGCGCCCGCCGCTCGCCGGGCGCGAGGGTGCCGTCGCTGCTTCCCTCGAGCAGTGCCTCGACGAGCTGCTCGCTTTCCGTCGGCGCGAGCGGCTCGAGCTCGATGGACGTTGCGCGAACGCGGCCGCCACCCCAGTCGGGGCGAACGTCGAGGAGCTCCGGACGGGCGAGTGTGAGCAGGAGGAGCGGCACGTCGCCGGCCCACGTGGCCAGGTGCTCGATGAGGTCGAGCAGCGGTTCCTCGGCCCAGTGGATGTCCTCCCAGACGAGGATCAGCGGTTGCGGCTCCGCCATCCGCTCGGCCCAAGCGCGCGCGGCCCACGCGATCTCCTGCTGGCTGGCATCGCCCTGAACCGCCTCCAGCACCCCCGAGGCGAGCCCGAGCAGGTCGACGACCGCCTCGGCCGGGCAGCATGCGCGCAGCTTCTCGAGTGCCTCGTCGAGGGGGTCGTCGTCGGCGATTCCCGCCGCGGCCTTGACCATCTCCGCCAGCGGCCAGTACGTGATCCCCTCGCCGTACGGCAACGCGCGGCCCCGCAGCACCGTCGCGCCCTCGGCTGACTCCAGGAACTCCTCGGCGAGACGCGTCTTCCCGATGCCGGGCTCGCCGTAGACCGTGAAAAGGTGCGCGCGCCCGTCGCGCACCGCGCGTGCGAAAGTGTTCTGCAGCAGCTCGAGCTCGGCCTCACGGCCCACGAAGCGCGCGTCGGTGGCGGGGCCTCGACGGCCGCCGCCGGCAACGCCGGTCACGTGCCACGTCCAGACCGGTTCGGCGCGACCGGCGACGGCAAGCGGGCCAACATCCTCGAGCTCGAGCCGACCGATCGTCAGCCGCTGGGTACCGGCGCCGATCAGGATCTGGTTCGGCTCGGCGGCCTGCTGGAGGCGCGCCGCGATGTTGACCGCCTCGCCCGTCGCGAAGGTGGAGTCGCCCTCGTCGACGACGACCTCTCCGGACTCGATGCCGACCCGGGCGTCGAGCTCGAGCCGGGCGACCGCATCGAGGATCGCGAACGCGGCCCGCACTGCGCGCTCGGCGTCGTCCTCATGCGCCTGCGGGATGCCGAACGCAGCCATGACGGCGTCACCCGCGAACTTCTCCACGATCCCGCCGTGCTGCGTCACGCAGCGGGAGACGTGCTCGAAGTACCGGTCGATGCGGCGGCGGACGACCTCCGGGTCTGTGCGCGCCACGAGCGCGGTCGAGCCGACGAGGTCGACGAACAGCACCGTGGCCAGCTTGCGTTCCACGCTCACAAGTCTAAGAACGTGCTACCGCTCGTGGAACTTCCTGCAAAGCACGCGTCACGAGCAGTCGAGCGTGACCTCCGCGACCCGCCCACCGCGCCACGAGGGGCTGCGGAAATCGGGGATCGACATCTGGTCTGCGGAGGCGGCGTCTCCCGCGATTCGAGTCGGGCAGCTGCCGTCTGCCCGCATCAGCATGAGCTGTGTCGAGAACCGGTTCGGGCCCGCTCGCGCATACGCGATCAGCCGTCCGTCCGGCGACCATGCGTGCGCCTGCTCGTCGAGTCCCTCCGTCTCGGTAAGGCGCTGCTGGTGATCACCGTCGGCTTCCATCACGTAGAGCTCGTTCGCGAAGTCCTCCTCATCCGAGCCCGTCTGGTGGAGGCCGTGCTCGTCCCGATCCGAGACGAACAGGATGCGCTTGCCGTCGGGCGAGAAGAACCCGCCCCGGGCGCGGTCGGCGAGCCGCTTCAGGTCTTCCCCGTCGGGGGCGACGGTGTAGACCGCGCAGCTGTTCGGCGTGCGGCCACCGGGGCCCGGAGGCGTCCAGCGGCAGCGTGTGAAGACGATGCGCTCGCCGTCCGGAGACCACCCGCCCGGAAAGTCGAGCTGTCCGTCCCGCACCTCGAGCAGGCGCCGGGCACGGTTGCCGTCGGCGTCCATCAGCCAGAGACCGCTCGTGGGCGGGAAGCGATCCTGATGCTCACGGCGCGCGAAAAGGATCGTCGCGCCATCGGGCGACGGCACGGCCCCGCCTGCGTCGTGCGTAGCGGTGAGACGCTCACGGCCGCTCCCGTCGGGCGTGATCGAGAAGATGTCGGACTCGTAGTAGGAGAACGTGCCCTCCTCGCCGACTCGGCCGTCCTCCCGCTCGGCCGTTACGCCCGTGAACAGGATGCGGTCACCCGCGGGAACCCACACGGGCGCGTCCACCCGCACGAGCGCGCCGTCGTTAGTCGGCGCCTCGACCACGGCGCGGATGCCCGAGCCGTCGGGGGCCAGCGTGACGATTGCGAGACGCGGCGGATTCCCGGCCACCAGGCGGGTGGCGGCCAGGAGCGACGCCCGGGCCGGCTCGGCGAACCCGAGCTCGATCGTGTAGTACGCCTGCGGGTTCGTGAAGCTGACGGAGTCGGGGTTGACGTTCGACTCCGGCTCCCACTGGCGGAGCTGCTCGGCGTCGGTGCTCGTTTGACAGCCCGATGCTCCGCAGACCTTCAGGC
>JBHEMZ010000107.1:0-29364 GCA_046262315.1 Gaiellaceae bacterium
ACGACGTACCGATCATCTTTCGTCCTCTCGGCAGCTCAGACGCCGGGCTTGACCGCGGGATCGGCGTCGTGGACGCCATCCTGAAACGCCTCTTGCAGCGCGGCGACCTGAGCCTCCAGGCGCCCCACGCGCGCCTCGAGCGACAGGGGTGCCGGGGCGGCAGCCGCGTCGTTCCCGCCGTCTGAGAGCAGGTGCGCGTAGCGCTCCTCCTTCTGGCCGGGACGCCTGCCGACGCCCGCCACGAGCCCGCGCGCGGCCAGGTGCTCGAGCGTCTGCCTCAGCTCGTCGTGACTCTCGAAGCGATGGAGGCGCTCGGTGCGCGCCCGCAGCTCGCCCGGTGTCTGGGGCCCGCGCAGCATGAGCACGGCGAGCAGGGAGATCTCCGCACCGCTGAGCCCGAGTGCCTCGTCGAGCAGGTGCCGATACTTGGTGGCCCGCGAGCCGGCGCCGCTCGCCAGCCGGACCCAACGCCGCCGCGACAGGCGCTCGAGCGCCTCGCGGATCGTCGACTCTTCGAAGTCGACGACGGGGTCGCGATTCGTAGATTGGTTGCACGCGAGCCGCAGCGCGTTCAGCGACAGCGGGTAGGCATCGGGGGTCGTGTGCTGCTTCTCGATCAGACAGCCGAGAATCCGCAGCTCGACCGGCTCGGCGTTCATTCGGCGGACGCGTGCTCCGCGGCCTTGTCCTCGCCTGATGCGGTCGGCGACATCGCGGTCGCGATGTACCACTGGTGGCCCTCGAGGTCCTCGCAGTCGTAGCGGCGGTCGCCGTACTCTTGGTCGGTCGGGTCCCGAAGGATCGTGGCGCCGGCCTCACGAGCCTGCTCGAAGTGGGCGTCGACGTCGTCCACGTAGACGTGCACGCCGGCTGTCCCCCCGCCGAGCCGCCTGGGGTTGCGGTAGTCGCCGCCTGGCTCGCCGAGCATGACCGTCTGTCCGCCGAGCTCCAGCTCCCCGTGAGCGACACGACCTCCTTCGCCCTCCATCCGCACCGTCTCGCGGAGGCCGAATGCTTTCGCGAGCCAGTCCATGGCTGCCCCCGCGTCCTCGTAGAACAGGTACGGCGTGATCGTGTCGGGCATCGAGCACCTCCCTGGTCGGCAGCGGGTGAAACCGTACCGTGCGCTTGACTGCGCTTCCGCGGGACGGACTAGGCGCCGAGCCAGCGGCGGCGGCGGGTGCGCTCGGGCTCCTCGCCGAGCAGGCGCGCGGCCTCGAGGAGATCGGATGCGGTCACCGTCGTCACGTCCGCGCGGTCGAGCTCCTCCAGCGACCGCCCCTCGAGCTGCGCGAGCCGCAACGCCTGGCGGTTGAGCGCCTGCTCGAAGAGGGTCCGTGCATAGCGCGCGTTGCCGAAACCCTCGCCGCGCTGGGCGCTCTCCAGAACACACTCGAGTGCCATGCGCGCCTCGGGCTCCAGGCGGTATACGTGGTCGGCCGCCAGCCGCTCGGTGATGGCGACGAGCTCGGCCGTGGAGTAATCCGGAAAGGTGATCTCACGGGCGAAGCGCGAGCGCAACCCCGGGTTCGAGTCCAGGAACGCGCGCATCAGGCGCGGGTAGCCGGCCACGATCACGACCAGCCGGTGCCGGTAGTCCTCCATGCGCTTGAGCAACGTCTCCACCGCCTCTGGGCCGAAGTCGAGCCGACCGTCGCCCTCGCCAGGCGAGAGGGCATACGCCTCGTCGATGAAGAGGACGCCGTCGAGTGCCCGCCGGATGGCGCGGTTGGTCTTGATGGCGGTGGCGCCCACGTACTGGCCCACGAGCGAGGCGCGGTCGACCTCCACGAGGTGACCCTTCTGCAGCAAGCCCATCGAGCGGTACATCTGCGCCAGCAGGCGCGCCACGGTGGTCTTCCCCGTGCCCGGGTTGCCGAGGAAGACAAGGTGCTGGCTGGTGGCCACCTCGGGAAGGTCGTGCTCCTTGCGGCGCGCCTGCACCTGCAAGAAGGCAACGAGCGCCTGCACCTGCTCCTTGACCGTGTTGAGACCGACGAGCGAGTCGAGCTCGCCCTGCAGCTCCTCGAGCGGCAGTGGCGGCAGGCGACGCTGGCCAAAACGGTCGGCCAGCCAGTCCTCGACCTCCGGCCCGGCCGTGCGGCGGAGCTGGTCGCCGAGTGAGCGCACGGCGTCGAGCGGGTTGGGCGCCATGCCGGGACGGTAGCTTCGCTCGCCCCGCCGCTGACGCGGCGTGAGCTCGCTTGCACGGGGGAAACGGCCGGTTTCTCACGTGGACCCCCTTCCCCAACCCGCAAACGCGCCGGGGCCGCGTTGTGGCTACGGCCGGCGGAGCCAGCCTTCGCCAGTGAAAGGAGAGACGTTCTCTCGGTCAGTGGTCGAGCTGCTCGACGAGCCGCTTGGGCGCCGTCATCCGGTAGCTCTCTTCGGCGAGATCGGCGAGCTCCTCCCAGTCCACGCTGCCGTCGATCCAGACGCCGACCCAGCCGTGCTGGCCGACGTACGGGGGCGCGAAGAACCTCTCGGGATCGTGGCCGACCAGCATTCCCTGGACGCCGTGCGGCGCCTTGACCCAGCACGACGGTCGGCCCTGGTGGCCGTGCTGCATCGCGAAGATCTTCTCGCGCACCTTGAATGAGGGGTTGCCGACCCCTCCGGTTTCGATCGCCTCGGGGAAGCGCAGGCAGATCCCGCGCAAGCGCTCGAGGGTCGCAGGCTGCGCGTGCACGATCTCGTCCGCCTTGTCGGCCACGGTCAGTCGGCGAGCTCCAGCGGCTCCAGACGCCTCACGGCCGGGCGCCGCGCGATCGCGAGGGCGACCACCGCGGCGAAGAGAGCGGCGACCGCGCTGAGCGCAAACGCGGTCGTGAACGCCGACTCGGCGGGCACGGCCGACGTGCCGATCGTCCGGGCGGTGAGCAGCGCCGCCGCGATCTGCCCGCCCACAACCGCCCCGATCATGCGCACGACCGTGTTGATGCCGGTGGCCACGCCGGTCTCGGTCGGCCGCACGTTCTCCGCGACGAGTGCGGCCATCGCCGCGAACCCCAGGCCGACCCCGGCGCCGAGCGCTCCGGTCGCGGCCGCCACCTGCCAGGGGCGGTCGTGCGTGGTCGCGAGCAGCGTTGCCGCGACGCTGATGAGCACCATTCCCGCCACCAGCGGCCACTTGGAGCCGACGCGCCTGCCGACGAGGCCCGCGGCCGGGCCCGCGAAGAGGAGCGCGATCGAGCTCGGCAGCAGGTAAAGGCCGGCCTCGGTCGCGCTCGCGCCGAAGCCATAGCCATGGGAGCCCGACGCCTCGACGAAGGTCGGCACGAGAACGAAGCAGCCGAACAGCGCGAAGCCTGCGATCACGGTGGTGACGTTGGTGAGCAGCACCGGCCGGTGGGCGAGCATGCGCAGGTCGACCATTGGTGATCGAGAGCGGTGCTCGACGAGGCCCCAGAGCGCGAAGAGCGCCGCGGCCGCGGCCGCCAGTCCCACGATACGTGCGGACGCCCAGCCCCAGCTCTCGCCTTCGGTGAGCGCGACCATCACCGCGACAAGCGCACCGGAGAGGAGCAGCGCGCCTGGAACGTCGACGCGCGAGCGCTCGCGAACCGGCGACTCGGGCACGTACCGTCGCACGAGCACGAGCGCTATCGCCACCGGGATCGAGCCGAACAGAAACAGGAAGCGCCACGAGACGTGATCGACGATTACACCGGAGAGCACGATGCCGAAGCCGCCGCCGACGCCGAACACGGCCGAGAGCAGGCCGATCCCGACCTTCACCTGCTCCGGCGGGAACTCGTCGCGGATGATCGCGAAGCTGAGCGGGAAGAGGGCCGCGCCAGCACCCGCGACGACGCGGAAGGCGATCAGCGACCAGATGCTCCAGGCAGCCGAGGCACCCAGGCAGCCGAGGACGAAGAGCCCGAGGCTGACCGTCAGCAGTCTCGCCTTGCCGTACTGGTCACCGAGGCGCCCGAGGATGGGCGTGAGCACGGCGCCCGAGACGAGGAAGGCCGTCAGCACCCACGTCGCCCAGGCGGTGCTCGTGTCGAACTCCCGCTGGAAGGTCGACAGCGCGGGAAGACCATCGTTTGCTGCAACGCAAACGCCGCGCCGGCCATGGTCAGGATCGCCAGCGTCAAGTTGTAGTGCGGGCGCTCACGCTCCATGCTGTGACGCTACCTGCACGCTTGCGCCCGATCTGCGAGCGCCGCATGCGGGTCGCCCGCAGCATCGACCGGGGCGATGCGAGGGCCGGTCTGCGAGGTTCGGTCGTCGCCGTCGTCCGCCCGTACCTGCACCACGCACACGCGCGGTACGATGGGACAAGCGGGTCGCTTTCCTGAGCTGGCAGTGACGCGTTTCCGCGCACACGAACCGAGCAGACCGTCGAGCGCGCACGGATCGAAAAGAGCCGGTTCCCGGACCCCCAAGCGCTCGCCCCCTTGCCCGGCCGGAGCGAAAAGGTTTCAGCCACTCCTCAAGTGACACATTGTCACTTGAGGCTGAACGGCGCCCTGTTGGCGCCAGTGCGCTGCTCGGCGGCGCTCTGCGGCGGGAACCTATTTCGCGCCCGAGATGTCACGACGACAGCGGTCAGGCTCCGCCCGAGGTCGCTCAGCCTTAGCGCGCACGATTCTTCGGCCGCGACACTGGGCTCCCGCTGGGCGTCCAAGTAACACGTTGTCACTTGGATGAAATGGCACCCTTTCGGGAGAGTCAGCGGGTCTCCGCCGGCGCACACTTTCGGCGTGCCGATCAGTGCGCCTCGCCTCGATCTCCGCGTGGCGGAGGCGGTCGCTCAGCTCGACGACCGCCGTGTTCCGATCGCGGAAACCAGCCGCCGGGTAGGCGAAGTTGCCGAAGGGCTCGGCCTCGTCCGTCCAAGCTACGAGCAGATCCGCCGACTCGTTCATGCCCATCGCCGCGGCCGGCTATACAGCACCTCGACCGGCAGGATGCTCCTCGAGATCTCGATGCGCGCCCGCGCTCCCGAGGAACTGCTCGACCACCTCGCGGGAACCGGTGTGCGGCCGCTTGGCTGACCTCCCTGCTAAGCAGGCGCGGGGGTCGTGCGTTCGGGGCACACGCACCCAAGTGACACTGTGTTACTTGGGAGGGATGGCGCATGCTCGCGGGAAGCGCCGGTCCCGGGTGCGCTCAACCCGACGAGCGTGCTGCGGCGGACGAGGCTGATCGAGGCGCCCGCCAGCGGGGCGAGGGCGGCGACCGCGAGCACCGCGCCGCGGTCGACCCCGCGAGCGCGCCCGCCGCTGCCGCGTCGACCGCTGCGCCGAGAGCCGCGCTGCTCGTCACCCACGCGAGCGCCTCGACCGCGCTGTGCTCTGGCACGACGTCGTCGATCAGCTCGAGCATCCCGACGTTCAGCAGTCCGAATGCCGCGCCGGCCGCGACGAGCAAGAGCGACAGGCCAACGAGGGAGTCGATGACCAAACCGCCGAGCAGCGGCCGCTACGAAGCCGGTGAAGCCCGTTGTGGTCGCCGTGAGATCGCTGTAGCGCAACGTCGGCTATGCCCGGATCAGGGGCTTGTACTTGATGCGGTGCGGCTCGAGCGCCCCGGGGCCGCGCGTCTCCTTCACCCACTCGGCGTACTCGGCCCAGTCGCCCTCGAACCAGGTCACCTGCGAGTCGCCCTCGAAGGCGAGGATGTGTGTGGCCACGCGGTCGAGGAACCAGCGATCGTGGGAGATGACCACGGCGCAGCCCGCGAAGTCGATGAGGGCCTCCTCCAGCGCGCGCAGCGTATCCACGTCGAGGTCGTTCGTCGGCTCGTCGAGGAGCAGGACGTTGCCCCCCGAGCGCAGGAGCTTGGCGAGATGCACCCGGTTTCGCTCGCCTCCCGAGAGGTCGCCGACCCGCTTCTGCTGGTCCGAGCCGCGGAAGTTGAACCAGGACACGTACTGCCGCGAGTTGACCTCGCGCCGCCCGAGCTCGATCGTGTCGTGGCCGCCGGAGATCTCCTTCCAGACCGTGCTGTCGGGGTGCAACGCGCCGCGTGACTGGTCGACGTAGGCGAGCTCGACGGTGTCGCCGACCCGCAGCGAGCCCGAGTCGGGGTGCTCCTCGCCGACGATCATGCGGAAGAGCGTCGTCTTGCCGGCGCCGTTCGGCCCGACCACCCCCACGATGCCGCCGGGCGGGAGCGAGAACGTCAGTCCCTCGAAGAGCAGCCGGTCGCCGAACCCCTTCGCAACCTCCTCGGCTTGGACGACGACGTCACCGAGACGCTCGCCGGCCGGTATGTGGATCTCGACGCGCTCGAGCTTCTTGGCCCCCTCCTCGGCGAGCAGCTTCTCGTATCCGGCGATGCGCGCCTTCGACTTCGCGTGGCGCGCCTTCGGGCTCATGCGCACCCACTCGAGCTCGCGGGCGAGTGTGCGCTGCCTCGCGGAGGCGTGCTTCTCCTCGGCCGCGAGACGCGCCTGCTTCTGCTCGAGCCAGGACGAGTAGTTGCCCTTGAACGGGATGCCCCGGCCGCGGTCGAGCTCCAGGATCCAGCCCGCCACGTTGTCGAGGAAGTAGCGGTCGTGCGTGACAGCCACGACGGTGCCCCGATACTCCGCCAGAAAACGCTCGAGCCACGCGACCGACTCGGCGTCGAGATGATTCGTCGGCTCGTCTAAGAGCAGCAGGTGGGGCGAGGACAGCAGCAGCCGGCAGAGCGCCACACGGCGGCGCTCGCCGCCCGACAGCGTGGTGACTTCGCGGTCGCCCTCCGGCAGCCGCAGGGCATCCATGGCGCGGTCGAGCGTGGCGTCGAGCGTCCACGCGTCACGGCGGTCGATCTCTTCCTGCACGGCGCCCTGCTCGGCGAGGAGCGCGTCGAAGTCGGCATCCGGCTCGGCGAAGCGTCCCGAGATCGCGTTGAAGCGGTCGAGCAGGTCGCGCAGCGGGCGGACGCCGTCCTCGACGTTGCCGCGCACGTCCTTGCCCGGATCGAGCTCGGGCTCCTGCTCGAGGAGGCCGACCGTCGCGCCCGGCGCCAGCTCGGCGACGCCGCTGGAGGGCTCCTCGCGCTCGGCCATGATCCTGAGAAGGGTCGACTTGCCCGCACCGTTCGGACCGAGCACGCCGATCTTCGCGCCGGGCAGGAACGAGAGCGAGATGTTTGCGAGCACCTGCCGGTCGGGCCCGTAGAACTTGTCGGCCCGGTACATCGTGAAGACGTAGTCGCTCACGCTAGAGCCGCTTGCGCAACAGGCCGAACACCCCGCGCACGACCTCGCGTTGTAGCGCCTTGCCGCGCCGGGAACCGAGGAAGTCCTGCAGGGCGTCGCTCGGCTCCTTCTTCCCGCTTCCACCGGAGTGCTTCTTCGGCGCCGGTTGCGGCGCCGCTTCCGTTTCGGGCGCGCGCTCGACGCGGGCCGCCAGCAGCTCGTGAGCGCTTTCGCGGTCGACGCGCTCGCCGTACTTGATGAAGAGCGGAGAGGCCTGCGCGAGACCGTCGACGTCCGCGGCCGGCTTCATCGACGCGGCGGGCGCTCGCAGGCGCGTGTGCACGACCGGCGTCGGTACCCCACGCTCGGTGAGCACGGTCACGGCCGCCTCGCCGATGCCCAGGGAGGTCAGCAGCTGCTCGAGGTCGTACAGGGTCGAGGTCGGGTACGTCCGCACCGTCTTGCGCAGCGCGTCGACGTCCTCGGGCGTGAAGGCGCGGAGTGCGTGCTGCACCCGGTTGCCGAGCTGTCCGAGCACGCTGCTCGGCAGGTCGGTGGGCGCCTGCGTGACGAAGAAGACGCCGACGCCCTTCGAGCGGATCATCCGCACCGTCCGCTCGACCGAGTCGAGGAATGCCTCGGTGGCATCGTCGAAGAGCAGGTGCGCCTCGTCGAAGAAGAAGACGAGCTTGGGCTTGTCCAGATCGCCGACCTCCGGGAGCTGCTCAAACAGCTCAGCCAGGAGCCACATGAGCACCGTGGAGAAGAGCCCCGGCTTGTCCTGCACAGCGGCGAGCTCGAGGCATGTGATGACGCCGCGCCCGTCGGGTGTGGTGCGCAACAGGTCGGCGACCTCGAACTGGGGCTCCCCGAAGAACTCCGTGCCGCCGCCGTCCTCGAGCATGACGAGTGACCGCAGCAGGACGCCGATGGTCTGGCCCGAGACCCCACCGATGCCGGTCAGGTCCTGCTTCCCGGCATCCGAGTCGAGATACGTCAGCAGCGCGCGCAGGTCGGCGAGGTCGAGCAGCGGCAGCCCGCGCGCGTCGGCAAAGCGGAAAACAAGCGCCAGGCTCGATTCCTGCGTCTCGTTGGCGCCCAGCACTTTCGCGAGCAGCTGCGGCCCGAAGTCGGTGACCGTCGCGCGCACCGGAACGCCGGGGCCGATGCCGCCGAGCGAGAGGAAATCGACCGGGAAGGACGCGGGCTCGTAGGGCAAGCCGAGCTCCTGCATGCGGTCTGGCGCAGGGCCGTCCGCCGCGCCGGGCTCGGCGAGCCCAGAGACGTCGCCTTTGTAGTCGGCGGCAAAGACAGCCACGCCTGCGGCCGCGAGTTGCTCGGCCAAGAGCTGCAGCGTCCGGGTCTTTCCGGTGCCGGTCGCACCCGCGATCAGGCCGTGCCGATTGAGCGTCTTGAGCGGCGCGCTGACGACGGCATCAAGGTGCAAGGTGCCCGCGTGGACGCCGCGGCCGAGGTCGACGACTGGCCCGGTGACCGCGTACCCGTCCCTGATCGTCTCGGCGAAGTCGGCCACGGGCGAGCAGCCTACTTCGGCAGCGCACGCGCGGGCATACCCCTGGTCTCGCACCCCCGTTCGCACGAGGTACTGCTGGAGTCCACTTCTCCGGCGGGGTTCCGCATGCGCGGTCACGTTCAGGGGTGCGAATCACCCAGCCGGGGGAGTTCGACGACCCGCCAACCGGGGCACAATGCTGAGAGTCGGAGCCCCTTCCGCGGGCTTGAGCAACCCCGACAAGGAGGACCGCATGACTCGCCCGGTGCTGGGCCGCGTGCTCGTCGTGGACGACGAAGACGACATCCGGAACATGCTCGCCGTGGTGCTCGCTGCCGAAGGGTGGGTGGTGGACTCCGCCGCGGGCGGCGGAGAGGCGCTCGCGCGGTGCACACGGACGACCTACGACGCGGTGATCCTCGATCAGCGAATGCCGGGGATCCCGGGCGTCGAGGTCGCTCGCCGGCTGACCGCGCACGGCTTCCCAGGACGGCTCGTGCTGTTCTCGGCCTACGTGGACCCGGAGATCGAGCGTGCGTGCGCCGCGCTGGGCGTGGTGGTCGTCGACAAGGTGGACTGGTACGCGCTCGTGGACAGCCTCGCCGAGGCCGTGCTCGTCGCATCCTGACGAGCCGCGAGGTATTCTCGCCGCTAAGTGGGACGCGCGCTGCTGGTGCTGTTCGCAGTCGCCGCACTCGCCCTGGCCGGCTGCGGCGGCTCCAGCGACAGCGGACCAGAAACCTTCTCGGACGACGAGTTCAACGTCACCTTCGAGTACCCCGGCGAGTTCGACCGGGTTGACGACATCAACGTCGCCTCGACGGCGGGCGGCTCGGCGAAGGCGCGCAAGGGCGTCGGGCTGGACGACCACAACCTCATCATCCTCACCCGGTTCGACCTCAACATCGCCATCACCGAGTCGAACCTCGCGAAGACCAAAGAGGAGATCGACACGGTCGTCGGTCAGGCCGCGGGGAGCAAGGTGAGCGGGGAGCGCACGGAGGCGGGCGGGATGCCGGGTTACGAGTACCGTTTCCCGATCACCGAGCCCGTGAATGGCGAGTCACGCTTCATCGTGCTCTTCGACGGCAAGACGGAGTACACGCTGAATTGCCAGTCCACCGATGAGAAGCGATCCGACGTCGAGGCCGCGTGCGCCATGGCCCTCGAGACGATCGAGCTAAAGGACTGACGCGCCGCCACGAGCGGGGGGCCCCGGCCACCGGGGACTACGATGGAGCCGTGGCCCTGACGACTTCGCACACGAGCCTCGACGCGCAGACGCTGCGGGCCGACTTTCCGATCTTCGAGCAACTCATCCACGGCAAGCCGCTGGCGTACCTCGACTCCGCGGTCAGCGCGCAGAAGCCACGCCAGGTACTCGACAAGCTGCGTGAGTTCTACGAGACGTCGTACGGCAACGTGCACCGGGGCGTGTACGCGCTCTCGGAGCGAGCAACCGCGGAGTACGAGGGCGCGCGCCGCAAGATCGCGACGTTCGTGAACGCCCCCACGCCGCGCGAGCTCGTCTTCACACGTAACGCGACGGAGAGCCTGAACCTCGTCGCCTACGCGTGGGGCATGACAAACCTCGGCCCGGGCGACGCCGTCGTTGTAACGGAGCTCGAGCACCACTCCAACTTCGTGCCCTGGCAGTACGTCGCACGCCGGACCGGCGCCGCCCTGCGGATGATCCCGGTAGACGGCAGCGGCGAGCTCGATCTCAGCGGACTCGACGCGATCGCGCCGCGGGAACGCATCAAGGTGGTGGCCGTCAACCTCGTTTCGAACTCGCTCGGCACGGTCAACCCCGTCGAGCGCGTGGCCGCATGGGCGCGCGAGCAGGGCGCGATCGTGGTCGTGGATGCCGCGCAGGCGGTGCCCCACCGGCGCGTGGACGTGCAGGCGCTCGGCTGCGACTTCCTCGCCTTCTCGGCCCACAAGATGTGCGGGCCCACAAGCGTGGGCGCGCTCTGGGGGCGCCTGGAGCTCTTCGAGGCGATGGAGCCGTTCAACCTCGGCGGCCACATGATCCGCAAGGTGCAGTTCGAGGAGACGACCTGGGGTGACGTGCCGGCGAAGTTCGAGGCGGGCACGCAGCCGATTGCGGAGGCCGTCGGCTTCGGCGCAGCCGTGGACTATCTGGAGGGCATCGGGCTCGAGGCGATCGAGCAGCACGAGCACGACCTGACCACGTACGCGCTCGAGCGGCTCGCCGACGTTCCGGGGATCAAGCTTTTCGGCCCGCCTCCGGACCGGCGGGCGGGGATCGTGTCGTTCAACCTCGAGGACATTCACCCGCACGATGTCGCGCAGATCCTCGACATGGGCGGCGTGGCGATCCGGGCCGGCCACCACTGCTGCCAGCCGCTGATGGCGCGCCTCGGAGTGTCTGCGACGAACCGGGCCAGCTTCTACCTCTACACCGTGCCCGACGAGATCGACCGCCTCGTCGAGGGCCTCCACAAGGCCCGCGCCGTCTTCGGCTGACCTTGCCGCCGCAGGTCCGGCGCGCTGACGCGCGCCATGACGACTTGCGGCGGGTTACTGCAAAAGTCAGACGCGACTTCGCGCGGTGTGGCTGCGGCGGGGCAAGCCCGCCTCCGCCGATGCAGGGACAGGTCCCAGCAGGGAACTGTCCCGTCGGCTGGGCCCGGCGCTCCGACGGCGGAGGCGCGATGCCGAGTCGCTAACCTCGGGGTGAGATGAGCGAGTTCGACCAGATGTACCGCGAGGTGATCCTCGATCACTACAAGAACCCGCGCGGGCACGGCCCGCTTGATGAAGCCGACGTGCGCGCCGAAGGCGTGAACCCGCTCTGCGGCGACGAGATCGCCGTCTCGGTCGCGTTCGGAGGCGACGGCGACACCATCGAGGACATCCGCTTCGAGGGCCGCGGCTGCGCGATCAGCCAGGCAGCCACGTCGATGCTCATGGAGATGGTCAAGGGCCGCAAGGCCTCGCGAGTCGCCGAGATGCCAAAGGAAGAGCTTCTCGAAGAGGTCGGCATCCCGCTCACGCCGGTTCGCCTCAAGTGCGCCATCCTGGGCCTCGGCGTGCTGAAGGTCGCCCTGCACAAAGCGAAAGGCACCCCGCTCCCCGACGAGTGGGGAACGAGCGCCTCCGACCTCGACCTTCGCTGAGGTGGGCGAGGCCGACGTCTGCCCGCTCGACGAGCTGCCGCCGGGCGCCGTCAAGACCGTCCACGCGGGCGACATCGGCGCCTGCGTCTACAACCTGGACGGCGAGCTCTATGCGATCGAGGACCGCTGCTCGCACGACGACGGGCCGCTCTGCGAGGGTGAGGTCGACTTCGAGGACGCGACCGTCATCTGCCCGCGCCACGGCTCCAAGTTCGAGATCAAGACCGGGCGCGTGCTCAACCCGCCCGCCTACGCGCCCGTCGAGACTTTCCCGGTGCGCGTCGACGTCGACGGGATGGTCAAGGTCGATCTGACCTAGAGCACCCGGAACACGGGGTGCCGACCCGCCTCCGCCGCGAACGCCTCCACCGGGTCGCCCGGCTCTGCATCGAAGAGATCGCGGGTCATCGGCAAGCGATGGAGGTACGCCCGCAGCACCGGCCCACGCTCGGCCTCGGACAGCTCCTCGACGCGAACGCGCTCTCGCTGCCGACCACGTGCTAGCTCCACCCAGCCGGCGGCACGGGCGTTCTTGACCCAGCCGCGCTCGCCGTAGGGGGCGACGAGCCACCGCGCTCCGGCGTGTTCGAGCACCGAGACGGGAGTCCGGAACAGGCGACCGGTCCGGCGCCCCGGTACGGCAAGCAGGTAAAGACCGTACGGCGCAATCCCAGCCGCCACGAGCGGGGTGACCGCGGCGTTCACCAGGCGGCGCGGCAGCGGGATGCCTGCCAGCTTCGGCATCAGGCGAGCGTACTCCCAGCTACGCCAAGCGCTCTTGGAAGGCCGCTGCGTGCGTGTTCACGTTCGAGCGGGGAGATCCTGCGTTTTGGGGGCCCCGGTACCGTGCCCTCGTGCTCGACGATCGCGTCCGCGCAGTGCTTGCGCGCCTCGAGGCCGAGGACGCCGACGAGCGCACCCGCGGCGTGTCGCGCGAGGAGCGCGCCCGCCAGGTGGCGCGGACGACCGGACAGTTCCTCTTCGCGCTCGTCGCGCCACAGACCGACTGCGAGGTGCTCGAGATCGGCGGCTCGCGCGGGTACTCCTCCATCTGGCTCGCCGCCGGGGTGCGGCACCTCGGCGGGCGCGTGCTCTCGCTCGAGCACGATCCCGCGAAGTGCGATGCATGGCGGCAGAACCTCGCCGAAGCCGGCCTCGAGAGCTGGGCCGATCTCGTCGAGGGCGACGCCTTCGAGACCCTGCCCGCCATCGACGACGTGTTCGACATCGTCTTCCTGGATGCCGAAAAGGGTGACTACGAGCGGCTCTTCGGGCTCGCCCGCGCCAAGCTCGAGCCGGGAGCGCTGATCGTCGCTGACAACGTGCTCTCCCACGCCGACACGCTCGGCGCGTACTCGCAGGCGAGAGAGGCCGACCCCAGGCTGGAGACCGTCACACTGCCGTTGGACCGCGGGCTCGAGCTCTCGGTGATGCTCAGCGGCGATCCGGCACGGTGAGGTTTGAGCAATCCCGACCCTCCGCTACACTCGGACTACCGCGGAAAGGAGGTGGTCCGGACGTGACAGATTCCAGCAGTACCGGCAGTGGAGGTACCAGCGGGTAGGGACGTGTCTCCGAGACCTACGGGGAATCGTCTAGCCAGCGTTGGGGACTCGCTGAAAGCGCCGCCGTCTGCGCGACGGCCGGAAGCGTCTCTACTAATTCACCGCTGGTAACCGGGAATGGGGGCTGGGCGACCGGCCCCCTTTTCTTTTTTCGTCCGTGGTTACGAGACGTGCGGGCCGGGTAGAGCCGCTCGACCACGACCGAGGAGGCGACATGCAGGACGAAACGCGCGACGTCGAGCAGGCGGACGAGGGCGAGAAGATCGACGAGCTGATGGACGACGCACTTCCGGACGAGCTCGAGCAAAAGTCGATCGAGGAGCAGGGCGTCGAGCGCGGCGATCTGGACGAGATCCGCCCCTAGTGCCCTAACGGCCGGGGCCCTCGACCTGCACCCGCGGCAGCCACTCGAGCCAGCGAGGCAGGTACCAGTTCCAGCGGCCGAGCAGCGTCATGCTCGCCGGGACGAGCACCGAGCGGATCAGCGTCGCGTCGATGAAGAGCGACACGGCGACGCCGAAGCCCATCTGCTGAAACTGGACGAGCTCGCCGCGTGCGAAGCCCGCGAAGACGGCGATGATGATCAGCGCGGCGCCCGTGATCATGCGGGCCGTCGAGCCGACTCCCCAGGCCACGGCGTCGTCTGAGTCGCCCGTCTCGACATAGCGTTCGCGGATCCTGCTGAGCAGGAAGACGTGGTAGTCCATCGAGAGGCCGAAGAGCACGCTGAAGAGGAAGAGCGGCACCCACGCCTCGATGATGTCGACCTGCTCGAAGCCGAAGACCTCATTGCCGTAGCCCTTGACGAAGACCAGCACGAGCAGGCCGTACGCCGCTCCGACCGAGAGCAGGTTCAGCACAATCGCCTTGAGCGGCACGATGAGCGATCGGAACGCGAGCGTCAGCAGTATGAAGCTGAGTACCAGCACGAAGGCGAGCAGCCGAGGAAGCCACGTGTCGCTCACGTCGCGGTAGTCGATCGACTCGGCGGTTTCGCCTGTGACGAGCACGTCCGCGTCGACACCGCGGAAGGTGTCCGGCACGACCTGCGCGCGCAGCCGCTCGATCGTCTCGATCGCCGCCGGGCCGCGGCTGTCCCCTGAGGGGACCGCCTCGACGATCGCGAGCCTCTCCACCTCGTGCACCTCCGTGGTGACGTTGCGGAGACTGCGCTCGTCCTCTAGCGCGCCCTCGAGCTGCCGCAAGGCGGATGCAACAGGCTCTGACGTCACGTCGCCGTCCACGACCACCTGAACCGAGTCGGTGGTCCCGACCCCGAACGACTCCTGGAGCGCGAGGAAACCCTGCTTCGACGGGAAGCGGTTCGGGAGGGAGCTGAGGCCGTTCTCGCCTGTCTCGAGGTCGAGCACGGGGATCGACAGGGCGAGCAGGAGCCCGGCGCTCGCGACGAGGGCGATCACGGGCCGCTGCATCACGCTCCGGACGATCGCGCTCCAGAAGCGGCTCTCGCCGCCGCTGCGCCCCAGATAGGGAACGCGCAGCGCGTCCACGCGGTCGCCGAGCAGGCCGAGCACCGCGGGGAGGAGCGTCAACGCCGCGACGACCGAGACGATGCCGACCAGGATGGCGCCGAGCGCGAGGCTGCGGAAGATCGTGCTCGGGATCAGCAGGAGGCCGGTCATGGCGAGCACATAGGCGAGCCCGCTGAAAACGACGGCACGGCTGGCAGTGGCCCCAGCGGTGGCGATGGCGGCGTCCTTCACGCTCCCGCTGGCGCGCTCCTCCCGGAACCGCGACAGGACGAAGAGCGTGTAGTCAATGCCGAGCGCCAGGCCCATGCCCGTCAGCATGTTCACTACGAAGATCGAGAGGTCCCAGGCCTGGCCGACGAGGGCCGTGAGCGCCAGGGCGACGACGATCGAGACTAGCGCCATCAAGAGGGGGATCAGGCCCGCGACGACCGTTCCGAACACGACGAGGAGCACGAGGAGTGAGGCGGGCAGGCCGAAGAACAGCTCGCCCTCCTGGAGATCCTCCTCGGACAGCCGCGAGAAGTCGTCTTCGGCCGTCCACTCGCCGGTGATCTCGAGCTCGAAGCCACCGCCGTCGAGCGCTTGGACGCGCTCGACGACGGTCGGAATCGTCCCCTCCGGATCCTGCTCCATGCGCAGCGTGACTACGCCCGAGTGGCCGTCTCGCGAGACGGCTGCAGGGTTCTCGACGACGCCCAATTCTCCGTCGGCCTTTTCCAGCTCTACGCGTGGTGCGTCAACCACGCGGACGCCTTCGATGGCCTCCAGCTCATCGAGTAGCTCCTGGATGGCTACGTCGAACCGGGCGTCGCCGACGGCGTGCCGGTCGGACTGGATCACGACCACCTCGGTGGCGAAGTTCGGATCCGGAGGCAGGCGTTCCCCGATCAGATCGTACGCGCGGTACGACTCCGGCTCGTTCGTCAGCTCGGCCTCGCCCGTGAGCAGCCGCCGAGGAGCGTTGCCACCACGCCCATCGAGATGACCACTGCAGCGACCCAGGCGGCGACGACCCGCCAGGGGTGCGCGGTCGAAGCACGGGCGAGTCGCTCGGTCACTGTGCAGCGCGGCGCAGCTGCTCGTCGAGCGGCACGACATCGATGCCGAACGTGCGCGTGGCCGAGTCGTCGGTGGTGACGTTGTCGCCGGCCTCGAGCATCGTCAGCAGGTCGCGGGTGAGCGGGATGTTCCCGGGCAGCCGCTCGGTGACGAGTGCGTTGGCGCGCATGAACCACATCGGCACGTGAACGCTCGGGCGGCGGACGCCGAGCGCGCGCTTGAGCCGCACCCAGAACTCGTTCCACGTGACCGCCTCCGGACCGCCGAGCTCCCAGGTGCGGTTCGTCGCCTCGGGCAGCGTGACCGCGCGCGCGAAGAACTGCGCGACGTCGTCCACCCAGATCGGCTGGATGCGCTGTGTGCCTTTGCCGGTGATCGGCGTCACCGGCGTCAGGCGGGCGAGCCTGCGGAAGGTGGGCAGGATGCCGCCGTCAGGGCCGAACACGAAGCTCGGCCGGAAGATGACGTGGTCGATCCCGGAGGCCCTCACGTCCTGCTCTTCGGCCCACTTCGCGCGGTAGTACGGCACGAGGTCCTTCGTCTGCTCGTTCGTGCCGAGCGCGCTCATGAGCACGAAGCGGCGCGCGCCGGCCTCCTTCGCAGCCGCGAGCAGGGCGCGCGTGCCATCGACCATGATGCGCTCGAAGAGCTCGGGCTTCCCCTGACGGATGGCGACGAGGTGAATGACCGTGTCGCAGCCGTCGACTGCCCTCCGCAGGCTGTCCGCATCGGTCATGTCTCCCTGGGCGGTCTCGGACGCGCGCACTCCGGCACGCTCGGCGTTGCTCGGCTTGCGCTCGAGCACGCGGATCTCGTGGCCGGCGCCGGCGATCGCGTTCGCCACCTTCGGGCCGACGAAGCCCGTCGCACCGGTGACCAGAATCACCCCTCCGCCTCCGCTTCGCGGAGCCGGCGGTTAGTCGGATGTGTCGTCACGTCTGCCTCCAGCGAGCGGAACGTCGCGCGCGAGCGCGAAATTCTGCCAGTAGCGCGAGGGGGTGGGGCCGCGCTGCCCCTGGTACTTGGAGCCGAGCGAGTCGGCCCCATAAGGGGTCTCCGCCGGCTCGGTGAGCTGCACGAAAGAGAGCTGGCCGATCTTCATGCCGTAGTAGATCGTGATCGGAAGGTTCGCGACGTTCGACAGCTCGAGCGTGACATGGCCGTCCCAGCCGGGGTCGATGAAGCCGGCCGTCGAATGGATGAGCAAGCCGAGGCGGCCCAGGCTCGACTTGCCCTCGAGGCGCGCCACGAGGTCGTCCGGCAGCGTAATGCGCTCGAGCGTCGAGCCGAGCACGAACTCACCCGGATGCAGGATGAACGGTGTCTCGCCGTCGACCTCCACCAGCTCAGTGAGCTCCTCTTGCGGCTCCTTGACGTCGATGTACGGGTAGCGGGCATTGTGGAAGACGCGGAAGTAGCGGTCGACGCGCACGTCCACGCTCGAGGGCTGGAGCAGCTCCTCGTCGTAGGGGTCGATGCCGATGCGGCCCTCGTCGAGCAAGCGCCGAATCGTCCGGTCGGAGAGAACCACGGGCCGATTCTAAGCCCGCCGCAAGTCCGGCCTGCTGCGCAGGCCATGACGACTTGCGACGGTTTTTGCCGAAGAATCAGACGCGACTTCGCGCGTGGTGGCTGCGGCGGGGCAAGCCCGCCTCCGCCGATGGAGGGGCTGTCCCCGCGCGGGACTGTCCCGTCACGGTTGCCCACCGCGGGCAGGGGCAACCCCACCGCCGGGGTCCTCGCGGATGCACCGACCAACGCGCAGAACCCAGATCATGGCCGCCACAAGCCGTCCGGGCCGGGCCTGTGGACGAACCGTCACACCCTTGTGGCGAACGACATGTCTCGCCGAGACATGTCTCAGGGTCAGACCCTGGTTTTTCGGCGACGCCGTGCGCCGGCGAGCCGCTCCCGACGTGGAGCCCGACCTCCGGGCTTGACGTGAAACCCGGCGACAAAGATGGAACCTCGAGGGGCTTTCAGGTGTAGGCGAAATGACGTTTCAAGCGAAAGGGAAACTCCCATGACCGAGCTCTCGCAGCCGCGCTCGCTCCGGTTCTCGCGCTAGCCATCGGCGCGGGGTCGCCCGAGTCTGGTTCGTCTTCGGCGTACGGCAAGCAGTGTCCGGTGACGCTTCCGAACTGGACGGTGCCGCCCGGGGCCGGCTTCACTGCTGCGGGCTTCAACTACGGAACCAAGTACCTCCGAGCGCACATCTGGGCGCACGGCAAGCTCATGGCCGGAATCCTGCCGGACGGCGGAGCCATGGCGACCATCGGCGGAGACGGCTCGATCTACGCGAAGCAAGGCTGGTGGCGGGGCGTGCCGGGAAGACTCGTGATCCAGGGGCGCCGGCTCGACGCGTCCGAACGTCCGTTGGCGGCCGAGGTGTCGGGCGGTTACGGGTCTTCGGGTTTCCAGCCGGCTGGCCTTAGCTTCCCGACCGTGGGCTGCTGGCAGGTCACCGGAAAGGTAGGACGAGCCAGGCTGCGCTTCGTCGTGAAAGTCACCGAAGTGACGCGGCGAGCGGGCTGAGTTCGCTTCAGGGGGCGAGCCGCTCCCGCACCCAGCTCTCGCCGTCGAGCCGGTAGCGCAGCCGGTCGTGCAGCCGGTCGTCGCCGTGCTGCCAGAATTCGTACACCTCCGGGCGGAGCCGGTAGCCGCCCCAGTTGAGCGGCCGGACCAGCTCCTCGCCGAGGTGCTGACGCATGACCTCTACCCGTTCTGCGAGCTCTTCCCGCGAGGGGATGACCTCGCTCTGGCGGGAGGTCCACGCAGTGAGCCGGGCGCCGAGCGGCCGCGCGTTGAAGTAGGCATCGGACTCCGCGTCGGACACCCGTGCGACGGATCCCTCGACCCGAACCTGGCGCCCGAGCTCTTGCCAGTGGAAGAGCAAAGCTGCCCGCGGGTTCTCCTCCAGCTCGACGCCCTTGCGGCTCTCGTAGTTGGTGAAGAACAGGAACCCCGGCTCGTCCGCATCCTTCAGCAGCACGACGCGAGCCGAAGGGGCTCCCGCCGCGCTTGCGGTCGCGAGCACCATCGTCTCGGGCAGCGGAACCGCCTCCTTGGCTGCCTCGAACCAGAGCTCGAACTGGAGCAGGGGATCGTGGGCGGCGTCCTGCTCGAGGAAGGGCTCGAGCTCCATGGCACTACGCTAGCGCGGACTCCGGCGAGACGAGTGAAGATCCGCCGCCTCTCCACTGTCACCGTCCTGCGCGCGCTCGTATTCCTGAAGAGAAGAGTCCGGTGCGGGTCGTCAGGTCGGTCATCGCGGCCAGCCTGCACGATATCCAGTGGATGCGCAGGCGACGATCCTCACGCCGGGGAGCCGGCCGGCTCGAACGGGCCGCTGTCAGAGCTGTCCTGCGCACGGCTGCCTTCCTGCTCAACCGCCGCCTCGCGCGGGCGGTGCGACGGCGTCGTTGAGTCCGCATCTGCATCCTCTCTATGCAGCTATGCAGAACGCCCGACGTCTGCGGTATGGTGGCTTCGTGGCCACTACTCGCGTGATCGAGCTGCGCACGCAGATCCCCGGTCCGCGGTCACGCGAGATCCTCGAGCGCAAGGCACGCGTGGTCGCAGATCCGCTCTCGATCTATCTGCCGGTGGTGATCGCCGAGGGCCGCGGCGCGACCCTCACCGACGTCGACGGCAACACGTTCGTGGACTTCACGGGCGGCGTCGGCTGCCTCAACGTGGGCCACTCGCACCCCGACGTGGTCGCCGCCGCCCAGGAGCAGCTCGCGCGCTTCAGCCACACCGACTTCACCATCGTCCCCTATGAAACGTACGTCTCTCTCGCGGAGCGACTCTGCGAGTCGGTACCGATCTCAGGGCCGACGAAGGCCGCCTTCTTCAACGCCGGCACGGAGGCGATCGAGAACGCGGTCAAGTTCGCGCGCTCGTACACCGGCCGGCCGGCCGTGATCGCCTTCGAGGGCGGATTCCACGGTCGCACCCTGCTCTCGTTGAGCCTCACGTCGAAGACGCATCCCTACAAGGCGGGCCTCGGTCCCTTCGCGCCCGAGGTCTACCGAGTGCCTTTCCCGCAGGAGTACCGCGGACCGGACGCGCGCACGGCGCTGGAGGCGCTCGAGCGGGCGCTCGTCACGCAGGTCGCCGCGGAGTCGGTCGCCGCGATCGTGATCGAGCCTGTGCAGGGCGAGGGCGGCTTCGTCGTTGCCCCGCGGCCGTTCATGGAGGGCGTGCGCCGGATCTGCGACGAGCAGGGCATCGTGCTCATTGTCGACGAGGTGCAGACCGGCTTCGCGCGCACGGGGCGCATGTGGGCGATCGAGCACTACGGCGTCGAGCCGGACCTGATCACCCTCGCCAAGTCGATCGCGGCCGGTCTGCCGCTGTCGGCCGTGCTCGGGCGGGCCGAGATCATGGATGCGCCGGGCGACTCGGCGATCGGCGGCACCTACGTCGGCAACCCGGTCGCGCAGGCGGCAGCGCTCGCCGTCCTGGACGTGATCGAGGACGAGGGGCTAGTCCAGCGTTCCGCAGAGCTCGGCGAGACGATCCGGGGGCGCATGCTGCGCTGGCAGGTGCGTTTCCCGGCGATTGGCGACGTGCGCGGGCTGGGCGCCATGCTGGCGATCGAGCTCGTCCGCGACCGCGAGTCGCGCGAGCCGGCCGCCGATCTGGCGTCCGCGGTGGTGGAGGCCGCAGCCGCGCGCGGGCTCCTGCTGCTCAAGTCGGGCATCTACGGGAACTGCATCCGCGTGCTCGTGCCGCTCGTGATCTCGGACGCCGAGCTGGACGAGGCGCTCGCCGTCTGGGAGGAGTCGCTCGAGAGCGTGCTCGGCGGCGGCAACCACGGCGCGGTCGGCGCCGAGGCCGCGACTCCTCCCAGCTAAAGTCAGCCCCGAAGGGAGGGGGCAAGGGGAACCGCAGGTTCCCCATGACGAACGCTCTCGGTGAGACCGCGCGCGACCAGCCGCCGGAGCCCGGCTCGGCCGGGTGGGAGGCTAACGAACAGCCAGGCAACGGTAGGACCAGCGCGCGAGCCGCCGGCTCCTGAAACGGAATGACCCAAGCTGACGCCCGCAAGGAGGGGGCCAACGGGGGAACCAGGGGGTTCCCCCGTTAGGGGTTGGTCGGAGAGCTGATCGCGGGCCGCTACGAGCTCGAGGAGCGCGTCGGCTCGGGCGGCATGGCCAGCGTCTACCGCGCCCACGACCGCCTGCTGGAGCGGCGCGTGGCGGTCAAGATCCTGCACGAGCACTTCGCGCGTGACCACGAGTCGGTCGAGCGCTTCCAGCGCGAGGCCCGCTCGGTGGCGCAGCTCGCCCATCCGAACATCGTCACGGTGATCGACCGCGGCGAGGAGAATGGCCGTCCCTACATCGTTTTCGAGTACGTCGAGGGCGAGAACCTGAAGCAACTCATCGGGCGGCGTGGGCCCCTCCCGGTCGGCACGGTGCTCGATCTGGCGATCCAGGTTGCGCGTGCGCTCGAGTCGGCCCACGAGCGCGGCGTCGTGCACCGCGACGTGAAGCCGCAGAACGTGCTCCTGACCGACGAGGGGCGCGCCAAGGTGACCGACTTCGGCATCGCGCGTGCGCGCGACACCCAGGGCATGACGCTCACCGGCACTGTGCTCGGCACGAGCGACTACATCCCCCCGGAGCAGGCACGCGGCGAGTCCGCAGGCGAGCTCGGGGACGTCTACTCACTGGGCGCGATGCTCTTCGAGCTGCTCACCGGCGACGTCCCCTACGAGGGCGAGAATCCCGTCGCCGTCGCGATGCGACACGTCAACGATCCCGTGCCGAGCGCACGCGAGCGCCGGCCGGAGGTGCCGCCGCGCCTCGATGCGCTCGTCGGCAGGGCGCTGGCGAAGAGCCCTCAGGACCGCTTCGCGTCCATGCGCGAGGTGATCGCCGAGCTGGAAGCCTGCCGCGCGGACGGAGCCGCCCCTGACAGCGACTCGCAGGCCACCTTCGTCTTTCCCCCGGCACCGGCGCAGTCCCGTCGCCGCGGCCGCCGTGCGGCGAGGGCTCTGCTCGGCTCGCTCGTAGCCGTCGCCCTCGTGGCGGCGGCCGCGGTGGGCGCGTACGTGTTTGCCCGCAGCGTGAGCGGTGGGGACGATCGCGGTGACCCCCCTAGGGGAGGCGCGGCCGTGCGCCTCATCGGGGTGGACGCCTACGATCCCGAGGGGGACGAGACCGAGCACGGCGACGACGCAGCGCTCGCCGCCGACGGCGACCGGGCCACATTCTGGCGCACCGAGGAGTACCGATCGGGCCTCCAGGGCGTCGAGAAGTCCGGCGTCGGCGTGGTGCTCGACGCAGGCCGTGCCGCGAAGCTCTCACGCATGACGGTCGTGACCGACACCCCGGGCTTCACCGCAGAGATCCGCGCGGGCCGCTCGCCCACCGGACCGTTCGAGACCGTGTCGGATGGACGACAGACCGGCCAGACGACGAGGTACGAGCTCCGCGGAGGAGCAGCGCGCTACTACCTCGTCTGGATCACCCACCTGGGGCCGAACTCGACCGTCCACGTGAACGAGCTGAGAGCGAGCGGCTAGCGGTCGGCGTACTCCAGGTCGCGCGCCGACCTTGGAATCGGCGGAAAACCAGTCAGAACTGGAGCGTGGCGCGCCGGCGGTGGCGGTCGAGCGCCAGCTCGATCAGGCGGTCGAGCAGCTCCGGGTACGAGATGCCGGAAGCCTCGAAGAGCTTCGCATAGACGCTCGTGGCCGTGAAGCCCGGGATCGTGTTGAGCTCGTTGATCAGCACCTCGCCGTCGGAGCGCACGAAGCAGTCCACCCGCGCCATGCCCTCACAGTCGGTGGCCACGAACGCCTGGACCGAGAGGTCCTGGACGCGCTCGACGGCTTCCGGCGAGACGCGCGGCGGGATGACGAGCTCCATCCCGCCCTCGTCGTACTTCGCGGAGTAGTCGTACCACTCCGCGTGCGCGACGATCTCTCCCGGGATGGACGCAACGGGGCGCTCGTTGCCGAGCACGCCGCACTCGACTTCGACGCCCTCGACGAACTCCTCGACGAGCACCTTCTCGTCGTGGCGGAACGCCAGCTCGACCCCCGCCTCCAGCTCGTCGCCGTCGTGCGCCATGGTGATCCCTACAGAGGAGCCGAGCCGCGCCGGCTTGACGAACACCGGGAAGCCGTACGGGTTCTCCACGGAGTCCCCGGGCCGCAGCGTGATGTTGCGCGTGACCGGGATGCCTTGGTCCCGCAGCACTGCCTTCATCAGGTCCTTGTCCATGCAAAGCGCCGACGCGGTCACCCCGGCGCCCACGTACGGCACGCCGGCCAGCTCGAGCAAACCCTGCACGGTGCCGTCCTCTCCGAAGGGGCCGTGCAGCACCGGAAAGACGACGTCCACCTCGCCGAGCACCGCCGGACCCCCGCGTCTCGTGGGAACGGGCAGCGTCTCGGCCGCGGCCCCCGGACCACCTGGCTCTGAGCCACTAGGCACCGACGGGGCGGAACCGTTCGTCAGCTCATGCAGCGGGCGCGCCTCGAGCGCCCAGCGGCCGTCGCGGCCGATCTCGATCGCGACCGGCTCGTAACGCGCGGGATCGAGCGCCTCGACCACCGAACGCGCCGAGGCGAGCGCGACCTCGTGCTCGCTCGAGCGGCCGCCCGTGAGGACGGCGACGCGCACCCTGCCGCTCACGGGCTCGTGGGCGGCGGCGGCTCGTTCCCCGGGCCGACACCGAGGAAGCGGCCGATGAAGATCGTGACCGTCGAGCCCGGCTTCGCCGGAGTCAAGGCCGCGGGCCGCTGGTCGACGACCGTGCCGTCCTCCGCCTCGTCGTCGGTCTCGCGGTCGCTGACCCGCACCTGGAAGCCGGCCTCCGCGAGCTCGGCCTGGGCGGCGGCCTCGTCGAGCCCGAGCACGTCCGGTACGTCGAGCGCGGTCGGCCCCTTCGACACGCTGAGCGTGACCTTGGACCCCTTGGCGACAGCCGTGTTGGCCTGCGGGTTCTGGCCCACGACGACGCCCTTCGGCTCGTTGTCGTCGACGTCGACGCGCGCGACCGCGAATCCGCCCTGCTGGAGCTGTGCCGCCGCGTCGTCGTAGAGCTGGCCGATGACGACCGGCACCACCACCTGCTCGGGCCCCTTCGAGATGTTGATCCGGACCGTGGAGCTCGTCTTCACCTTCCCGCCCGGCTTCGGGGCCTGCGCGACGACGGTGCCCTCCTGCTTCTGCGACGGCACTTCGAACGGTTTCGCCTTGAGCTGCGCGTCGGCGAGGATCTGGACCGCGTCGGTGAAGCTCTTGCCGACGACGTCGGGCACCTCGGTCTCCGGCGCCCCGGCCGACGAGCGCACGATCACCAACTGGCCCTTGGGCGCTCGATTCCCGGCCGGCGGGTCCTGAGAGATCACGAACCCCTCCGGCACCTGCTCGTCCTTGATCCGCTTGACTTTGGGCTCGAACCCCTGCTCGCGGAGCCTTCGGACGGCCAGAATCTCGCGGATGCCCTCCACGTTCGGCACCGCCACCGTCTTCGTCTCCTCGAGCTCGTCCTGGATCTTGCCCCAGGCGAGCCAGACTGCCCCGCCCGCCGCCACCAGCAGGAGCAGGACGAGCAGCCACGGCCAGAACGGGCGGCCGCGCGGCGGCGGCTCCTCGTAGTAGTAGCCGCGCCCCGGCGGCTGTGGCGGAGGCCGGTGGGGAGCTGCGGGAGACGGAGGGCGCACCACAGCGGTCGGGGCTGCTTCCACAAGGCCGGCGCCCGACAGCACGGCGGTCGCGGCCTCCGCGGTCTGCGTCGAGACGGGGAGGCCCTCCGCGACGCGCGCCAGCTCGGCGTCCATCTCCTCGGCGGTCTGGTAGCGATCCTCCGGGTCCTTGGCGAGCGCGCGCAGCACGATCTGGTCCAGCGCGGGCGGCAGATCGGGGCGCCGAGCCGACGGCGCCTCGGGCACGGCCGAAAGGTGCTTCATGGCGATCTCGACCGGCGTATCGCCCGAGAAGGGCACCGTGCCGGTGAGGACCTCGTAGAGCACGATTCCGACCGAGTAGAGGTCCGACCGCTGGTCGATGGAGCCGCCGCGCGCCTGCTCAGGCGAGAGGTACTGCGCCGTACCGATGATCGAGCCCGCTTCGGTCATCTGGCTCGCCCCTGCGCGCGCGATGCCGAAGTCCGTCACCTTCACGCGCTCGTCGGAGTCGACGAGCACGTTGTGCGGCTTGATGTCGCGGTGGACGATGCCCTTGCGGTGCGCGAAGCGGAGCGCATTCAGAACGTCGCGCGTGTACGCGATCGCGTCCTCGACAGGGAGTGGTCCCCCGCGCAGCACGATGTCCTTGAGGGTCGAGCCCTCGAGGTACTCCATCGCGATGTAGTAGGTGCCCTCGGCCTCGCCCCGATCGTAGATCGAGACGATGTTCGGGTGCGAGAGTCCGGCCGCGTTCGTCGCTTCCCGGCGGAAGCGCTCGATGAACTGGTCGTCGGCCGCATGGCGCTCGTTGAGGATCTTGATGGCGACCCGACGGCCGAGCTCCTCGTCCTCGGCGAGGTAGACGTCGGCCATCCCGCCGCGCCCGAGCTTGCGCAGGACGCGGTAGCGCCCGTCGAAGAGCGTGTTGATCAGGGTGTCCGAAGCAGCCATGTGTCAGGGATCGAGACTACGGATTCGACGTCTCCGGCAGGAGTGCCTGCATGACCGCTCTCGCGATCGGGGCGGCAGTTTCGCCGCCTGTGCTGTTCACGTTCTCCACGACCACCGCGATCGCGACCCGTGGCGCGTCGCTCGGCGCGAAGGCGATGAACCACACGTTGTTGCGTCCGCTCACGCCCGTCTCGGCGGTCCCCGTCTTGCCCGCGACCGTGATGCCCGGCAGCTGGGCGGCCGTGCCCGTGCCCCCGCCGACGACCGCCTCCATCATCGTCCGTACTCCCGCCGCCGTCTCCGCGTCGACCGCGCGGCCGAGCTCCTTCGGCTTGCGCCGTGACAGGACGCTGCCGTCGGGCGCAACCACGCGCAACACGACGCTCGGCCGCATGACGACCCCGCCGTTGGCGATCCCCGCCGCCACCATCGCCATCTGCAACGGGCTGACGACGAGGCTCTCCTGCCCGAACGCCAGCCGGCCCGGGTCGACCTGTGACGCCTCCTTGGGGAAGAACAGCTTGCCGTTGCGGTAGAGCCCGCTCGGGCGCCGCTCCTCCGAGGGGGTCTCGAGCGGCGGGTCGGAGTAGAACCCGAAGCGTTCAGCCTGCTCCACGATCGGCAGTGCGGTCATGCGGATGCCGATGTTGCAGAACACCGAGTTGATCGAGTTCTCCATGGCCTGGAGCAGGGTCACCCGGCCGAAGGGCGAGCTCGTGTCGTAGTTGTTGACCCGGTCGCCGTATTCCACGCAGTAGCCCGGGTCGTTGAACGTCGAGTCGAGCTGGAAGCGACCGGACTGGAGCGCGGCCGAGGCCGTCACGACCTTGAAGATCGAGCCGGGCGCGTAGAGGCCGGCGGTGGCGCGGTTGAGCAGCGGCGCGCCGCCCGGGCACGGCGTGCCTCGCCGGGCGATCGCGCCGAAGTTCCCCTCGACGAGGTTCGGGTTGTACGTCGGCGTCGACGCCATCACGAACACCCGGCCCGTCGCCGGGTCGAGGGCCACCACGGAGCCGCAGTTCGAGCCGAGCTGTTCGTAGGCGACCCGCTGAGCGCCCGGCCGCAGCGATAGCACGAGATCGTTGCCCTCGATCGTGCCTCCTCGAAGCTTGTCGAGCGTCGTGTCCACCACGGTGCCGAGATTCGTGTTCGCGCCCGTGAGGTAGGCGTTCTCCGACTGCTCGATACCGGCGCGCGAGCGCACCTGGGTCGAGTAGCCGACCACGTGCGCGAAAAGCCCGCGCAGCGGGTAGCGGCGGAAGTAGAGCGTCTGTCCCTTGACGCGGCGGCGCACGTTCCGCGCAACCACGGTGCGGCCGTCCGACGCGAGAATCCGGCCCCGCTTGACCGAGAACTGCGCCACGCGCTGGATGGCGTTGTCCTGGCGCGCAGCGAGCCCGGTTGCCGCCCAGGCCTGCCAGTACGTCGTCGCCACGATCAGCGCCGTGAGCAGCACGATCCCCACCACGGCCAGCCGCGATATCTGCTGGTTCACGCTCTTCCTCTCGCATTCGCGCGGTTCGACACGAGCAGCAACCCCGCGAGCAGGACGAAGTTGGCCAGCAAACTCGAGCCGCCGTAAGAGACGAACGGCATCGTGATCCCGGTCAGCGGAATCAGCCGCAGGGTGCCGCCCACGATGATGAACGTCTGGAGCGCGAAGCCGAACGTCAGCCCGGCTGCGAGCAGCTTCGAGAAGCCGTCGTCGGCGACCATGGCGGTCCGCATGCCGCGCAGCACGAAAAGCATGTAGACGAGCAGCAGCGCGGCCGAGCCGATCAGCCCGAGCTCCTGCGCCAGCGCCGCATAGATGAAGTCGGTGTTGGCGTACGGGATCAGGTTGTCGCCGCCCGTGGTCGTGAAGGTCCCCTTGCCGAGACCCGTTCCGCCGAAGGAGCCGTTGCCGATCGAGTAGAGCGCCTGCACCGTCTGGTAGCCCGTGTCGTTCACGTCCTGCCACGGATCGAGCCAGGTCGTCACCCGCTGCTCTACGCGCCCGACGAACTGGTAGACGACAACCGAGCCCGCCACGAAGAGGCCGAGACCGATGCCGGCGAAAAGCACCTTCCCGGTCGCCACGTACAGCATCGCCAGGAAGATCCCGTAGTAGAGGAGCGCCGAGCCGAGGTCGTTCGTCTGGATGAGGACGAGCATCGCGCCGCCCCAGATGACGAGCAGCGGGCCGAAGTCCTTGGGCCGGCCCTGCGCCAGTACTTCGCGCTTCTCGCGCAGGTAGCCGGCGAGGAAGACGATCAGCATGATCTTCGCCAGCTCACCCGGCTGGAACTGGAACGAGCCGACGCGCACCCACAGGCGGGCGCCGTTCACCTCCGCGCCGATAACCGGGAGGGCGGGCAGCATGAGCAGGACGAGCGCGCCCAGCCCGAAGAGGTACTTGTACGACTCCAGCCGGCGGAAATCGCGCCTCAGGACAAACAGGGTGCCGGCGAAGAACGCAACGCCGATCACCACCCAGAGCCCTTGGCGAAAGGCGTCGTCGGAGTCGAGCCGGTAGATCTCCGTCAGTCCGATCGCGGTCAGCAGGCCGGCCATCGGCAGGAGGTAGGGATCGGCCCAGGGGACGGTGGCGCGCGTGACGAGGTGGGCGACGAGGTAGAGCGTGAAGAAGAAGCCCGCGGCCGACAGCGACACGGTCGAGACCTGCTCCTGGAGCGCGATGTAGACGCTCGCGAAGCCGACGCTCATCAGCGCGCCGACGACGACCAGGTTGACGAGCTCGCGGTTGCGGGCGTTCACGGCGCGTCCCGCTAGAAGACGTCGGAGAGCAGGAGGACGAGGAGGACAAGCACGGCGGCGAGCCCGAAGGCGAACGCGAAGGCCAGTGAGCGCAGGCTACGACCGGCCGACTCGCCCTCCCTTTCGGCCTCGGCAGAGGTCGACGTTCCAAGCGGGGCCGGTCCGTCGAGGCCCGAGAGCGTGTCCTCGTCGTCCTGCTCCGCGAGGTTCTGCTCGGCGGTCGGGGTGTCGAGCACCTGTGTCTCCTCGGTGGGGTCGTCCTCCCCGAGCGCGAAACAGACGACGGTGATGTTGTCCTCGCCCCCGACCCGGTTGGCCGTGGCGACAAGCGCTCGCGCGGCACCGTCGAGATCGTCCCCGTGCTCAACGAGGACGGCGGCGATCCGCTCGTCGTCGACCATCGTCGTCAAGCCATCGGAGCAGATCATGTAGACGTCGCCGGTATGGCCCTCGACGCTGAAGACGTCCACGTCGATGTCGGGATCGGTGCCGAGGACGCGCGTGATCACGGAGCGTTGCGGGTGGTGGTCGGCCTCCTCGGGGGACAGCTTGCCGCTGCGTACGAGCTCGGCCACAAGCGAGTGGTCGTCGGTGAGCTGCTCGATCACACCGGCGCGCAGGCGGTAGGCGCGCGAGTCACCGACATGGCCGATCGTGACGCGATCTTCGTCCACGAGCGCGACCGTCATCGTCGTGCCCATCCCGGACGCGGCGGCGTCCCCGCTAGCGCGGTCGAAGACCCGGCGGTTGGCCTCCTCGATCAGCGCGACGACACGCTGCTCGGGACCTGCGCCGTCGGTCTCGTCGTCCTCGAGCACGGCGGCCGCGAGGCGCGAGGCCAGCTCCCCGGCCTGCGCCCCGCCCATGCCGTCGGCTACGCCGAACAGCGGAGGGCGCACGACGAAGCGATCCTCGTTGCGGCGCCGCTTTCGGCCCGCGTGGGTTGCGGATGCGTGAGCGCTGATCCTCACGGCTCGTACCGGAGCTCCGTCCCGCCGATGCGCACGACATCATTGGCACCTTTGACGTGGTGCGAAGCGATGAGCTGCGCCGCGTCCCGAAAACGCCGGAAGAATTCATCCGCATGCTCAG
>JBHEMZ010000108.1:0-42120 GCA_046262315.1 Gaiellaceae bacterium
ACCCGAGTGGCTTCGTCCCTCCTGAAAGCGGTTTACAACCCGAAGGCCTTCTTCCCGCACGCGGCGTCGCTGCGTCAGGCTTTCGCCCATTGCGCAAGATTCCCCACTGCTGCCTCCCGTAGGAGTCTGGGCCGTGTCTCAGTCCCAGTGTGGCTGGTCATGCTCTCACACCAGCTACGGATCGTCGCCTTGGTGAGCTCTTACCTCACCAACAAGCTAATCCGCCGCGGGCTCCTCCTCGGCCGGAGGCCGAAGCTACCTTTTCTCACGAGCCCAAGAGCTCGAGAGGCCATCCGGTATTAATCCGGGTTTCCCCGGGCTATCCCGGTGCCGAGGGCAGATTACCCACGTGTTACTCACCCGTTCGCCGCTGTCCCCGGCCCCGAAGGACCGGTTCTCGCTCGACTTGCATGTGTTAAGCGCGCCGCCAGCGTTCGTCCTGAGCCAGGATCAAACTCTCCGTGAAAGATCGTTTTGCGGTGGGCCTTCAGGCCCGTTGCAAGCGTCTTCTTCAGATGAGTCTGTGCTCAAAGTCAGTGCCCCGAAGGGCCTGACGGGTTAAGGCCTCTTCCACGTCTGCAAGCAGACGCAGTCGAGGTCTCGACGTATCACGCTGTTGAGTTTTCAAAGACCGCGCCGCCTGGCCGGCTGCGTAAAAAAGCCTCCGACTCGCACCGGAGGCCCCTCAGATCGTCGGTACTGGTCGTATCCGATCGAGTCCGAAAGGGCTCCTGACGTCGAGTTACAGGGACTTCTCTACGCCGCCCGAGTGGGCAGCCCGGGAATAGTACCAGCGCGGAGCGCTCTGTCAAGCGCTTCGCGCTAGGCCGAAAACCGTATGAAGCGGCGCTTTCCCGCCTGTACGAGCGCTCCCTCGAGCCTGCTTCGTGGGACATCGAGCTCCGAGAGGAGCTGGCCGTCGAGCTTGACCCCTCCCTGGGCTATCAGGCGTCGCGCCTCGCTGGTCGAGGCGGCCAGACCCGCCTCATGCAGGAGCGCAGGCACGTGCAGTGGGTCACCGGCCGGCAGCGGGCGCTCCGAAACCTCCTCCGGCGGCCGCCCTTCGCGCACTACCCGCGTGAAGTACGCCTCGGCGCCATGCGCGGCCTCATTGCCCCACGCCCGCCGCACGATCGCCCGAGCGAGCTCGAGCTTCGCCTCCAGCGGAGCGCCATCTGGGGGTCCGTCGAGCTCGAGGACCAGGCGGTACCACTGCTCGAGGAGCCCGTCGGGGACCGACATCACCTTTCCGAATTGCTCCTCCGGCGCCTCCTTCAGCCCCACGTAGTTTCCGCGTGACGCGCTCATCCCGGTGCCGTCCCAGCTGTCGAGGTACCCGACCGTGAGCGCCACCTGAGGCTCGAGCCCGTACGCCTGCATGACGTCGCGGCCAGTCAGGATGTTGAAGAGCTGATCGGTGCCGCCGAGCTCCACGTCGGCGCGCACCGCTACCGAGTCGTAGGCCTGCATCAGCGGATAGAGCAGCTCCGAGACGGAGATCGGGGCGCTGGCGGCGAAACGCTTGGCAAAGTCGTCGCGTTCCAGCAGCCGCGCCACCGTCGTCGTCCGGGTGAGGCGCAGGATCTCGGCGAAGTCGAGCCCTGCCAGCCACTCGCTGTTGAAGCGGAGTTCCGTCCTCTCCGGGTCGATGATCGTCGAGGCGTGCTCGAAGTAGCGGGCCGCATGCTCCTCGATCACGCCGGGTTCGATGATCGGCCGTTCGCGCGAGCGGCCGGACGGGTCGCCGATCCGCGTCGTGTAATCGCCGACGATCAGAACGCCGAGGTGGCCCGCCCGCTGGAAGGCCGCCATGCGCTGGAGCGGAATCCCGTTTCCGAGCGTGACGTGGGGCGCCGTGACGTCGATGCCGAGCTTGACTCGTAAGGGCCGGCCCAGCTTCAGCTTCGCCTCGAGGCCCCCCTCGGGCACGACGTGCACGGCGTTGTGGGTGAGCTCGGAGAGGGCGTCGGTTGCAGCCATGCGCCGGATTCTAGGAGCGCCCGCGGCCGTGACCGGCCCCCCGACGCACTACAATCGCCGTCTTCGTGCGGCTTCGCAGACGTAGTGTCGCGCCGCGGTCACGCAGGCGCCGCATCCGCAAGCTCCGCCTTCTCGCCCTGATCGGGGTGCTGCTGACGCTCGCCTCGGCATCGTTCGTGTACGGCGTGATCATCGCCGTCGCCGGCCAGACGTGGCAGCTCGAGTCCGTTCGTCAGCAGGAGCGCGAGCGCAACGGCTACGTGTACGACCGCACCGGAAAGCGCATTCTGGCTGTCCTGAGGGGCTCGCAGAACCGGGTGATCGTCGGCTCGGACGAGATCGCGCCGATCATGAAGCAGGCGATCGTCGCGGTCGAGGACCGACGATTCTGGCAGCACGAGGGCGTCGACTTCCGCGCAATCGGCCGCGCCTTCTGGGCCGACGTCCGCAAACAGGATTTCGTGCAGGGCGGCTCGACGATCACGCAGCAGTTCGTGAAGAACGTCTTCGTCGAGAACGAGCGTTCGCTCGGCCGCAAGCTCAAGGAGGCCATCCTCGCGCGCCAGCTCGAGCAGAAGTGGAGCAAGGACCGGATCCTCTCGGAGTACCTGAACACCATCTACTTCGGGAATGGCGCGTACGGGGTCGAGCAGGCCTCACGCGTGTACTTCAAGCACTCCGCCCGGCGCCTGAGGCTGCACGAGGCAGCGCTCCTCGCGGCCATTCCGAGCGACCCGAGCCGCTACGACCCCGTCACGAACCCGAGGGCCGCGCGCCGCCATCGCGACGACGTGCTGGGTCTGATGCTCGCCCAGGGTCTCATCCTGCCGCCCGCGTATCGCTATGCCACGCGCAGGTCGCTGCCGCCACCCCGCTCGATTCGTCTGCCCGACACACAGGGACCAGCGGGCTACTTCGTCAACTACGTCAAGCAGCAGCTGATCGACAAGTACGGGACGTCGCGCGTCTTCGGCGGGGGATTCCGCGTGCGCACGACGATCGACCTGGGGCTGCAGCAAACGGCGCACGGCGCGATCGCCAAGTGGCTGACCGACCCCGACGGGCCCACGGCCGCGCTCGTCGCGATCGATCCCCGGAACGGCGACGTGCTCGCAATGGTCGGCGGCTCGAACTTCCGCCAGAGCGAGTTCAATCTGGCTGTGCAGGGCGAGCGCCAGCCCGGCTCGTCGTTCAAGCCGTTCGTGCTCGCCGCAGCGCTCGACCAGGGCATCGCACCTTCCACGACGTTCGCCTCGCACGAGCTCGACATCCCCTCCGACGGCCGCGTGTGGCACGTCGAGAACTACGAGGGCAGCTACCTCGGCCGTGCCGATCTCGAGACGGCCACCGTGTACTCGGACAACTCGGTGTACGCGCAGCTCACGCGCCTCGTCGGACCGGCCACGGTGGCACGCATGGCCCACCGCCTCGGCATCAAGAGCGACCTCAACGCCTACCTCTCGATCGGCCTCGGCGCAGAGGCCGTCAACCCGCTCGAGATGGCGCGCGCGTTCGCCTCCTTCGCGAGCGGCGGCAACCGCGTCGACGGCGCGGCGTTCGGCAACCGGCCGCACGCCATCCAGTGGGTTGGGGTGCCCAAGGGCAGGGATCCGAACCCGGTCGAGCCGCTGCGCCGGAACCTCAAGATCGTCGCTGACAACCACCCCGTCGCGAAGCCCGTCCTCGACCCCGTGAAGACGGCCGTACTCACAGACATCCTGCAGGGGGTCGTCCAGCGCGGCACCGCTAGCCGCGCCCTCGAGGGGTTCGACTTCCCGGCCGCGGGGAAGACGGGCACGACGGAGAACCACGGCGACGCGTGGTTTGTTGGGTACACGCCGCGTCTGGCCGTCGCGGTCTGGGTCGGGTATCCGAACCAGCTCCGTCCCATGCTCACGGAGTACAACGGCGATCCCGTTGCCGGCGGAACGTTCCCGACGCTGATCTGGCGCACTTTCATGCTCAAGGCGCTGAAACACCTGCACGCCGAACCGGAGGAGTTCCCGCCCTCGCCCGGCCTGTACGCATCGCCGAGGTACGTCGTCATGCGAGACGGCCGGCTCCAGCTCGACAACGGCGTCTGCCGCGACGCCTTCCAGGTCGCGGTCTTCAGCGAGGGCGGCCCGTCGCAGGTGGCGAACTGCCGCGAGAACGAGGTGCAGGTGCCCGACCTGGTGGGCGTTAGGCTCGCGGAGGCGCGCGCGATCCTGGCCGCACAGCCGCTCGAGCCGCTCGTTGTCTACCGCCGCGCCGCTCCGCGCCAGCGGATCGGCGTCGTGCTCGACCAGATCCCGAAGCCGTCGAAACGCCTGTCCTCCGGCGATCTCGTCACGATCATCCTCGGGAAGCCGCTGGACGGCGTCGTCCCGCGACTCGTCGGACTGCCGCTGGATCGCGCGCTGGCCCGCCTGGAGCGCGTGAATCTCGTGCCGCGCGTCTCGCCGCAGGACGCTGACTCGTCGCACCGCGTCCTGAGCCAGTGGCCGCGCCCGGGAGTGGCCGCCGCGCCGGGCCTGCCGGTCAAGCTGGTCGTACGGGCTGACTGACGAAGCGCGAGCCGGCGAGCGCGTAGCGCCACGGGCGCTCGACGGCCTTCGTGATCCCGACTCGCGCGCCGGCAACGACGTCTGTGCGAGCTGATCGCTCCCGTAGCTCGAACGGCGGGCCGTCAAGCGGCAGGCCGTCGTGTTCGCGCGTGACGCCGAGCGCCTGACAGAGGCGGCCCGGGCCGGAGCAGAGCAGCCGTGGGTCGTCGAAGCGACGGCGCGCGCGCATGGCGTCGAGGCCGGCGATCGGCTCGAGCGCACGTAGCAGCACCGCAGAGGCGACGCCCTCGTCCTCGCAGACGAGGTTCAGGCACCAGTGCAAGCCGTACGAACGGTAGACATACGCGTGGCCCGGCGGCCCGAACATCGAGGCGTTGCGCGCGGTCCTGCCGCGGAAGCCATGCGCAGCGGGATCCTCGTGATCGTAGGCCTCGACCTCGACGATCGTGCCCCCCACGCCGTCCAAGAACAGCATCGCGCCGACAAGCTCCGGGGCGACGTCATGCACCGAACGGGCGAAGAAGCTGCGCTGCAGGGTCACTCTCTCGGCCGCCGCGAGTCGTAGCGGGCGAGCGCCGGCAGCGCCAGGGCGATCAGGGCCGTTCCCACCACGCAAGCGATGCCCCCGGAGACGATCGAGAAGCGCAGGTTGACGAGCGAGGCGACGATGCCCGCCTCGACGTTGCCGAGCTGCGGCGCACTCGCCACCTGGGCGAGCTCGATGCCCGAGACACGGCCGCGCAGGGCGTCGGGCGTCGCCTGGATCATGATCGTCGAGCGAAGCACAGCGCTCACGAAGTCGGCGGCGCCAGCGACGGCGAGCATCGCGAGCGCGAGCGCGATGCTGTGGGCCAGGCCCGCCGCCGCGACGGCGGCGCCCCAGGCGGCTGCCGCGATCAGCACGCCGACGCCCTGGCGGCGGACGTGACTCGCCCAGCCCGAGACTAGCGAGGCGGCGAGCGCGCCGGCGTACGGCGCAGACACCATCAGGCCGAAGAGCGTCGCGCCGCCGCCGAGCTCCTCCGCGAAGGCCGGAAAGAGCGCGCTCGGCATGCCGAAGATCATCGCGTTCGTGTCCACCGCGAAGATGCCGAGCAGAACAGGCGTGCGGCGCACATGGCGCAGCCCCTCGCGCACGGCGGCGAACCCCGGCCTGCCGAGGCCCTCGGCGACGGCGACAGGCGGCAGCAGCCAGATGGCGATGAGCGAGGCGCCGAACGTGAGCAGGTCAACGGCGTAGGCCCCTGCGATGCCGAGCAGGGCGATCAGCAGGCCGGCGAGCGCAGGGCCCGCAACGCGCGCGAGGTTGAAGATCACGTCTTCGACCGCGATCGCTGCGACGAGCTGCTCCTCCCCGACCAGGCGCGGCGTCAGCGCGTTGCGGGCCGGGCGCTGGAAGCCATAGGCAGCGGTAGCGAGCGCCTCCGCGACGAAGAGCAGTGGGATGTTCGGCTGATCGAGGAGCGCGTTTCCGAGCAGGACCAGGGTGACGGCTGCGAGCGCGACGTCCGAGAGCAGGAGCAGGCGGCGCCGGTCGACCGCGTCCGCGACCGCACCCGCGTAGAGGGGCACCGTCAGGAGCGGCACCAGCGCCGCGATGCCGAGCAGTCCGACGAGCAGCGTCGAGCCGGTCTCCTGATAGAGCTGGTACGGGATAGCGACCGTGGTGATCTGGCTGCCGATCGCCGAGATGCCCGTGCCGAACCACAGGCGGCGGAAGTCGCGGGAGGCGCGCAGCGGCCGCGTGTCCACGGCCATGCGGCGCAGCCAGACGCCGAGGCCGGGCCGCTCGGGCTCGATGGGTGCCCCGGACACGGAGGCGGACGCTAACTATGACCTTGCGGCTCCGGGCCGCAGAGTCAGAAAGGGGTATCCGGTTCCCTCAAGTTGGATGAGGGCAGTCCGGCAGCAAACCGGCGCGGTACAGCGTCGGCTGCTCCGGCGGGAAGCGGGCGTACGCGAGTTCGCCGTCCTGAGTGTCCTCGGGCGCGCTCGCGTTGTACCGACGCGCCACCTCATCGTCGCAGTAGAAGCCCCACGGCCCGTCTTTCTGGAACTGCCGCGACGACGCGCACAGGAGCACGCATGGGCCGTCGCCAGTACCAACAAAAGCGTGCCGCGTCTCGGGTGGGCAGTGCACGAAGTCCCATTGTTTTAGTCGGCGCTCCTGGCCCTCGACGATCAGTAGCGCCTCACCCGACAGTACGAGGAAGTCCTCCTGTTCTGTCTCCCAGTGATACGTGCCGGTCGGCTCACCGGAGTTGACGACCCGGATCGCCATCCCAAGCATCGGGAAGAACGTCTCCGCCTCGTAGGCGTCGTCGCCTGTGAGCGGCAGGCTGTACCCCCGCCCCGGCTTGTCGAACCAGCGTGCGTCGCGTGCGTTCATCACGAACCACCCCACACTCGCGGGCACAAGGCCGACGTCCGTCTGCTGAAGCTCCGCCTCGGGCACCATCGTCGAGATGATACGAGCCAGTCTCGACCTGGAATTCTCATCCGGCAGGCCGGATACCCCAAGAACTCGGTTCAGAATGAAGGCTCGCCGGCGGGGCGCGCTGGGCGAGTGCGAGTCTATGGCGCTCGCCGCTCTCGCGGCTCACGTGACTGCCAATAGCAGCGCTATTGGCGCGACTGAGGACGACGAATCGCGCCGTCCAGCGTGTCTCGGCGGCAGGGCGCTTCGTTTTGAATCGAGTTCAAAGTCAGAAGAGCTGCTGCTCGTCCGCCTCGGTTGTCGCCTCGAGCAGCCGGCGGGCCCGGCGGGAGAGGTCGCCCAGGTCGACGCGACCCCGGTCCGCATCCTGGACGATGCGCTCGGCCAGCGCCAGCGCCTCGTCGAGGAGCTGGGAGCCACGCTCGCCGGTCAAGCCCATGGCGAGCAGGATGGTGCGCTCGGTGCGCGAGGCGACGAGCGGCTCGGCGATGCCCTCCACCCAGACGCGCGTGCGCCGGCCGTCGCCGCGCTCGTCCCCGCGCAGCGGCTCGAGCGCGTAGATCTTGTCGGCGCGGGCGTACTTGCCGAAGCCGAGAAAAACCATTTTCGGTGCGACGTCGGTCATGCCACGATTATCGCGGAGTGAGCGGACTCTTCTCTCCGCAGCAGCCGTCGTGCTCGACGACACCGGGCGCGTGCTACTCGTTCATCACGCGTACGGCCTGCGCCGTTGGAGCCTGCCCGGCGGTGCCATCGAGCCGGGCGAGACGCCGCGCGAGGCTGTCCTGCGGGAAACCCTGGAGGAGACCGGTGTGCGCTGACCGTGCTGCGCGCGTTTGCGACGTACCACTTCGTCCACACGGACGGCCGCGCAGCGCAGTTCGGCTTCCTCGGCTCGGTCGCCGGTACGCCCACCGTGCAGGACCCAGTCGAGATCGACGAGCTCGGCTGGTTCGACCCTCGTGCCCTTCCGCGACCGCTTACGAACTTTGCGCGTGTTGGCATCCCGGACGCGCTGGCCGGCAGCTTCGGCGATTCTCGGCGCATCGAGGTGCAATGGGATTTGCGGCCGCCGCGCTTCTCTGTGGCATCGGCGACGACCTCCGGCCATACAAAGCGTGACGGCGCATACTCGGCACAGACGCGTGATACCTTCGTCCGATATAGGGGGTCTGACCCCACCCAAGCCGCCGGACGAGGAGACCTCTGGCACGACGTCGATCATGCGCGAACCGCTAGCTGACGGGCTCGGGCGCGGCGTCCTCCTCGGTCACGGACCTCGGGATCCGGAATGCCGTGTAGACGGCGAACGCGACCCAGAGCAGGTCGTACCAAGTGAAGACCTCTGAGCGGCTCTCGTTGAACGCGTTCACGGTGTCGCCCGAGAAGATCGGCACGTCCACCGGGATGTCCTGCTCCTCGAACGCGGCCTCGAGCCCCCAGACGAAGCCGAGGTATTTGCCGACGAGGATGCCAACGAGGGCGGTCGCGACGGCGAGCAGTTGGAGCGGCAGACCACGGCGACCGCGGGCGCCGAGCACGGCCGCCGAGCCCGCGAGAAATCCGATCGCCCACGCGACGATGCCCACTTCGTAGTCCGACCAGCGGGCGATCAGCCCCCAGACCACCCCGCCCACGATCGCGGCGGCGAGCGCGGCAGCGGCGGCACTCACCAGCCAGGAGCGACCCGTCTCCTCGCTGACGACTGTCGCCGCCGGAGGCGAGTCGTCTGGTTTCATGCGCGTCGGATTCCCGCCCGCGCGGGGTGTCTAACGTCGCAACCGCGTCACAGAGCCACCGCGTCCTGAAGCGCGGCTGCGACGCGTTCCTGATCCCCGGAGTCGATGCCGGTGAAGAACGGCAGTGCGAGCGTACGCCGCGCTGCGTCCTCTGCGACCGGGCACATGCCTTCGGCGAATCCGTAGCGCTCGCGCAGGTACGGCTGGAGGTGGACGCAGGGCACGTAGTGGCCCGCCTCGATGCCGTCGGCGGCGAGCCGCGCGGTGACCCCGTCGCGGTCCACGCCCGGCGCGAGCTTCACGACGTAGACGAACCAGGAGCGCACGTGTTCAGCGTCGTCGCGCGCCAGCAGCTCCACGCCCTCCACCCCGGCCAGCAGGCGCGCATAGCGCTCGGCCGCCTCGCGGCGGAGCGAGAGAATCACCTCGAGCCGCTCGAGCTGTGCGAGCCCGAGCGCAGCCTGGAGGTCGGTGAGCCGATAATTGAAGCCGAGCCGCACGTGGTTGAACCAGCGCGCGTCGTAGGAGCGGCCGTGG
Organism: Gaiellaceae bacterium; assembly: GCA_046262315.1. GTDB lineage: Bacteria > Actinomycetota > Thermoleophilia > Gaiellales > Gaiellaceae > JACVRM01. Next base: position 9,240 of record JBHEMZ010000108.1, read on the forward strand.
TTACGCAGGCTCTTGAGCAGCTGCCAGAGCTCCTCCGAATGCGCGGTGACGATCCCCCCCTCACCCGTGGTGATCTGCTTGTTCGGGTAGAAGGCGAACACCGCCGAGGGGCCGTGGCTGCCCACGGGCGCGCCGCAGTACTCGGCGCCGAGCGCCTCGCACGCGTCCTGGATGAGCGTCAGGCCGTGGTGTTCGCAGAGCTCGCGTAGCGGGTCGAGCTCGCACGGGTAGCCGAACATGTCCACCGCCACCATGGCGCGCGTTCGCTCCGTGAGCGCGGCCTCAACCGCGGCGGGATCGAGGTTGAGCGTCCGCTCGTCGACATCGGCGAAGACGGGTGTGGCGCCCTCGTAGATGAAGCAGTTGGCGGTCGCCACGAAGGAGATCGGCGACGTGATGACCTCGTCGCCCGGGCCTAGACCGGCCGCGTGCGCCAGCAGGTGCAGGCCCGTTGTGCCGCTCGAGACAGCCGCCGCGAAGGGTGCCCCGACGCGCGCCGCCAGAACCTCTTCGAAGCGCTCGATCGCAGGCCCGAGCGAGAGCCGGCCGGAGCGGAGCACCTCGAGCACGAGCTCCTCCTCCCGCTCGCCCAGGTACGGCCTGCTGAGGGGGATGCTGCCTTTCCGCTGCGCGGAAAGGTTAGGCGGAGAGGCCCGCACCGCTGATCTCTAACCGTTTGTCGCCGAAGGCGAGAAACGGCTACGCACCCGCAGGCTCACGGGGTCTGATCTCCGCGAACTCGAGCCACGACGACCAGCGCTCATCGCCGCGGCCACGCACGATGTCCAGGTAGGTCTCCTGGATCGTGCGCGTGACGGGCCCGGGAGGCCCGATCTCCTGGTCGTCAACCGAGCGGATCGGCGTCACCTCGGCGGCCGTGCCGGTCATGAAGACCTCGTCCGCGAGGTACAGATCGGTACGAATCAGGTTGCGCTCCTCGACCTCGTGGCCGAGGCTCGCGGCCAGCTGCATGACCGTGTCGCGGGTGATCCCCGGCAGGATCGACGTCGAGAGCGGCGGCGTCGTGATGCGCTCGTCCTTGACGACGAAGATGTTCTCGCCCGAGCCGTCCGCGACGAAGCCGTCGTCGGTGAGCAGAATCGCCTCGTCGTAGCCGGCACGGTTGGCCTCGGCCACCGCGAGCATCGAGTTCAGGTAGATGCCGGTGGCCTTCGCGGCGTGCGGGATCGTGTTCGGTCCGACGCGCTTCCAGGAGGAGACCTTGCAGCGGATGCCGTTGCGCAGGCCCTCTTCGCCGAGGTACGTGCCCCACGGCCAGCTCATGATCACGACGTCGACGGGGTTGCCGGCCGTCGAGACCCCAAGCTCGCCGTAGCCGTAGAAGGCGAATGGACGCAGGTAGCACTCGGGCAGGCCGTTGACGCCGATCAGCTCGAGGGACGCGGCGCGCAATTCGTCGAGGCTGTAGCCGATGTCCATGTAGAGGAGACGTGCCGAGCTGCGTAAGCGCTCGAGGTGGTCGGTGAGGCGGAAGACCGCCGGCCCCCTCTCCGTCTCGTAGCAGCGGATGCCCTCAAAGACGCCGGTCCCGTAGTGCAGGCCGTGCGAACCGACGTGGACCTTGGCGTCTCCCCAGTCCACGAGCTCGCCGTTCATCCAGATCTTCTCGGTCTCGCGCATCGGGGATCTCCTCTCGCTGCTTGTGGCCGATCTTAGCTACGGGCGCGGCGATCCTCGCGTACGGACGCCTCCTCCACAAGGTCGGCGGCACTGGCGCGGGTGAGGCGGAGGAGCTCGCCCGGGGCGAGCGTCGCGAGGTGGCGCGGGGAGCCGGCGCCGACCCAGACGGCGGCGTGCGCGAGCAAGGTCCTCTCGACGACGACGGTCTCGACCCGCTGGAGCGGGAACGGGGCCACGGCGCCGGGCGCGAACCCCGTTGCCTCCTCGACCTGCAGCGCGCCGGCGATGCGGGCCTTCCCCGCACCCACGGCGGCCGCGACCTTGCGGTCGTCCGCGCGGCGGTCCCCAGGGACCAGCGCGAGCACGTAGCGGCCGTTACAGACGAAGACGAGCGACTTGACGATCTGGCCGAGCTGGGCGCCGGCTGCTCGAGCGGCCTCGGCGGCCGTGGGCGTTCCGGCGCCGAACTCCTCCACGCGCGCCTCGGTGCCCGAATCACGCAGGAACCGAGCGACACGCTCGACCGACTCCGGCCACCGCTCCATCGGTAAACCGTAACCGCGGCGCCGAACCCCTCATGCCGGTGCCAGGCACGGCCACGAAACTGCCGTGCCTTCCCCGCAAAACGAGCACTGCCCCAGTCAGGGCCGCGTAAGCGGCCCTGACTCGGTGCCAGGCACTGCGGCAGCAGCCGCCACGCCTTCGTCAGGGGAGCGCCAAGCGACGCTGGATCGCACTCACCTGCGTACCCGCCGACCGGACGTCATGCTGCGACGCGCTCGAGCTCGATGAAGCGTGCGTCGTCGAAGCCTTCGAACCGCAGGCGCTCCTTGAGCTCAGGTGGGGCGGGTGAGTCGATGGAGAGCGCCATCAGGGCCTTGCCGCCGCGACGCGTGCGCGACACGGCCATGTTCGCGATGTTCACGCCGGCCTGGCCAAAAAGCGTGCCCACGCGGCCGATCACGCCCGGGACGTCGTCATACCGGAAGAAGACCATCAGGGGGGCGAGCTCCATCTCGAGCTCGAAGCCGAGCGCGCTGACGAGCCAGCGGCGGTCGTCGCGACCGATCGTGGTGCCGGCGGCGCGAACGTCCTGCCCGTCCACCGTGACGGTCACGCGCACGAGGTTCGTGAAGTCGCGCGAGGCGCGGCGGCGCTCCTCGCCGACCTCCACGCCGAGCTCCGCCGCCACCAGGGGAGCGTTGACCCAGTTCACCTGCCGTTCCGAACGCCCCTGGAACGCGCCGTTCAAAGCCGCGACCGTCAGCAATCGCGTGTCGTAGTCGGCGAGTCCCCCGTAGTAGGTCAGCGTGATCCGCTCCGCACGCCCGCCGGCGAGCTCGAGCGCGAGACGCGCGACCTGGGCCGCAAGCGGCATGAAGGGGCCCAACGCCTCCATGTCCTCACCCCCGACCGCAGGGATGTTGACCGCGTTCGCGACCAGCTTGCCCTGCAGCGCCGCCGCCACCTGTTCCGCGACGACGACGCCGGCGCGGTCCTGGGCTTCGGATGTCGAGGCGGCGAGGTGCGGCGTGACGACGACGTTGTCGAGCTCGAGCAGCGGCCCCGAGTAGGGCTCCGCCGAGAAAACGTCGAGCGCGGCGCCGGCCACCTTCCCCGAGCGCAGCGCATCGGTGAGTGCTTCCTCGTCCACGAGCTCGCCGCGCGCGGCGTTGACGATGCGCACCCCCTCGCGCATGCGCTCGATCGCCGCGGCGCCGATCGAGCCGCGGGTCTCGTCCGTCAGCGGCAGATGGAGGGTGAGGAAGTCCGCGGCGGCGAGCACCTCGTCGGCGTCGGCCCCACGCTCGACACCGAGCTCGCGGAAGCGCTCCGGGGCCACGAACGGGTCGTGGACGACGACGCGCATGCCGAGCCCGAGCGCTCGCCGGGCGACCTGTTGCCCGATGCGGCCGAAGCCCAGCACGCCCAGGGTCTTCTCGGCGAGCTCGGTGCCTGCCCAGCGCGAGCGTTCCCAGCGGCCCTGCTTGAGCGCAGCGTGCGCCTGCGGGATGTTGCGCGCGAGCGCGACGAGCAGCCCGACCGTGTGCTCGGCGGCCGAGACCACGGTGGACTCGGGCGCGTTGACAACCACGATGCCCCGCCTGGTGGCCGCGTCGACGTCCACGTTGTCGACCCCGACTCCCGCGCGCCCGATCACCTTCAGGCGCTCGGCCCGCTCGATGAGCGCGGCGTCGAGACGGGTCGCGGAGCGGATCACGATTGCGTCGTAGTCGCCGATCTTCTCGCCGAGGTCGGAGTCGCCATCCTCGTCCACGTCGAAGCGTGTGCGCAGCAGGTCCACGCCGGCCGGCGCGATGGGCTCGCGAACGAGCACACGCGGACGGCCGTTGCGGCTCACACCGTCGTGTGCTCGAACACGCTGAGCGCCCGCGCCGTAGCGACGCCTCGCTCGATGTCCGCGCCCGCCTCGGTCAGGGCGAGCTCGAGCGCGGCGAGGGCCGTCACGACGTCGAAGATGTCCACGTAGCCGATGTGGCCGATGCGTACAACCTTGCCGCGCAGCTCCCCCTGGCCGCCGGCGAGCGTCACCCCGAGCCGCTCACGCACCGTCCCCACGACCTCCTGACCATCCACGCCGTCGGGCATGCGAATCGCAGTCACGACGGCGGAGCGGTCCTCGTCCGGCGAGAAGAGCTCGAGCCCCATCGCCTTGACGCCTTCCCGACACGCACGGCCGAGCCGGACATGGCGGTCGAAGACAGTGGGCAGCCCCTCCTCGAGCAGGAGCTGGAGCGCCACGTTGAGCCCGACGACGATGCTGATCGCGGGAGTGAACGGCGTTTGTGGCTGCTCCTGCGCCTTGCGCGTCCGCGCCCAGTCGAAGTAGAAGCGCGGCAGCGCGGCACGGCCGTTCGCCTCCCACGCACGGGGCGAGACCGACGCCATCGCGAGACCAGGCGGCGTCATCAGAGCCTTCTGCGACCCGCTGACGACGACGTCGAGCCCCCACTCGTCCGTCTCGACAGGAACGGCTCCGAGGCTTGAGATGGCATCCACGACGACCAGCGCGCCGGCCTCGCGCGCCACGGCCGCGAGCGCCTCGAGGTCGCAGACGACCCCTGTAGACGTTTCCGAGTGGGTCAAGAAGACCGCAACGGCCCCGCCCAGGTCTCGCAGCTGCGCGGCGAGGTCGGCCGCCGACGGCGTCTCGCCCCACGCGTAGCGCAGAGATTCGACCTCGCAGCCGTAGGCGCCCGCGATGGCCGCCCAGCGCTCGCCGAAGTTCCCTGCGGAGACCACCACGGCGCGGTCGCCCGGCGAGAGCAGGTTGGCGACCGCGGATTCCATGGCCCCGGTGCCGGACGAGCTGAAGAGCAGAACCTCGTCCCGAGTGCAGTACACGTCCCGGAGCTGCATCAGCACGTTGCCCGCGAGGCGTTTGAAGTCCGAGCCTCGGTGGCCGATGATCGGCTCGCTCATTGCGGCGAGCACGGAGGGAGGCACCGGCGTCGGGCCGGGGGTCAGCAGGTAGCGCTTGTCCGCCACGAGCGGAGGCTACCTCGGCCGTAGGCTGTCGCCGTGGAGGCCCTGCTCGCGTTCGCGACGGCCGTGCTCGCGGTGCGGCTCGCCGGGTCATTGGCCTCCCGCTGGCGAGCGCGACGGGCTCTGGAGCTGCTCGCATGGAGCGGCTCGCTGCTCGCCTACGCCGGCGCCTCTGCGGCCGTCGCGTGGGGCGCAGCGGCTGGCTGGGACGAGCCGGCGTTCCGCGTCTACTACCTGTGCGGCGGCCTGCTCACCGCACCGCTGCTCGGCGTCGGCTCCCTCCTGCTCTCCGGGCGCCGACTCGTGCTGCCCGTCGCACTTGTCTACGCCGGGCTCGCCGCTGGGATCGCGCTCGTCGAGCCGCTGTCCAACCCGGTCGCGGGGCGCTCGATCCCGGAGGCGCAGCAGCACCTGGACATCTTCCCGGCGCGCGTACTCGCCATCTTCGGCAACTCGCTCGGGACGCTGGCGGTTGTCGCGGTCGCGCTATCCACGGTTCGCCGCCGCCCGCTCGGGAACGGGCTCATCGTCGCGGGCGTGGTCGTTGCGGCACTCGGCAGCGCCCTGGCGGGACTCGGGGCGGCAGAGACGTCCGCCTTCGCCGCCGTCGCGATCGTGCTGCTCTACGCCGGCTTCGTGGCGCCGGCGCGAGCACCGAGGTGATATAGCAAGGCCGGATGAACGAACGCGCTGAGCTGCTGCGGCGGAGCGAGCTCTTCGAGGAGCTGGACGAGCACGCCCTCGGCGAGGTGGCGACCCAGGCAACCGAGTACGACGTGCCGGCCGGGACCGTGCTCATCGAGGCGGGCGTGCCGGCGTCCGGGATGTTCGTCCTCATCGCGGGCGAGGTGATCGTCGAGACGCACGACGGCCGCGAGCACCGGCTCGGTGCCGGCCAAGCGGTCGGTGAGCTCTCGCTCCTCGCGAACAGCGTGCGCACCGGGCGCGCACAGGCAGCCACGGATGTTCGCGCGCTCGCCTTCGACCGCCGCCAATTCGAGGCTCTGCTGCGCGCCCAACCCGCGGTCGCACGCGCACTGCTCCGAGTCCTGGCGTGCCGCCTCGTCGAGGCGCACGCGGGCCCTCGCTAGCGCCGAGGCCGCCCGAGCACAGGGCGCCCGGCCTCGAAAGACGGGGCGCCGAGCGTGTGCGCGGGTACCGCCTCCGGCCGTGAGAGATCGGCGAACCGGGCGAGGACGGAGATGGTCTCCTCCCTCTCGGCCACCGCGCGCCAGCTGCGCTCGCTTCCGATGACGTCGGCCGGAGGGGGCGAAGGCTCGTGGCGTTCGACACCACTCCCCTAACTTCGAACCGAGGGCCGCGTCGTACCCCCGACCGAGGACAACAAGGGACCGAGGGCGCAGGGGAGCGCCCCAGTCCCGTCGCCCGCCGCGCTGGTGCGCGCGGGCGAGCTGTGTCTCCGACAAGGGGGTCTTGTGAAGAGAGTGAAGCTCTCGCTGCTTGCGTTCGTCTGCGCCGCCGGCGCACTCACCGTGGTCGTTGCGCCGGCGGGAGCCGCAGAGACGCAAATGCCGATCGTCGACGAGATCGACGCCTTGCGGCAGGCGACATGGCGCTGGCAGCGGCTGATGGGGGTGAGGCAGACACCGGCACTGCGGCACGAGCGCTGGGCGAAGCACGAGTACAGGATCTGGATCCTCGACTTGTGGCGCAAGCGCGCGGCGCGGGCCTACCACCGCGCACTGCGCCCACCCCACCGCGACGCCTGGCGCTGCATCCACCGACACGAGGGAGCGTGGAGCGACCCGGACCCACCGTACTGGGGCGGACTGCAGATGGACCTGTCGTTCCAGGCCCACTACGGCGGCCATCTACTGCGCGCGAAGGGAACGGCCGATCGCTGGACGCCGATCGAGCAGATGTGGGTAGCTGAGAAGGCGTACCGCTCGGGGCGCGGCTTCTACCCCTGGCCCAACACGGCCCGGTACTGCGGGCTCATCTAGAGGCCTCGACGGCCTCGCCCTCGAGTACGACTGCGAGGAGGCCGGCGTCGGAGCGCGTCTCGTGCTCCTCGCCGGCCTCCCAGAAGACGGCGTCGCCCGCCTCGACCGGCCGCTCCCGGCCGTCGGAGCCGCTGACCATACCGGCGCCCTCGACGACCACTAGCAGCTGCGGCCCGCCGGCAGGGTGGCGGCCGATCACGCCCCCGGCCGCAAGCTCGAGGCAGTTCAGACGCGCGCAGTTTTCGGAGCGGCCCAGCGGGAAGTGCTTGAAGGCGACGCTGCCGTAGTGGTCGATCGCGCGGCCGCCGTCGCGCCAGTGGAAGATGCGCATCAGCTCCCGAGCTTGTCGCGCACGAGCTGGTTGACGACGCGAGCGTCCGCCTTGCCTTGCGCCTCGCGCATCACCTGGCCGACGAAGAAGCCGAGCAGCCCCTGCTTGCCGGCGCGGTACGCGGCCACCTCCTGCGCGTTCGCGGCCAGGATGCGCTCGACCAGCGGCTCGAGCTCCGCCGCGTCGGCAACAAGCCCGTCGCCGAGGTAGCGCTCGGCCTCGAAGCCGGGCTCGCCGCTTGCTGCGAGCGCCTCAACGAAGCGGTCGCGCGGGATGCGCGCGCGCGCCTCGACGAGTGTGCCCAGCTGCGCCGCGTCTACGGAAGCCGGATCGACGCCGGTGCGCGTGAACTCGTTCATGAGCACGTTCGAGGCCGCCTTGGCGTCGGCGCCGGCCGCCAACACGCCCTCGAAGAGCCGCGAGAGCGCGACCGTCCCGTTCAGAACTTCCGCGTCGTAGAACGGGAGGCCGTACTGCGACTCGAAGCGGCGAATGCGTGCGCCAGGGGGCTCGGGCACCTCCTCGCGGAGCCGCGCGACGAGCTCGCGCGGCGGCTCGAGGGGAACGAGGTCGGGCTCCGGGAGGTAGCGGTAATCCTGCGCTTCCTCCTTCGTGCGGAGCGGCGGCGCAGACTCGTGATCGGGATCGAAGTGCAGCGTCTCCTGCTCCACCGTGCCGCCGGCCTCGTAGATCGCGATCTGACGCGCGACCTCGCGCTCGATCCCGCGCGCGGCGAAGGCGAACGAGTTCATGTTCTTGAGCTCGGTGCGTGTGCGTAACTCGTCCGATCCCGACGGACGAATGGAGACGTTGACGTCGAAGCGCAGCGAGCCCTTCTCCATCTCGCCGTCGGAGATGCCGAGTTCGACGACCGTCTGGCGCAGGAGCTGGAGGAAGCGGCGCGCATCGTCGGCAGAGCGGAGATCGGGCTGCGTGACGATCTCGACGAGCGGCGTGCCGCCGCGGTTGAAGTCGACGAGCGTGCGGCCGGCGCCGTGAATGCGGCCCTGCGCGCCGCCCACGTGGACGTTCTTCGCCGCGTCCTCCTCGAGGTGCGCGCGGACGATCCCGACCTCGGCGTCGCCGTCGGGGCCTGGGACGAGCATCCGGCCCTCGCGGCAGAGGGGCTCGTCGTACTGGGAGATCTGGTAGCCCTTGGGCAGATCGGGATAGAAGTAGTTCTTGCGGTGGAAGACCGCGCGCTCGGCGATGTCGCATCCGAGCGCGTGCCCGAGCTTGATCGTCCACTCCACGGCGCGCGCGTTCGGGACGGGCAGCGTTCCAGGGTGGCCGAGGCAGACGGGACAGGTGCGGGTGTTCGCTTCGAGCGCGTACGCGACCTCGCAGCGGCAAAACATCTTCGTCCGCGTCTTCAGATGGATGTGGACCTCGAGGCCGATGACGGGCTCCCAGCTCATCGCGCCACACCTCCGCGCGCGCGCCGGGTCGCGACCTGCCGCCCACGTGCCCCCGAGGGGTCCCCCGCGACCCCTGGGATCAGCGTATCCAGGATGCTCGCACGGCTGTGTGCCGGGACCGTGCGAAAACCGTCGCGGGCGGTGACCCTCCGGGCGTTCATGCGTTTGTCTCCTCGCGCAGTCGCGGCGGCACGTAGTCGAAGCCGAGTGCTCGCTCGAGCGCGTGGCCCGCCCGGAAGAGCGTGTTCTCCGAGAACTGCGGGCCGATCAGCTGGAGGCCGACCGGCAGCCCATCCGGGAGGCCACACGGGATCGAGAGGCCCGGCATGCCGGCCATGTTGGACGGGATGGTGAGCACGTCCGAGAGGTACATGGCGATCGGGTTCTCCGTCCTCTCGCCGAGCCGGAATGCGACCGTCGGCGAGGTCGGGCTGACAAGCACGTCGTAGCGCTCGAAGAGAGCCTCATGCTCGCGACGGATCAACGTGCGCACCTTCTGCGCCTGCCCGTAGAAGGCCTCGTAGTAGCCGGCAGACAGCGCGTACGTGCCGAGCATGATGCGGCGCTTGGGCTCGTCGCCGAAGCCGTCATGCCGAGTCCGCTCGTACATGGCGCGCACGTCGTCGCCCTCCGCCTCGCTGCGCAGGCCATAGCGGACGCCGTCGTAACGGGCGAGGTTCGACGACGCCTCGGAGGGGGCCACGAGGTAGTAGCAGGCCAGCCCGTACTCGACCGAGCGGGGCAGGTCGCAGTCGGACACCTCGGCGCCGAGCTCGCGGCAGAGGTCGATCGCGCGGTGCACCGCGGTCGAAACGCCGGGCTCGATGCCCTCGGCCTCGTTGAGCTCGCGCGGGACGCCGATCCGCAGTCCCTTCAGATCCACTGCGTCCGGCAGCGCAACCGGCTCGGGCAGCTCGACCGTCGTGCTGTCCCAGGCGTCGCGACCGGCGATGACGCGGTAGAGGAGCGCGCAGTCGCGCACCGTCTTCGTGATCGGACCGACCTGATCGAGGCTCGAGGCGAAGGCGACGATGCCGTAACGGGAGACCGTTCCGTACGTCGGTCGCAGGCCGACGACCCCGCAGAGGGCGGCCGGCTGCTTGATCGAGCCGCCGGTGTCGGAGCCGAGCGCCCACGGCGCGAGCCCGGCTGCCACCGCGGCCGCCGACCCGCCGGACGAGCCTCCAGGGACGCGCTCGGGATCCCACGGATTGTGCGTCGGGCCGTACGCGGAGTTCTCCGTCGACGAGCCCATCGCGAACTCGTCCATGTTCGTCTTGCCGAGGAGATTCAGCCCCGCCTCGCGGCAGCGCGCGGCCACCGTCGCGTCGTACGGAGGCCGGTAGCCCTCGAGGATGCGAGAGCCCGCAGTCGTCTCGATCCCGCGGGTGCAGATCAGGTCCTTGAAGGCAATTGGCACGCCTTTACCGTCGGTCGCATCCACGGTGCGCAGGTAGGCGTGCAGCTCGTCGTCGCGCGCCCGGATCGCCTCGAGGTAGGCGCCGTGCAGCTCGGCCGCGCTGACCTCGCCGCGCTCGATCAGCAGGCCCGCCTCCTCGGCCGTCAGCCGAAGCGTGTCGATCACGCGACGCCGCCCCACATGCCCCCGAGGGGTCCCCCGCGACCCCTGAGGTCAGCGTACCGACGTCCGGCGCACTCGTCTGTGCCGGATGTGTGACCACTCGCGCGCGGCGCACTCATGCCGGCGGCACGCGGATGTACGAGTCTTCACGGTCGGGTGCGTTCGCGAGCGCCTCATCAGCCGGCAGCGAGAGCCGCGGCTCGTCTTCCGCCCAGACGTTGGCGAGCTCGAGGGGGTGCGCAGTCGGCTCGACGCCGGAGAGGTCGAGCTCGCCGACCTTGGACACCGCCTCCAGGATTGCGCCGAGCTGCTCGCCGAAGCGCGCGAGCTCCTCCTCCGACAGGTCGAGCCGCGCGAGCCGCGCCACGTGCCGCACCTCCTCCAGCGAGATCGCCATGCCCAGATCCTTCCCTACTCGCCCCGAAAACGCGACGGGCCCCGGTCGGGGCCCGTCGACAGCTTGCTGCGATTCCCGACTAGATCGGCTGGACGTTCGAGGCCTGAAGCCCCTTGTCGCCCTGCACGACCTCGAACTCGACTTTCTGACCCTCGGTCAGCGAGCGGTAGCCCTCTGCCTGGATCGCCGAGTGATGGACGAACACGTCGTCGCCATCCTCACGCGTGATGAAGCCGTACCCCTTCTCGTTCGAGAACCACTTCACGGTGCCCTGAGCCACTGTTCCTCCTTGGTGCAATGAAACGACGGCCCGGGCACCGAGCCGCCGACCTACGATGAAGCGGCCGGAGGATAGCCGTCAGGCGCCCGGATACGCAAGCTGCCCGCGGCGGAAGCGCGCGGCGCGGACCGCGTTCTGCAGCAGCAAGGCGATCGTCATGGGGCCGACCCCGCCGGGCACGGGCGTGTACAGCCCGGCCCGCTCAGCCACGCCGGGGTCGACGTCTCCGCGCAGGCCGTCCGGCGTGCGGTTCATGCCGACGTCGATGACGACGGCGCCCGCCTTGACCTCGTCCGGGCCGACGAGCCCCGCCCGCCCGGCCGCGACCACGAGGACGTCGCCCTCCAGTGTGCGAGCGCCGAGGTCGGCCGTGCGCGAGTGGCAGACCGTCACCGTGGCGTTGGCGGCCAGCAGGAGAAGCGCCACCGGCTTGCCGACGATGTCGCTCCGCCCGACGACGACGGCGCGCGCCCCTTCGAGCGGTACGCGGTACTCGGCGAGTAGCGCCATGATCCCGAGCGGCGTCGCCCCCACATGCCCGGGCCGGCCGAGAAAAAGGAGGCCGGCGTTCACGGGATGCAGACCGTCCACGTCCTTCACCGGGTCGATCGCCCGGATGATCGCCGCTTCGTCCAGCTGGTCGGGCAGCGGCAGCTGCACGAGCATGCCGTCCACGCCGTCGTCCGCGTTGAGGTCGCGCACGAGATTCACCAGCTCCTCCTGGGAGGTCTCTGCGGGCAGCCGGACGTCGCGTGCCTCGATGCCGACCTCTCGACAGGCCTTGTGCTTGAGCCGGATATAGATGTCCGACGCCGAGTCGTCACCCACCAGCACCGTGGCCAGTCCGAGACGCCCCAGGGCCGCCACGTCCGTGGCGATCTCGCCACGAAGACGCTCGGAGAGCGCCCGGCCGTCCATCAGCGTCGCCACGGCCGCGAAACGTTAGCCTCTGCGCGTGGAAGCGGAGCAGCTCGGCGGGCCTGACGGGGATCGAGGCCCGTACGCCGGCGTCCTGCGCTACTACGATCTGGCGAAGCGCGCCGAGTGGCAGCTTCGCGACCTCCCGTGGGGCGAGATCCCGCCGATTCCCCAGTACACGGGTTCTCCGAAGAAGATCGCCCGCCGGAACGACATGTGGCGCTCGGTCATCACCCAGCAACTCCAGGCGGACGAACTGGCCGTGGAGATGGCGGCACAGCTCTTCTCGCTCGCGCCCGACCCCGAGGCCAAGCTCTACTACACGACGATGGTGCAAGACGAGGCGCGCCACACAGAGGCGTGGCTCAAGCTCATCGAGGAGGCAGGCGGCCGGGCGGAGCGGGACCCGTACCTCGACAAGCTCGTGGAAATGACGCTGAACGCCGAGACACTCGAAGAGAAGGTCTTCCAGATCCAGGTCTTCTTCGAGCGGCTGATCATTCCACGCTTCCGCATGATCGCGCGAGCCTCGCGGGGAACCGTGCTCGAGGACCTCTGCAACAGGCTCACGGTCGACGACGGTATCCACCACCGCTCGGGAGTCGCGTACGAACGCGTCCTGCTCGCCAATGCGGGTGACAGGACCAGGCGCAAGCTCGTCGACGCCGGCAACCTGCTGCTACCCGTCTTCGTGCAGCACGCGCTCTGGCGTCCGAAGGCGCGCGAGGTGGTCGGCCGGCTCATGCGCGAGACCGACATCCGCATGCTGCGCGAGGACATCGAGCACGGCATCCGCCTGGCGCGGTCGTTCGGCCTCGACGTCAGCGAGATCCAAGTTCCGATCTAGACCGTGTCGCTACGGCGCCTCGATGTCGAGACTGTCGAGCACCGTGAGGACCTGCTTCCGGGTTTCGATAGAACCACGCTTCCCGAGCCACACCTGCGCCTGCAGCTTTCGACCGGCGTCGCGGAACGCGAGGCTGTGGCTGAGGCCGGAGCACTCGGAGCGCTGGAGCAGCTCGCCGTCCAGTCGAAACCGCGCCGGCCGAGGCGGAAAGTCGCCGGGATTCGCCACCTGGTCGCTCATCGGCGTGTACTCGATCAGTTGGATCAACGCTCCATCGGGCGGCAGCGCCTCGAGCGCAGGAGTCGGTGAGCAGTTCGGTCCCGCCGCGATCTCGTCCAGCGAGTAGGAGGCGATGACGAGTCGCTGCGGCGGCCAGACGACCCCCGTGAGCGGGCGGTTCGTCGCATGCCAGCCGGAGGGGTATTCGACGGCGATCCCCGCCTGCGCGTTCACGTAGCGCTCCATGCCGGATCTGGGTAGATCGCTCGGGGCCGTTCCGCCGCAGGAGCACATCGCCAGTAGGCAAGCAGCCGAGATCGCGATCGTTCGCACATTCGATGTACGCGCGCAATGGGAGAACGAGTCCCTCGACAGCAATAAGCTGCCCCGCATGCAGCTCCGCAAGTGGCCGCGCCGCAACGATCCCGGGTCGATCCGCGCGCGCCAGGAGGCACTCGCGGGGCTCACCGACGGACCCGTGTTCGCGCACGATCTCGAACCGTTCGCGCGCGCGACCGAGGCGCTTACCGGCGTCTCCGTCGTGCCGACCGCGGTGGTCGGTCCGATCGACGTCGAGCTGGGCCTGTATGAGCTCGAGGAACCCGGCGGCACGGTCGCCGAGCGCGGCCGTGAGCGAGATGCGGTCTACGTCCCACTCGCCAACACCGAGGGCGGGCTGGCCGTTTCGGTGTACCGCGGCGCACGCGCCGTCGGCGAATCCGGCGGCTTTCGCACCTACGTCCTGCGCGACCGCATGACCCGCGGATCGGCCTTCCTGTTCGGGAGCTCCGGCGAGGCCGTCGAGTTCTCCCGCTGGGTCGAGGAACAGCTCGAGCCGATGGGCGAGTGGCTTGCGAGCGAGCCCGTCCAGGGTCTCTCGCGGCACGCCCGACTGCGGGAGCTCGAGACGCATGTCATCGGCCCGGTCTGCCACGTGCTCTACGCGTACACGACCGGCGACGCCGTCGGGCTGAACATGGTCACGCGCAACTCTTTCGCCTTGAACGAGGGCTACGTGCGCGAGCGCTCCCCCGTGCACCCACGCCGCTCGGTGCTCGAGGGGAACATGGGCGGCGACAAGAAGGTCTCGCACCGCTACTTCGAGCGCGGCGGCCACGGCAAGACCGTCGTGGCCGAGTGCACGCTCTCCGACGAGGCGGTGCGACGCGTCCTGCGCACGACAGTCGACGACCTAATCGACCTCGCTTTCGTCGGCACCCACGGTGCCGTCGCGTCCGGGATGCAGTCGGTGGCGTTCACGCCGGCCACCGCGATCGCTGCGATCTTCATCGCCACGGGTCAGGACGTGGGCATGGTCGGCACGAGCTCGATGGCGCACGGAACGGCCTACCGGGTGGACGGCGGCCTGCACGTCGCCGTGCGCCTGCCGGGCCTCGAGGTGGCGACGGTGGGTGGCGGCACGGTCTTCCCCTACGCGCATTCGTGGCTCGAGCTAATGGACTGTGCCGGCGCCGGGAAGGTCTACCGCTTCGCGCAGCTCGTCGCCGCAGCCACGCTCGCGCTCGAGATCTCCGCCTCGGCGGCGATGGCCACCGCGGGCTCCGAGAACTTCTTCCGCGCGCACTTCGAGCACGGCGGGCTGCGTTGACGAAATTCTTCGCCTCTGTCGCAGAGGCGTGCGCATCGCGTCACAAGCGCGCCGCTAGCGTTCGTGCTGGGGGCCTCGCTGCCCCCCTTGGGGGGATGCAGCTCGTTCTCGGCCTCTTTGTCGGGAATCCGTCCGGGCTGCGGGTCGGCGGCGGTTCTGGGCGCGCACCGCGGCGTCCGTGACGGACGCGCCTCGCGTCCCGCCGCACCACGATCCCGGCTGCTGGGGCTGCGGCGACGCGCCGGACGGGATTCGTCTGCCGGAGCCCGACGCGGAGGGCACCGAGCGCTACGAGGCGCGCTTCCGCTTCGACGAGCGCCATCAGGGCGGGCCCGGGCTCGCGCACGGCGGGCTCGTCGCGGCGGCGCTCGACGAGGCCTGCGGGCTGCTGGCGAGCTGGTACCACTTCCCGGTCGTTACGGCCCGCCTCGTCGTGCGCTTCCGCCTGCCGGTGCCGATCAACCGTGAGCTGACCGTCCGCAGCGTCCTCGACCGCGCCGAGGGACGCCGCATCTACGTCAGGGGTGAGCTGGCGGACGGTGCCGAGGTCCTGGCCGACGCGCGAGCGTCGTTCGCGCACGTCCTGCTCGAGCACTTCCTGGGCACGCCCGAGGGGCGCACCGCAGGTGATGCCTGGCGCCGCCGACTTGCCGAGCCGCCCGCGTAAGGGCAAGCGGCTCCGCGGGCGGGCGGCCGCCGGCCCGACGCGGCCGCCCAGGCTTCAACCTGTCGTTCTAGAGGAGCCCGGCGTGCCCACGCCGGCGAACGACCGCCGAGGCCGCAGCGCCGAGCACGAGCACGATCGTGACACCAGCGACCAGGCTGCCTGTCGAGTCGTCACCCGCGGCCACCGCGCGAAGCGCGCCGGGAGAGCCGCCCGGCTCGGACTGCGGTGCAAGGCCGCCTCCGGCGTCGCCCGTCACGGGAGCCGGACCGCTGCCGCCGGCGGCGACGAGCGCCTTCGGGCCGCCCGCACCGGAATCGGAGAGCTTGTAAGCCTGCGCGGGCGCGGCGAGAAGCGCCGCTCCGAGCATCGCGGCGAAGCAGAGCATCAGGTATCGGTTCGTTCTCGTCATGAGGTGGTATCCCCTTCGGCGTCGGTGGGTAGGCACAGGACGCCGGAGCGGTGCCGGCTCTTCCCCGGCGTCCACCCGATCCGCACGCAGGAGCGACGCGGGCGGGTGGCTGTGTGTCCCGCCGAGGAAAGCTTTGTTTCTGTGCTGGCGGTTGGAAACGGGCGCGCTCCCGCCAATCCCCGGTGTGGGGGACTACCGGTTGCGCCAGCCGCGGAACGCCTCGAGGAGGGCGTCGCGTGCGGGTGGCTCCACGTCATCCTCGCGCAGGCGCCCGAGGAGCCGGATGGTGGTGCGTATCTGCTCGAGGTAGGCGTCGCAACCCCGGCACGCCGCGATGTGCGCCTCGAACGCGCGCCGCTCCGCTTCGGGGAGGCGGTCCTCGAGGTAGTCCGTGACGAGTTCCACGAGCTCGCGGCACGTCAAGTCGCCCCTTGTGATCGTCGGTCCCTGGCTCATCGCGCGTGGCTTCCCTGTCAAACCGTCCCCCAACACCCGGCGCCGTTACGCCCCTGTAACGAACGCCCGACGCCGGGGACGGCACGCGGAGCGAACGAGGAGGCCGCATGAAGGCGATTGCCGTCCGTCCCGGGGTTCCGAACTCAATGCATCTCGCCGACGTGCCGGAGCCGTCATTCGAGGACGTGCCCGGCGGGCGCGGCGTCCTCGTCGAGGTCCTGCGCGTCGGCGTCGACGGCACCGACAAGGAAATCAACGCGGGCGAGTACGGGGCCGCACCTCCCGGCGACGACTACCTCGTCACCGGACACGAGAGTCTCGGGAGGGTGCTCGAAACCGGCCCAAACGTCCGGGCCGGGCTCCTGCCCGGGACGTACGTCGTCGCCACGGTGCGTCGGCCCGGCTCGAGCCCCTACGACGCGATCGGCCTTCAGGATATGACCACCGACGACACCTACTACGAGCGCGGCATCAACCTGCTGCACGGGTACCTGGCCGAGCGCTACGTGGAGGACCACCGCTACCTCGTGTCGCTGCCGGACACGTTGCGCGAGGTCGGGGTGCTGCTCGAGCCGCTGACCGTCTCCGAGAAGGGCATCCACCAGGCCGAGGAGATCCAGCGGCGGCTCAAGATCTGGCGCCCCCACCGCGCGGCCGTGCTCGGCGCGGGCACGATCGGGCTGCTCGCCGTGCTGGCGCTGCGGCTGCGGGGCGTCGAAGTCGCCTGCTACTCGCGCAGGAAGCCTCCCTACCTGAACAGCGAGCTCGTCGAGGAGCTGGGCTCCGTCTACGTCAGCTCAGAGGACCGGTCCCTCGCCGACGTGGCGAAGCAGCATGGGCCGTTCGACCTGATTCTCGAGGCAACCGGCTTCAGCCCGCTCGCGTTCGAGGCGGCGGAGGCGCTGGGCAAGAACGGAGTGCTCGTGCTCGCCAGCGTGACCGGCGGCGAGCGCACGGTGGAGATCCCTGCCGACCGCATCAACCAGGGCTTCGTGCTCGGGAACAAGGTCATGGTCGGCACCGTCAACGCGTCCCGCGACGACTTCGAGCGTGGCGTGACCGACCTGATCCGAGCCGAGGCGTTCTACCCCGGGTGGCTCTCGCGGCTGCTGACAACGCCCGTGGATGGGCTCGAGAACTGGGAGGAGATGCTGCGGCGGCTCACCGAGGACGACGATGCGATCAAGGTCTTCGTCGAGGTGGCAGACCCGGTCGCCGCGTCGAAGCGAGCCGAGGCGACGGCAGCGATTCGCGCGTAGGGACAGTCCACCGCGCGCGTCTCGTCACTGGGATGGTCATTGCGAGCGGCTCGTCACGGAGACAGGAGCCTGCCTCGGGACGGCGCCCGCCCATCCCGAGCCTCGGGTGGCGCCGGGGACTGGTCCGCCGCAGCCCCGGGGTCTGACCCCCTATATCAGGCGCCGGGCGGCATATCTGTGCCAGATCTGCGACGTTTCCTCCACAGCGGGGGTCAGGTACGAGTTCGGCGTGTCGTGCGCAGGGACAGTCACCTGCGGCAGACTAGGCGCCGTCCGCCTCGCCGAGGTAGGCTTCCAGGGCCTCGCGCACGCGGCTCCGCGCGCGGTGCAGCAGCACGCGCTGGTTCCCCTCGCTCAGCTCGAGCGCGGCGCAGACCTCCTCGCTCCCCCACCCCTCGACGTCGCGCAGGGAGACCACGGCGCGCTGCGTGGGCGGCAGCCGCTCGATCGCCTCCCGGATCACCGCCTGCGTCTCCGCACCAAGCAGGCGCTGCTCGGGCGTGGAGTGCCACGGTCGGGGGAGCGCCGCCCAGTGGGCCGGCGAGCGCGGGTGATCGCGAGAGAGGAATCGCTCGGGCTCGACGGCCGGCTCGTCGCCCACTGCCTCAGCCGCCGCGAGGGTCGAGAACGGCACGTTGCGCGCCTCGCGCACGGCGCGCGTCTTGGCGCGGTTCGTAAGCACGCGGAAAAGCCAGGTCTTGAGCGTCGAGCGCCCCTCGAAGCGGTCGATCCCGTCGAGCAGCGCCAGCCAGGTCTCCTGGACGACCTCTTCGGCGACCGCGCGCGTGGAGACGAACAGCAGCGCCACACGCTCAAGCGACGCGCCGTAGCGCTCCACGAGCTCGACGAACGCCGCCTCGTCGCGCGCCCGCAGCGCGGACACCAGTCGCTGCTCCTCGGGATCGGTGCCCACGTGCTCCGCGGCGCCCGCCACGCGGCGACGCTAGCACGGTACAAGTGAGGCCAGGCGGCGTCAGCCCAGGGCGCGGTCGAGGTTGACGGCCGCGCTGATCAGCGCGAGATGCGTGAAGGCCTGCGGGAAGTTGCCGAGCGCCTCCCCCGTGGGGCCGATCTCCTCGGCATACAGCCCCAGGTGGTTCGCGTAGGTGAGCATCTTCTCGAAGGCGAGCCGCGCCTCGTCCAGGCGCCCCGCGCGCGCCAGCGCCTCGACGTACCAGAACGAGCAGATCGAGAAGGTCCCCTCCTCCCCCTCGAGCCCGTCCGGCGACGCGCCGACGTTGTAGCGGTAGACGAGGCTGTCCGCGACGAGCTCCTTGCCGATCGCGTCTAGCGTCGAGAGCCAGCGCGGGTCAGTCGGCGCGATGAACTTCGTCAGCGGCATGAGCAGCACGGAGGCGTCGAGCACGTCCGAGCCGTAGTGCTGCACGAACGCGCCGCGCTCCTCGTTCCAGCCGCGCTCCATGAGCTGGGTGTAGATGCGGTCGCGCTCGCCCGCCCAGCGCACAAGGTCGGCCGGCAGGCCGCGCTGGCGCGCCATGCGGATCGCGCGCTCGACGGCCACCCAGCACATGAGCCGGGAGTACGTGAAGTCGTGGCGGCCGCCGCGCGTCTCCCAGATGCCCTCGTCGGCCTGGTCCCAGTGCTCGCACACCCAGTCGACGAGCCCGCTCACGGCCACCCAGGCGTCGTGGTAGATCGGCGTGCCGTGCTTGTTGAAGAGGTAGACGGAGTCGATCAGCTCGCCGTAGATGTCGAGCTGGAGCTGGGCTGCGGCGCCGTTGCCGATGCGCACGGGGCCCGAGCCGCGGTAGCCCTCCAGGTGCGTGAGCTCCTCCTCGGGGAGCTCGGCGCGGCCGTCGATGCCGTACATGATCTGCAGCGGGCCCTCGCCGCGGCCCTCCGATTCCCGCACCCGGTCGGTCAGCCAGCGCATGAAGGCGGCGGCCTCCTCGGAGAAGCCGAGCCGCAGGAGGCCGTAGAGGGTGAAAGCAGCGTCGCGGATCCATGTGTAGCGGTAGTCCCAGTTGCGCCCGCCGCCGAGCTGCTCGGGCAGGCTCGTCGTCGGCGCGGCGACGATCGCGCCGCTCGGGGCGTAGGTGAGCAGCTTCAGCGTGAGCGCCGAGCGGTTGACCATCTCGCGCCAGCGCCCCTGGTAGCGCGAGCGCGAGATCCAGCGCGACCAGAACGTGACCGTCTCGTTGAAGTGCTCGCGCACCTCGTGCTCGGAGTACGACGGGCGCTGCTCCCCGCCCTCGAGCGTCTCGAGCACGAAGGAGGCGGTCTCGTCCGTGCCTAGCGTGAACTCGGCCTGGACGCCGCGCTCGGTGCGCTCGAGCGGCACCTTCGAGTAGAGCCCGAGGCCGTCCAGCGAATCCTCAGGCTCGAAGACGGCGCCCTGCTCGTCGACCTGTGTGGAGTGCGAGGCTCGGCCGTAGTCGAAGCGGGGCTCGACCTCCACGCGCAGTCGCACCTCGCCGCGGATTCCGAGCACGCGGCGAACGAGCCGGTGCGAGTGGCGCTCTGCCCGCGTGTGTCCAACCGGCATGAAGTCCAGGATCTCCGCGACGCCTTCCTCCGAGAGGAAGCGCGTGATCAGGACGTTCGTATCCGGGAAGTAAAGCTGCTTGACGGTGGCCGGGTGGGCGGGCGCGATCCGCCAGTAGCCGCCGCGTTCGCTGTCGAGGATCGAGGCGAAGACGCTCGGAGCATCGAAGCGCGGCGTGCAGTACCAGTCGATCGTGCCGTCCGTGCCCACGAGCGCAACCGTGTGCAGGTCGCCGATCACGCCGTGATTCGCGATCGGCAGGTAGCCGTTGCCGTGCTCGGCGGCGGGCTGGGACTGCGCGGCCGCGCTGGTCTCGGTCATACGCGAGAACCGTCGCGTGGGCGGGCGGGGCGTTACAGCGCGCTAGGTCGCGCATCGCCGCGCACCACCGCGGGGACTTTCCCGGAGACAGTCCCTGGGAAAGTCCCGACCAGCTGCCGGCGCGACTTAGCCACGGCCGTTCACCGAAGCCAGGTCCGAGGGACTGTCCCTGGGAGGTGTCCGTATCGGACGACTATTCCCGCAGCAGCACGGCGCGCGCGGGAGCTCCGTCGGAGCCCACGATCTTGAGCGGCAGGCAGAGCAGCCGGTAGGCGCCCGGCTCCGCTTCGCGCAGGTCGAGCCCCTCGACGGCGACCACCCCCGCTCCGAGCAGCACACGGTGAGCGTCGGGGTCTCCGACCGACAGGTAATCGAGTCCGACCAGGCGCACGCCGCGCTCGACGAGCAACTCCGCCCCGTCCGCGGTCAGGTGCACAGACTCCTCGGCGAAGCGGTCGCTCGCCCAGAGCTCGGAGTTCGGCGTCTTGAAGAGCAGGCGCTTGCCCTCCGGCAGGTCGAGACGCCCGAGCGCGGCGCGGTCGAGCACTCCGCGCACGCGCGTGGCGTCGACGACATGCGCCGGCCCGACGAGCACCTCGAGCGGCAGGCTCTCGGCTCCCGCGGCCCCGTCGATGAAGTGCACCGGCGCATCGACGTGCGTGCCGGAGTGGACACCGAAGTCGAGTCGGCTGAGATTAGCGAGGGCGCCCTGGGCGATCGCGCTCACGCGCTCCAGGCGCACGTCCGGATCGCCCGGGTAGGTGACCATGCCCTCCCTGATCGGCACGGTGACGTCGATCAGCTCCATGCCGCCTAGTCGCAGGAGGCCCCGCGTGCGTTACGCCTGTAACGCAGCCGCGCGCGGCGGGGACTGACTCTCGGCCCCCGACGGAAGGACGCGCATGCCTGACAGCTTCGACGTGGTCGTGCTCGGCGCAGGCCCCGCCGGCGAGGCAGCCGTGAACACACTGCTGCGCGGCGAGGCGAAGGTGGCCATGGTCGAGCGGGAGCTCGTCGGGGGCGAGTGCTCGTTCTGGGCGTGCATTCCCACGAAGACGCTGCTCCGGCCACCCGAGGTGCTCGGCGAGAGCAGGCGCACGGCCGGCGCCTCCGTGGTCGAGCTCGACTTCGCCGAGCTGGCCGAGTACCGCGACTACATGGTCACCGACTACGACGACTCGAACCGGGTGAAGAGCTACCGCGACCGCGGCGTGGAGGTCGTGAAGGGCGAGGGTCGGCTGGACGGCCCCGGCCGCGTCCAAGTCGGCGACCGCGTGCTCGAGGCGGAGCACGTCATCGTCGGCACGGGCTCCGACCCTGTCGTGCCGCCGCTCGCCGGGCTCGCGGACGCCGGCTACTGGACGAACCGCGAGGCGACCGCGCTCAAGGAGATTCCGCGCAGCGCCGTGATCGTCGGCGGGGGGCCTGTCGGGATCGAGCTCGCCCAGTTCCTGTCTCGCTTCGGGTGCGAGGTCACGGTCATCCACAAGCCCGACCGGCTGGTGAATCGCGAGGATCCGCACCTCTGCGGTCTCCTCCGCGACCAGCTCGAGGAGGACGGGATCGCGGTGAGGACCGGCGTCAGCGCCACGAGCGTTCGCCGCGCGGGCGGCAACCGCGTGGTCACGCTCTCCGACGGCGCGGAGGTGCGCGGCGAGCAGCTGATCGTCGCCATCGGCCGGCGCCCGCGGACTGCCGGGATCGGCCTCGAAACGGTCGGCGTTGACGCGAACGCTCGCATCGCCGTCGACGAGCGCTGCTCCGCGGGCGAGCGCCTGTGGGCGATCGGCGACGTGACCGGCGTGGCCATGTTCACTCACAACGGCAAGTACCAAGCGCGCGTCGCGGTCGCGAACATCCTCGGCGAGGAGCGCCGCACCGACTACCGGGCGATACCCCGCGTGGTGTTCACGAATCCGGAGATCGCGGCGGTCGGGCTCACCGAGCGGGCGGCGCGTGAGCAGGGAATCGATGCGGCGAGCGCCGTGATCGAGCTCCCCATGTCGATCGCGCGGCCCCATACCTACGAGCGGGACCCGCGCGGCACGCTCGGCGTCGTTGTCGACCGCGAGCGGGACGTGCTGGTCGGTGCGTGGGCGGTGGCGCCGCTCGCGAGCGAGTGGATCCACCAGGCCGTGCTCGCGATCCGGGCCGAGGTGCCGCTCGACGTCCTGCGCGACACGGTGGCGCAATTCCCCTCGTACAGCGAGGCCTACCTGAGCGCTCTGCGCGAGCTGTCGGGCTAGAGCTCGCCGCCAAGCTTGCTGTGGATGAAACGTCACACCTTTGCCACCAAGGACACGTCCCCGCGGGACGCGTTTCAGGGACAGTCCCTGCAAGTGGCCCGCGCGGACATGGCCGGTGAAGACGTTACTTTCGCTGCGTCTTTACCGCCCGAGCGCGGGGAATCCAGGCCGGAAATGGACGGAGGGGAATGTCGTGCCGAGTAAGAAGGCGATCGTCAAGAACGAAAGCAGTACGAGACGCTGATGGAGAAGGGCATGTCGAAGGAGCGCGCGGGAAAGATCGCCAACTCCCCGGGCGCGCCCAGCCGTGGCGGGAAAAAAGTCCGGTTCGGACTCAAGCACGAAGCAAGGAGGAACGACCGCGCAGAAGAAGGCGACGGACCGCAAGGGCGGCAAAGCGGCGGCGAAGGAAAGTTAAGCGGTCGCCGTCGGGTCGACTGTCAAGACACCCTCTTCGACCGTTCCCAGCAGCTTCACCTGCTCTGCCCAGCGCACCTGTCCAGCCCTCTCGAGGTCGAAGCCGGCGAGGTCGAGCCCGGCGACCTCGACCGATTCGCCTGCGCACTGCGGCGGGTACGACTCGGCGAGCGCATCGCACAGCCGCGTGTGCTTCCCGTCGGCGACCAGCGCACCGCGCACGAGCAGCGGGCCGTCGAGCTCCGAGCGGAGCGCCTGGGCGACCGTCAGCCCAGGGCCTATCGGCGTACCCGCGGCCGGCGGCGCCGGTGTTGTCTTCACCGCATCGTCGCCGTCACTCCCACCGCATCCGGCCAGGAGTGCGGCAAGCGCAAGTACGTGGACGTGAGTCTTCACGCCGTGCATACGCCGCCGCTGCGAGCGCACGTCACCACGAGAGGCGCCGACCGGAGTCGAACCGGTGTGCGCGGCTTTGCAGGCCGCTGCCTAACCACTCGGCCACGGCGCCCGAGCGAACACTCATCGTAGCCGGCTGTCCGCGAGGAATAGGGACAACGTCCGGCGGGTACCTGAGAGCGTGTGAGGCAGGACAGCCTGTTCGCCACCGGCGACACGAAGGGCACCGCAGCCGAGTTTCTTCCCGACGACCTGACCTTGCCGAAGCTTCGTGAGGCGGCGGCCGGCTGCCGCGCCTGCGACCTCTACAAGACCGGCACGCAGACCGTCTTCGGCGAAGGACGGCAGAAGTCGGACGTCATGTTCGTCGGGGAGCAGCCGGGTGACCAGGAGGACGTCCAGGGGCGCCCTTTCGTCGGCCCGGCCGGCAACCTGCTCGACAAGGCCATGGAGGAGGCGGGGGTCGACCGCTCGCTCGCCTACGTCACGAACGTCGTCAAACACTTCAAGTGGCAGGCGCGCGGCAAGCGGCGGATCCACCAGAAGCCGAACGCGGCAGAGACTGCCGCGTGCAGACCGTGGCTCGAAGCCGAGCTCGCAGTCGTCAAGCCGCGCGTCCTCGTCTGCCTCGGCGCAACCGCCGCACAGGCCCTGCTCGGCCGCCAGTTCCGCGTCACGCAGCAGCGCGGGCAGCTCGTCGAGTCGCCGCTGGCGCCGACCGTGATCGCGACCATCCACCCCTCCGCGATCCTGCGCGCCGACGACGCTGACCGCGAGCGCGAGTACGCGGGGCTCGTGGACGACCTACGCACGGTCGCCCGCCTCATCACCGGTTGATTCCAGCCGACGCGTACCGAGCCAGTAGACCGCCGCCGCGGACGCGAGCAGGACCGCCCACGCAGGCGTCAGCGACGGCCGCAGGAACGACGGCAGCCGCTCATCCGTCCAGCCCCGCTTGACGACCTGCTCGAGCCAGAAGTCCTGCGCGGCGTTCAGCAGCCCGTACGCGAGCAGGAACGCAACCGCCAGCGCCAGTGCGCGACGAAGCCGAGCGCTGTGCAGAACCGGCACGGCCCGCGAGAGCACAAGCGCCGCCAGAGCAAAGAGCGTCCCGTCGAAGCCGTGGTGGCGTCCGAGGTGCACCGCGCGCAGCCCCGGATCGCCCGGCTCCGGGCTCGGCTCGTCCCCGAGGAAGACGGCGTCGAGCACCGGCACGTCCGAGACCGAGACGCCGAGCTCGGCGAGGATCCACGGGGTCGACGCCGCGACCAGCAGGGCCGCGGCCGCAAGTCGCAACCGGTCGAGACGCATGCGACCGAGTGAGCCCGCTCCCGCGCGCGCGACCGCCAGCAGCGTCAGGCCCAGCACGAGCGCGACACCGAGCGCAGGCACCGCGTTGACAGGCTTGGCGTCCAGGTCGGCCTGATCCACCACACCCGGGATGGCGACGACCAAGCAGAGCACGACACTCGCCGCAGCGAACGCTTGTAACAGTCTGTTACTTCCTACGTCGAGCACGATCAGAAGCACCGCCAGCGCAGCGAGGGCGAACGGAAAGTTGAGGAACACGAGCGCCCGTCCGAGCCCGCCCGCCAAGCCGGTGTCGTCCACGTGGTAGAGCCGCTCCGGTGGGACTCTGGCGTACGTCACGACCGTCGCGGCGGCCACGGCACCGTAGAGGCCCCAGACGATCAGCACCTCTGCGAGACCGGTGCGCCTCACCGCCGGGCGAGACTCATCACGAGCGCTAGCACGCCCGCGGTCGCCGCCACGCCGACGACCTGCACCCAGAGGCCGCCCGGCGGCTCCACCGCCGCGACCCCGAGCAGCAGCGCGCCGAGCACTACCGAGCCGACCACGAGACCGACGAGTGTGCCGAGCCGGCGAGCGATGAGGTCGCCGCCCTCGGTCACGGCCGTACGGAGCTCGGCGGCGAGGAACGCCAGTTCCGCGAGCAGCAACAGGCCCGCGCCCCAGACGACGACACGCGTGTCGAGCTCGTGCCCGAGCTCGTCCGCGGCGATCCCGAACTCGAGCGCGAGCGTGGCGAGCGCGACACCGGCCACAGGCACGAACCCGGTCGCCATGCCCACCAGCAGGAACAGCACTCCGCCCGCGCCCAACCCCCAGAGCGGCGCGGCCGGACCGTCGGTCGCGAGCGCCGGATATGCGACGAGCGCCAGGGCGAGCGCGAACGCCGCCGCCATGACGCCTAGCCGCGCGCGTGCCTCGCGAAGCGCCTGAATGACTCCGCCTCCTCGAGCCCACGGGCGAGCGGCACGCCTTCCCGCCACTCCACGACCGCCACGCCGGCGCGGGCAAACCGCGCGCGCAGCGCCTCCCGGCTGAGCTGCCACAGTCGGTGCGCCAGCAGATCCGTCTCCTCCTCGCCGGGCGGCGCGAACGGCACCGGGGAGACCTCCACGACCACGAGGTCGTACCCGCGCGCGCGAAGGTCGAGCAGCGCCTTGAGCGCCCGTTCGTCGAGCAGCGGCGTCAGGGCGACCACGAGCGACTGCGGCGGCAGCGTCCTGGCCGGGATCACGTCGATGTCCTTCCAGGCGTAGTTCTCGATGATCTCCGTATCGAGCAGCGCGTCCACGATGCGGTAGCGCTGCACGATCCCCGACCCCGGCAGGAACCAGCGCAGCACGCCGCCGAAGCCGATCAGCCCGACGCGATCGCGCTGCTCGAGGTACTCGCTGGCGAGCGACGCAGCCGCGCGCACGGCCAAGTCGAGGGTGCTCCCCCCGACCCGCCGCGCCTCCACAAACGTGTCGAGGAAGAGCACGACGTCGGTGTTTCGCTCCGGATGGTGCTCGTTCACCCACAGCTCGCGTCGCCGGGCGCTCGCACGCCAGTTGATGCGCCGCACTCGATCCCCCCAGGCGAACGGGCGCAGGTCGGCGAACTCGATTCCCTCGCCCTTGCGCCGCGAGACCTCGTTGCCCGCGAACACCTGCGTGTCACGCGGGCGCAGCAGGTTCCGCAGTGCCTCCTCGCGCGGATAGACCTTCAGCGACAGCCGCTCCTCCCAGCGCCGCTCGAAGCGGAAGAAGCCGAAGCGCTCGCGTGCGCGAGCGTGCAGGTCCCCCACGACGTACCCACCCCAGCGCTCGCACCGCACGACGAAGCGCACCTCGCGCTCGCCCTCGCGCAGCCCGAACGCGGCGGGGTTCCTCGTCCCCTCGGCGACCGCCAGGCCGTCCGGTAGGTCGAGAAAGAGCTCCACGTGCTCCACCCCGCCGGAAGCGCGCACCTCCACCTCAAGCGCGATCTCGTCCCCCTCGAGCACGCGGTCGCGCTGAAGCTCGGCGCGGACGCGCAGATCCGGCTCACGGGCGGTCGAGAGGCCGAGTGCGAGCGCGAGCCAGAACGGCGCGGAGACGACGACGAGCTCGGGACGATGGACGACCAGGGCCCCCAGCAGGCCGAACGCGGCGAGCGCCGCGTACGTCGCCAACTTCGGAGAGGCGCTCCTAGTCACGCGCCGGCGCGTCCTCGGCCGGCGGCGTCGGCACCGAGTCGAGCACCTCGCGCACGACATCGTCGCCGCTGACGCGCTGCACCCACAGCTCCGGGCGGAGCATGATGCGATGCGCGAGGGCCGGCGTCGCCACCGATTTCACGTCGTCGGGGGTGACGAAGTCGCGCCCGTCGAGTGCAGCCCGCGCGCGGCCCAGCTTGAGCACGGCGAGCGTTCCGCGCGGGCTCGCGCCCACCTGCACGCGGGAGGTCTCCCGCGTAGCCCGCACGAGGTCGACGATGTAGCGTCCGACCGTTTCCGAGACGTGCACCTGCTCGACTGCGCGCTGCATCGCGAGCAGGGTCGGCCCGTCCACGACGCGATCCAGCTCGATCTCGTCCGCCTGCCGCTCCATGCGGCGCTCGAGCATCTGCCACTCGCCGTCACGCGACGGGTAGCCGACGCCGATGCGGACCAGGAAGCGGTCGAGCTGCGCCTCCGGCAGCGGGTAGGTGCCTTCGTACTCGATTGGGTTCTGCGTCGCAAGCACGAGGAACGGCCGCTCGAGCTGGTGGGTGATGCCTTCGATCGTCGCCTGCCGTTCCTGCATCGACTCGAGGAGCGCCGCCTGCGTCTTCGGCGGGGCGCGGTTGATCTCGTCGGCGAGCAGCAGGTTGGGGAACACGGGGCCGGGGCGGAACTCGAAGTCACCCTCGCGCTGGTTGTAGATGGATGAGCCGGTCACGTCCGAAGGCATGAGGTCCGGCGTGAACTGGACGCGGCCGAAGCTCATGCTCGTCGTCTCCGCGAAGGAGCGCGCGATGAGCGTCTTCGCGAGGCCGGGATAATCCTCGATGAGCACGTGGCCGTCCGCGAGGAGCGCGAGCAGCACGAGCTCGAGCGCCTCCCGCTTGCCCACCACCGCCCGTTCGACCTCGTCGAGCACGCGGCCGGACAGCGCGGCGATGTCGCCGACACCGACCGCGGGCTGCGCCGCAGCGGTCACGGGCGTTGCCCCTTCAGGGTATGCAGCCCCGCGTCCGGGGTCCGGGCGGCAAGCCAGGCTGGAGCACGGGCAGGGGCCATCGCTGAATGGTATGGCCGCGCCCGAGGAAGACGCATGGCACACTGGTTCGTGCGCCGGAAGTGATGGCCTGTACGGTCAAAAAAGGCACTAGATCCTGTCAAGACCGTCGATCACCTCGCGCAGCTGGTCGCGTCCGAGGCCCGGGCCGAAGCGCTCGACCGGTGCCGGGCGATCCGGGCGGACGAGCTCCCAGAGCGCAGGCGAAAGCACCGCGCGCGCCGCTTCCGGCTGGCCGTTTAGGTCGATCCCGCGCCGGGACGCGAGCCGGTGCCCCGCCACCTCGCGCACGCGCCCCCGCAACCGGTGGTGCAGGTCGAACGCGCTCGAGGTCCCGAGCGCAACCTCGCGCTCGATCCGCGCGAGCTCCGGTAGACGTTCCACGCGCTCCGAGCGCGGCCGCCTCGCCTCGTCGAAGGAGGAGGAGCGCGTCGGGTTTGCGGCCCGTGCGCCGCCGACCAGCCACAGCAGCACCATCGCTCCGAGGAGCAGCACGTAGGCCTGCACGGCGAGGTCGCGCTCCTCGGGCACGATCGTGAGAACCGCGAGCAGCACGATCAGAGCAGCGACGGCCGCCGTCAGGAGGGAGGCGACACGGCCGATCAATGCGGCGCCGCGATGAGCGGCTCGGCCTCACGCGCCTTCACCTCGTCGCGAATTTGCTCGAGCGCCTCGATCGCCTCGTTCTTCATGCGGGGATCCACGTCGTGCGGGCTGAACTTGGCCCGCTCGAAGAGACGAGTGAGCCGGCGCACGGCCGCAGCGCTCGCAGTCACGTCCTCGAGCACGCGGGCGACGTACTCGTGCGGTGCCTCGGCCGGCCGGCGGGGCATGCCCTGGCCCGCGAGCGTGCGCTCCATGCGGGCATATGCGCGGATCACGGCGAGGCGCGGGTCGCGCTCGGCGTACAGGTCGCCGAGTGTCTCGTCGAAGACCTGCGAGAGCCGGTCGGCGAGTGTCGGGGTGGGGTCGGGCAACGGGCCGCGGCGGAGCATGACGATGCCCGTCGCCGTGAAGGCGAGGAGGGCGCCGCCGAAGACGAGGATGATCGGAAGGAAGTCCACCTCGGGCGGCGGCTTGCGGTCGGCCTCGCGCTCCAGCCCGGCGAGGGGGTTCGTCCGCAGGGCTCCCGGGTTCTGCTGGTCGCCTGAGTTGCCGCGACCGCCGCGCAGCAGCGTGAAAGCGGCCACGGCCGCGCACACAAAGAGGACCACGAAGATCATCTGGCCGGCGAGCCGAGGGCCCGTGCGCGGCTTCGGCTGCGGCGCCTTGCCCGGCGAGACGCTGAGCAAGATCGTGACGATCACGGCGGCTGCGACGACTGCCCCGATCAGCAGCATGACGTTGACGAGCACCACCTCCGCGGTCTGACCGCCGCCTGGCGTGCCGCCAGCGGGTCGCTCGCCGCGACTCGCCACGACGACGACGACGAGCAGCCCGAGCGCCCCGGCCACGGTGACCGCCAGTCGGCGCGCGGAGAGCGGCCGGAGCGGCTCCTGGTCGCGTTCGAGATCGCTCACGGCACCCTGATGGTAAGACGCCGGGGCAGCCGCGGCGTTAGGGGATCAGGGGCAGGAGACGCGGCGCTCGCCGCGCCGGCACGTGTCGCGTCCGCTTCCCCCGGAGAGCCGGTCGCGGTTCGGCCCGCCGTCGAGCAGGTCTCGTCCGGCGCCGCCGGAGAGCCGGTCGCTGCCCGCCCCGCCCAGCAGCCGGTCGTTGCCGGTTCCGCCTTCGATCCGGTCGCGGCCGGCCGCCCCAATCAGGCGGTCGCGGCCGCCGAATCCCCGCAACCAGTTGGGCGAGGCGTTGCCGATGAGCGTGTCACCGAACCGGGTGCCGTCTGCGTCCTCGACGTTCGAGATCCGATCGCGGCCGTAGCCTGTCGCGCGGCCTTCCGCCAGGCTGACGCGGACGCCCTGGCGCGCGAAGAAGAAGTCGATGGTGTCGAAGCCCTTGCCTCCCTTGAGCAGGTCGCCGCCGCTGCCGCCGTCGAGATAGTCGTTGCCGCTGCCGGCCTCCATGTCGTCGTCGCCCTCGAGTCCGGCCAGGTAGTTGGCGCCGCCGTCACCGACAAGCGTGTCGTTGAAGCGGGTGCCGACGACCGCTTCGACGGCCACCAGCGAGTCGGTTCCCCAGCCCGTGGCCGTACGCTTCGAGAGGTTGACGGCCACAGCCGCAGGGGATTCCTCGTAGACGCCGTAGTCGAGTCCCGGACCGCCGTCGAGCCGGTCGTCGCCGCCCTCACCCGCGAGCTCGTCGGCCGCCGCCCCGCCTCTCAGCATGTCGTTGCCCTCGCCGCCGCAGATGGTGTCGCGCCCGCCGCCGCCGTCGATCGTGTCATCGCCGCCGAGTGCCAGGATGACGTCCGCGGTCGCAGTCCCGGTCAGCGTCTCGGCTGCGTCGGTACCGACGATCGTCGCCCGATTGCCGAGGCACTCGTTGGCCGCCTGGTCACCCGCAGAGGCGGGAACGGCGCCGACGATGAGCAGCGTAGCGAGGGCGGCCAGGAGGGAGCGGACAGTCATGGGGCACGTCTTTCCCACCGGCGCGCGAACCCCTGCCTGCGGTGCTAGACGGCTGCTTGAATGGCCCTGTGGCGGCAGCACCCGTCGCGTATCTACGCGAGCTCGAGCGCCGGGACGACGCGCTTGCGGCCGCGTTCGCCGAGGTGAGTGAGCTCGCCGCGCGGACGCAGGGCATCGCGGCGTCGGGCCGGCAGCTCGCGGCGCTGCTCGAACGGCTTCCGCGCGAGCGCGAGGCTGCCGCGCAGGCGGCCGACCGTGCCCGTGCGCTCTTCGCGACACGCCGCGCAGAGGTCGCCGAAGCCGAGGCGGCGCTCGCGGACGCGGGTCGTGACCGCGAGGCGCGGGCGGCTGCGGCCGAGCAGGCCCGGCACGCGCTCGAGGCTGCCGAAGACGAACTGGCGAGCGCCGCGCGCCGCGCCGACGACCTCGACCGCACGAGCGCGACCGCGGCACAGGAGGCCGCGTTCCTCGATCGCGAGGCAAAATCGGTCGCAGACCGCCTCCGCTCGGCGCCGCGGATGGCAGCGCGTGCTCCCCGCCCGCCAGAGTCTGGCCTCGACGGAGTACAGGCCTGGAGCGCCCGCGCCGGCGGTGCCCTGCTGCTCGCGCGCTCGGCTCTTCAGGCAGAGTGGGATGCGGTCGTGCGCGAGGCGAACGAGCTCGGCGCGGTCGTCCTCGAAGGGGCGCTGGCACAGGCGGGCGTGGCCCAGATCCGGAACCGCGCCGAGGCCCTGCTCGGCGACTAGCGGATCGACCGGGTGAAGTTGCGCACGCCGCGCTTCCCCTCGGCTGTGCGGATGCCGATCGTGCCGACGATGTGACGGCCGCGGGCCCAGCGGGGTGCGCGCCAGGTGCACGTCGCCCGGCCGTCCTTGAAGCGGTGGACGCCGAGCCAGATCGCACGCTTGCCGACACGGGCCCGGCAGACGACGAGGCCCGCGGTCACCGGAGTGCCGTTCCCGCGCACCTCTACCCGAACCTGAGCCGTGAACTTGTGGCCGGCGCGCGGAGCGGAGCGCCGAAGCACCCTGGTCGTGCCGAGCTCGCGCCGGGTCGGGCGGACGTTTGGACGCGTGCTGCTCTTGGGCGCCGCTGCCGGGGTCGTGCGGGCCGGCGCTGAGCTGCCGCTGTCTGCGACCGTGCCGAAGGCCTGGGCCCAGAAGATCAGTCCGTTCTTCGCCGCCGCCGCTCCGACCCCGATGGTGCGGAAGCTGGCGCGCTCGATGTTGCTCCGGTGACCCGGCGACGTGAGCCAGCCCTGCATCACCGAGGAAGCGTTCGGAAAGCCGTAGGCGATGTTCTCGCCCCAGCCGCCGCCGGCATAGCCACAGGCGGCGATGCGCTCGCCGGTGGAGCGGGAGACGGGCGGCCCGGGGTCGTCGTGAGCCATGTAGCCGTAGCGCGCCATATGGCGGGCCTTCCAGATCGCGGCTGCGCTCAGCGTCGGCGAGACCTGGAGGGCGGACAGTCCAGCCGAGGCCCGGTGCCGGTTGACGAGCTCGACGACTTGCGCGGCCAGCTCGGGACGCGGGGCTCCCCAGTCGGCGTCCGGCTCGCAGCCGGCGGCGCCCCCGGTGGGGCGAGCAGTCCCGGAAGCGGGCAAGCAGGCCGCCGCCAGCAAAGCAAGCGCGAGCGGAAGGAAGTACCGGATGCGGGGCGGGCGACGCATTGCGGCCCTTGCATCGGCCCTGTCTCAGCCCGTCTTGTCCCCCATTTGGGGAGGCGGTGGTCCACATCGCGCGGCGTCATGCGAAATCCGAGCACGAGTGACGTCCCTCGATCGAGTGATCCCGGCCAACTTCTCCCGAGGGACGAGATCCGCCTGTCGCCCGCTCACGACGAGCGACAACCGAGGCTGGGGACGGGACCGCTTCAGGCTCGTGGACTCCAAAGACCTGAACCTCCGGACATTCCTCATAGTTGTGCCGCACTCGCGGGTCTACCGTCCTGGGGCTCGTCTGGTTCTTCTGGTGGTTCATCCCTGACGGCCTCAAATTCGCGCCCCGGCAACGGGAGGTTCCGGAGTGGCTCGCATGTTCCCCCGGCTCGAGTATCGGGGCGACTGCTTACAGGAGGGCAGCGCCGTCGGTACGCCGCAGGCGACCATCGCCTCTATGCCTATGTCTTGGTTGTGGTTCGCGACGGCTGGGCCGGGGTCGTCTACACGATAGGAAACAAAAACCCAAAAACCGTAAGCGTTCACCCCCGGTGAAGGGTCCTCGGTCCCGACAGCGAACTTTGTGGTGTGGAGCGGGCTGAGGCGGAGGCGATCCTCGATGGTGATCGTGAGACTGCGTTGGCGTTGCTGCTACGGCTGGACGAGTTGGTCGAGGCGAACCAGCGGCTCGAGGCTCGCGTGGCCGAGCTGGAGCGGCGGCTGAAGCGCAGCTCGCGGAACTCGTCGCTGCCGCCCTCC
>JBHEMZ010000109.1:0-4263 GCA_046262315.1 Gaiellaceae bacterium
CACCGCCGCAAGACGCTGCCGAACTCCCTCGCGCTGGTGGGAGTTTCGCCGCGCGAGCGCGCCACAGACGCATTGGCGGGGCTCGGCCGGGGCCCGGCCACGCGCGGGGAGGAACTGAGCCCGGAGGAGTTCGTCGCGCTCACGAGCGCCCTCGCCTGACTGCCGCGGACATGTCTGGCCGCTGGGTACCCATGACCTCCTCCCCGCTGCGATCCTATCGGGGAGGAACGCGCGTGTCCGTCACGATCGCGTGCCGGATGGCGCGCGGCGCGCGGCGGGAAAAACCGCACTAGATTCCCGCTCGATGCAGCCGACCCCCCCTCGGGCGCCTGCGACAGCGAAGCTCAACCTCGCACTCGTCGTCGGGCCGCCCTGCAGGGACGGGCGCCACCAGGTGGTGACCGTCCTGCAGCGTCTCAGTCTCGCCGATCGCGTAAGCGTCGCGCCGGGCGTGGGCCTCACCGTCACGGGCTTCCCGGGTGACACGATCGTCCGGCTCGCGCTGAAGCGGCTGGCGGTCGCGGTCGGCGTGGAGCCGCGCTGGCACGCGCACCTCGTCAAAAGCATCCCGGTCGCAGCCGGCCTCGGCGGCGGAAGCTCCGACGCCGCCACGGCGCTGCGGCTCGCCAACGCAACGCTTTCGGACCCTCTGGACGACGACGCTCTCCGTGGGTTGGCCGCCACGGTGGGGGCGGACGTCCCCTTCTTCCTCACTGCTGGCCCGCAGCTCGGCGAGGACGACGGCACCCGCTTGACGCCGCTCACCTTGCCCACCGACTATTGGGTCGTGCTGTTGCTCCCGCGCGGCTCGCGAAAGACGTCCACCCGCGCCGTCTACGAGGCCTTCGACCGGCGGGGCGGCCAGGAGGGGTTCGAGGAGCGCCGCCACGCGCTCCTCGGCGGTCTCGTTTCCGTGCGGCACCAGCGCGAACTCGCCGCCCTTCCCGCCAACGACCTCGCGGAATCGCCACTCGCCGCCGAGCTGCTCAGCTTGGGCGCCTTCCGGGCCGATGTGACGGGTGCGGGACCGACTGTCTACGGCCTCTTCCTGCACCGCGCCGATGCCGAGCGGGCTCGTCGCCGCCTTGAGGCCCGGGGGCGCACCTGGATGACGGTTCCGGCGTGGTACGGTTGATTGGTGGCCTTCCGCACGTCCGAGCTCGAGCGGCGGCCGGTTCTCGAGCACGGGACGACGCGCGCGAGCCGCTGGTTCCGCGAGTACCGCGTGCGCGTCGCACTGTGGATCGCATTGGCGGAGGGTCTGCTCATCCTGTTCGGCCCGATCCCGCGGCTCCCGGCGCTTGTGGTCGCAGTCGGACTGATCGCCCTCTACTTCGCGCTGGGGCGGCGCCTCCGCTGGCAGGTTGGGCGGCAGGCGAGCTGGATCGCGGCCGCCTCGCAGGCCTTCGTGGCGCTCGTGCCTCTGCTGCTCATCGTGGTTAGCACGCTGGCACTGATCGCGCTCGGGCTGGTCGCAGTGGCCGCGCTGGTCCTGCTCTTCGGCGACCGCCGCTGAGCGGCGAGCGCGTGGCACACTGGCCCGTGCACTCGTTGGGGCGTAGCCAAGTGGTAAGGCAGCGGGTTTTGGTCCCGCGATCCCAGGTTCGAATCCTGGCGCCCCAGCCATACCGCCTCTAGCCCAGATGCCCAGCGACCTCGCAGCCGTCGTGATGGCCGCAGGCCTTGGCACCCGCCTGCGCTCGGCGACGCCTAAGCACCTGCATCCGCTGCTCGGGCGGCGGATGGTCGACTGGGCGCTCGAGGCGTTGCGGCCTTTGCGCGCCGACCCGCTTGTCGTCGTCGCGTCGCCCGAGGCACGGGAGGCGTTCCCCGCCGAGACCGTCGCTGTCCAGGAAAACCCTCGCGGCACGGGCGACGCAGTCGTCGCGGCGCGGGCGGCGCTGGAGGGCTACGAGGGCGACGTGCTTGTCGTGCCCGGGGACTCCCCGCTCGTGACGACCGAGCTCCTGCGCGGGCTGGTCGACGCGCACCGGCGCGAGCGGCCGTCCGTGACGGTGATGTCCTATGAGCCGCCGGCGCAGCCGCCCTACGGACGCATCATGCGCGACGAGGGCGGCCGCCTGCGGGCGATCGTCGAGGCGACCGACGCCACGCCCGAGCAGCTCGCGATCCGGGAGCTGAACGCGTCGTTCTACGTCTTCGCAGCCGCCGACCTCTGGTGGGCGCTCGAGCAGCTCGACGCGGCCAATGCCCAGGGCGAGCTGTACCTCACCGACACGATCGGTCACCTCGTGGACGCGGGGCGGCCCGCGGCCGTCTACCGCAGCGCCGACGTGCGCGCGCCCGGAGGCGTGAACACGCGTGCCGAGCTCGCGGCCGCCGCTGCCACGCTCCGCGACCGCGTCAACGCCGCGCACATGGACGCGGGAGCCGGGATCGTCGACCCGCAGACGACCTGGATCGACGCCGGAGTCGAACTCGGGCCCGACTGCCTCATCCATCCGTTCACCGTGCTGCGCGGCTCCACGCGCGTGGCCGCGAGAGCGGAGGTCGGTCCCCACGTGGTCGCCGTCGACGCCGCCGTCGGTGCGGGGGCGATCGTCGGCCCGTTCTGTTACCTTCGCCCCGGAACGGTGCTGGAGGCGGGCGTCAAAGCGGGCACGTTCGTCGAGATCAAGAACAGCCACGTCGGCGGACGTGCGAAGGTGCCGCATCTGTCCTACATCGGCGACGCCGACATCGGTGAGGGGACGAATATCGGCGCAGGTGGCATCACCGTGAACTTCCCTCACCGGCCGGGCCGGCCGAAGGGCCGCACCACGATCGGCCGGAACGTCAGGACCGGTGTCCAGAATGCATTCGTTGCTCCGGTCGAGATTGGCGACGATGCTTGGATTGCCGCCGGATCGGTCATCACCGAAAACGTCCCGCCGGGATCCCTCGCCGGCTTCCCGCCGAAGCAAGTCACCAGAGAGGGCTATGTCTACGACCAGCGAGACGACTGAGCTGACACAGCTGCCGGGGCTGGAGCCGGCCGAGGCGCGGCCGGAGGTCGGCCCCGGGCACTTCATCGAGCGCGGGCCGCAGCGCAGGCTGATGCTGTTCGCGGGCCGCTCGCACCCTGAGCTTGCGGCGAAGATCGCCGAGAACCTCGGCGTCGACCTCGCCGAGGTGATGCTCAAGACCTTTGCGAACGGCGAGACCTACTGCCGCTACGAGGAGTCGATCCGCGGCGCCGACGTCTTCCTCATCCAGACGGGCTGCGAACCGGTCGACCGCAACCTGATGGAACTCTCGTTCATGATCCAGGCGGCCAAGCTCGGCTCGGCCAAGCGCATCACCGCAGTCGTGCCGCTCTTCCCGTACGCGCGCCAGGACCGCAAGGCGCGGCCGCGCGAGCCCATCTCCTCGCGCCTCGTCGCCGACTTCCTGCAGACGGCAGGCGCCGACCGCGTGCTCACCATGGACCTGCACGCCGGGCAGATCCAGGGCTTCTTCACCATTCCTGTCGACCACATGATCGCGCTGCCGATCTTCGCGCAGTACTTCAAGGATCAGGGTCTGGTCGGCAGCAACATCGTCTCCGTCTCGCCCGATCCGGGCCGGGCCAAGATGGCCGTGCGCTTCGGCGAGATGCTGGAGGCGCCCTTCGCGATCATGCACAAGGCGCGGCCTGAGCATGACGCCGCCGAGGTCACGGAGGTGACCGGCCGCGTGCGCAACAAGGTCGCGATCATGGGCGACGACTCGATCATGACCGGCGGCACGCTGATCGCCGGCGCGCGCGCCCTCAAGGATGCGGGGGCCAGCGAGGTCTACGTGTTCGCGACCCACGGCGTCTTCGCCGGTGACGCGCTCGAACTCCTCGGCCGCGCGGAAGAGATCACGGGCATCGCCGTCACGGACACCGTGCCGATCGACCCCGTGCGCAAGCCGGACAAGGTCACCGTCCTGACGGTGAGCGGCCTGCTCGCCGAGACGATCTGGAACGTTTTCTC
The DNA here is from genome assembly GCA_046262315.1 of Gaiellaceae bacterium. Taxonomy (GTDB): domain Bacteria; phylum Actinomycetota; class Thermoleophilia; order Gaiellales; family Gaiellaceae; genus JACVRM01. Next base: position 3,960 of record JBHEMZ010000109.1, read on the forward strand.
CGACGAGTCGGTCTCGGCGATCTTCGCCGGCGAGAACCAGCTCTTTTGATCGCGGGGAAACCCTGGTTCCCCCGCGGACCCCCTCCTTGCGGGCGTCGGATTGGGTTCGACGTGGGCGGAGCCGGCGGCTCGTGCCGTGACTCCACCGTTGCCTCGTTCGTAGCTAAGTGCTCCCGGCCGTAAGTTCGCTCACCGTCACGCGGCCAGCTGGAGCTGAGGCTCGTGCGCTGCGATGCGCGCGAGCAGGGCGGCGAGGTCGTCGCGGGTGAAGCGCCAGTCGAACGGCTCGGCGATCTCGTTCCAG
>JBHEMZ010000110.1:0-4797 GCA_046262315.1 Gaiellaceae bacterium
CGTCTGCCGTCTCGCGTTTCGCGCGCAGTGCGGCCAGAAAGGCGCCGATCTGTGCGGGCGTGGCTTCGCCTCGCATGATCTCGTTCATCACCTCGCGCGCCTCGTCGCGGCCGAGGTTGTGTCCCTCCACGACGCGGGCGAGCGCCTGCTGGATGGCCGCCACGCGAGTACGGTAGCCGCCTTGAGCGCCCGGCTCGTGCACCGCTACGGTGACCATCCCTCGCAGGTCGGCGAACTCTTCCTTCCGGCCGGGACGCCCGTCGGCGTGACCGTCGTCCTGCACGGCGGCTTCTGGCGCGCAGCCTACGACCGGCATCTCATGGATGACCTCTGCGCCGACCTGGCCGCGGCCGGCTGGGTCGCGTGGAACCTCGAGTACCGGCGTACCGCGGGCGCGGACGGCGGTTGGCCCGCCACGCTCCTGGACGTCGCTGCCGGCATCGACCACCTGGCCACGTTGGACATCCCGGAGGGACAGGCCCTGGGCCATGGCCGCATCGGACAGGATCGGGTCGAGCACAGCGCTGGTCAACCGGCGGAGAGCCACGGTGCGACGGAGCGAGACATGTCCGGGGGACTGTCCCTGACACCACTTGTGGCGATCGGCCACTCGGCCGGTGGGCATCTCGCCCTTTGGGCCGCCGCACGCGGCCGTCTCCCGGCCGGCGCTCCGGGCGCCGCACCGCGTGTCCAAATCACGCACGCGGTCTCGCAGGCAGGCGTCGTCGACCTCCTCGAAGCCGCTCGCCTGGGCCTGGGCCGCGGAGCGGCGCAAGGGCTGGTCGGCGCGCAGCCCGACAGCGACTCCGAGCGCTGGCGGCTCGCATCCCCGGCAGCACTCCTTCCGCTCGGAGTGCCGCAGCTGCTCGTCCACGGCGCCCATGACGACATCGTGCCGGCCGCGTTGAGCGAGGCGTACGCTCGCCGGGCCGTCGAGCTCGGCGACGACGCCCGAGCGGTCATCCTCCCCGGCATGGGACACTTCGCGCACCTCGATCCCTCCTCGGCCGCCTGGCAGGCGGTGCGCGACTGGCTGAACCTGCCGTGACCAGCCGCGCCGACGCTGAGCGTCTCGACCACGCCGACGCACTCGCCCCGTTCCGTGAGCGCTTCGTGATCGCTGATCCGCACCTGATCTACGCCGACGGCAACTCGCTCGGCCGCCTGCCCCGCGCGACGGCCGATCGGCTAGAGAGCGTGACAGCGGAGTGGGGTGAACGGCTCGTCTCCGGCTGGCACGCATGGATCGAGCTGCCGCTACGCGTCGGCGAGCTGATCGGCCGCGTGGTTGGCGCGCGCCACGGCGAGGTGATCGCCTGCGACTCGACCACGGTGAACCTCCACAAGCTCGCCTGGGCGGCGCTCGACCTCCGCCCTGGCCGGCGAGCGATCGTCACGGACGAGGAGAACTTCCCCACCGACCGCTACGTGCTCGAGGGCATCGCCGCACAGCGCGGGCTGGAGCTGCGCCGCTTCCGCGGCGATCCCATCGCGGGTCCGACAGCCGAAGACGTGGCCGCCGCCTGCTCCGGCGACGACGTGGCGCTCGTCTCGCTCTCGCACGTTGCGTATCGCTCGGGCGCGCGTGCCGACCTCGAGGCGATCACCGCCGCGGCGCAGGAGGCCGGCGCCCTGATGCTCTGGGATCTCAGCCATTCGGCCGGCGCGGTGCCGGTGGGGCTCGCTGCCGCCCGGGCGGACCTCGCCGTCGGATGCACCTACAAGTACCTCAACGCGGGGCCCGGCGCGCCGGCCTACCTCTACGTGCGCGAGGAACACCAGGAGCGGCTGCGGTCGTCGATCCAGGGCTGGTTCGGCCAGCAGGAGCAGTTCGAGATGGGCCCGAGCTACGAGCCGGCCGACGGGATCGAGCGCTTCCTGGCGGGAACGCCGCCGATCCTCGGCCTGGCCGCCGTCGAAGCCGGCGTCGAGCTGATCCTCGAGGCCGGCGTGGACGCTCTCTCCGAAAAGGCGTACGCGCTGACCGATCTGACCGTCGAGCTCCATGACGAGCGCCTGGAGCCGCTCGGCTTCCGCCTCGGCAGCCCACGCAAGCCCGAGCGCCGCGGCGCCCACGTCGCGCTCGGCCACGACGAGGCGTGGCGGCTCTGCCGTGCGCTGATCGAGCGCGCCGCCGTCGTTCCCGACTTTCGTCCGCCGGACGCCGTCCGGCTCGGCTTCGCCCCGCTCTATTCGCGCTTCGTGGACGTCTGGGACGCCGTCGACCGGCTCGCGCGCCTCGCCGAGAGCGGCGAGTACCGCGACGTGCAGGCGGCTCCCGCTCGGGTCACCTGACGTCGATCACGGCCTCGCCCGGCTCGATTCGCCGCCCCTCCGCTTCGGCCGCTTCCCCGGCCGGGTTGACGTACACGCGACCGCGCTCGAAATCCCGCAGGTAGACGCCGCCCTCTCGCCTGAACCGGCCGACCGGCGTCCGAGCCGGTCCGCATCCGCGTACACGTCGAACCACGTCTCTCCCGCGTACTCGTCGTCCCCGAGCGAGAAGGAGGAGAGCGCACTCGATGCCAGGAGCAGCGTCGCGAGCCCGAACCTGGCCGCGTCTTCGTCCCCTGCGCCGGCTGTCGTCGTACCGATGAAGTCCGTCCGAGGCGCTCGCTCGCGAGCGCCTCCTCGAGGTGTAGGCGCCAGACCCGCTCGTCTCCGGCCGGCGCGAAGTGCTCCTGGTTCGCACCCGAGAGCAGCGAGAGCCAGCGCTCCCAGAGTCCCTCGTCGAGATCGCTGCAGCAGATGTTGGCCACCGCGAGCAGGCCGGCTGCCCGCAGGCGCGGCGCGATCGCCTCGAGCGCGCTCGTCGTCGCCTCCGACCAGGCCGCATCGTCGGGGTAGCGGGCGACGCGTGCCGGCTCCACGTGGGCGCGCAACGTCGAATCGGCGTCGTCGATCATCACTCCGTCCCAGCCGTTCGACAGCGCCTCCCCCGCTACCGCCTCGGCCCAGGCGTGCTGGTACGCGGAATTTCCCACGTCGAGCAGCCTGAGCCACGGGTACGAGGAGGACGAGAGGCGCTCGCCTGCGCCGTCGGTGAGGAACCACTCGGGATGGTCGGTCTCAACGTCGTCGCACCGGACGCCCTGTGGCTGGTAGCGGTCTGCGCGGTGACTCGAGTCGCAGTTCGCCAGGGAGAGGTTCTTGTAGACGAGCACCTTCGCATCCGGCCGCTCACGGCGCAGCGCGCGCAGCTCGTCGAGCTGCCACGCCTGCAGGACGACGAAGCGGTAAGGATGCGCGGAGGGCACCGCGTCCGTGCCGATCGCGAACCGGTGAAAAGCGATCCCCCGCGTCGGCGACGGCACGGCCTCCGTGGAATCGTGGATGAACGCGACCAGACCCGTGGCCGTCGCAGCAAGCGTCAGGCCCAGAATGACGAACGGGCGCACTGACTCATTGTGGTGGACTCAGGCACAGGATACTCCATCCCGGTAACTGACGCGGCACGCCACTCCGACTAACTGGCGTGCGCGGTCATCGTGCTGACGGGCCGCCGCCACTTCCGCCACTGAGCGCCGCGACGTTCCGGAGCCCGCTCTCCGAAGTCGCCGAGCTCGCCGGGCCGAACCGCGCTAGTAACAGTCTGTTACTTGCCTCGTTAGGCGCGGCAGTGAGTCCACGAAGCGCGGGCCGGCCAGTGGACGCTAGCCGGGCATTGGCTCGAGCGCCTGCCCGGCCTCGAGCTCGAGGTGCTCGGCTCCGCCCTTCATCGTCAGTAGCGTGAACCTGTACGAACAGGGGTGCTTGTACACAAGCACCCCTTGCGGCGTGACGAGGGCGGAGCCGGCAGGGGGGACGTACTCCGTCGTCCCGGCCAGTGGAGGCAGGAGGTAAAGCGATTCGTCGAGGCGGACGTGCGGCCCCGCTCATAATGGGGTTTACCTGCCGCGTCGAGCTGACCGTAGAACACGTGCACGAAGGTCACGAGCGCGCGCTTAGCCGAGCCTTCCCAGCGGATCCATCCTTCCGTCGTCTGCATGTAGCCGAACGGCCGACCGAGGAACGAATCGCCGAGCCCGAGCGGCGGTCTCCCCAGTAACTCGGCAGCTTCCCGCACCGTCGCCCGGCCGCCGCCCTTGCAGCAGGCCCCCTCCGCCATGCGCGGCCGCACGTCGCCCGGCGCGAAACTTCCGCCACCCTCGCCCAACATCTCGACGTGCGAGATCCGCTCGAGCATAGGGGGAGACGTCGGTGCGCCATTTCCGACGATGCGCGTTGCAACCGGCAAGTACGTGTCTTGCGCAACCGCGACGTCGAACGCCCATTCGCGTCCCGTGGCTGCGCTGATCGCAGGAAGCGAGCGCTCATCCACGCGAACCCAGTACACAGGGCGATCGTCGACTTCTCCAGCGCCGAGAAGATCCGCACGACCGGACGCGACAGACTCCCGATATCCATCGGCCATCACGGCGAACGTCCGTCGCCAGAGGTCCGGAACCTCGCCGGGCGCCCAGAGCGAATCCTCGACGACCGTGTCGCCGATTCGCCTGAGCTCGTGAAGGCCCCGCTCTTCGTCGTACCAGACCTCGCGTTCGGTGAACAGGCGCCGGCGAGCGCCGGTCTCCAGGTTCACGAGCGTGAAGCCCGGATCCGTTCGAAAGGTCACATGGACGACACGACCCTGCCCGACAGCCGCGAGCGCGCGCTCCAGCACGCCGCCCGATCGCTCACCGTCGAACGGCCAGAGGAGCGCGAGCACCGTCGCAGCGGCGATGGCAGAGCCGATCGCGACTGCGCCGGCCAGCCGGCGGTTACCCCCCCCCCCCCCCCCCCCCCCCCCCCCCCCCC
>JBHEMZ010000111.1:0-17408 GCA_046262315.1 Gaiellaceae bacterium
TCACGTTTCGACGAGGCCACCGGGCGCTGACCGGGCTCAAGAACGGTTCACCGGCTGCCGATTACGAACGAGGAATATGGCGACCTACGCATACAACGCGATCAACGCACAGGGCATCGAGCTCAAGGGCGAGATCGAGGCCTCCGACGCGATGTCGGCGCGCGAGCAGCTGCGCAACCGCGGCCTGCTCCCGTCCGCGCTCGAAGAGCTCGGCGGCAGCGGCACCCCCTCAACGCGTTTCAAGCGCGTCAAGCCGAAGTCGCTCCAGGTCTTCTCACGCCAGTTCGCGACCATGATCGAGGCCGGGATCAGCGTGGTCGGGGCGCTCGTCGTCCTCGAGGAGCAGACGGAAGACAAGTATCTCGCCGACGTCGTTGCCCAGCTGCGCGAGGACGTCGAGGGCGGCATGCTGCTCTCGCAGGCGATGTCACGCCATCCCGGCGTCTTCAGCCGCCTCTACATCGCCCTGGTCGAGACCGGCGAGGCGGCCGGCATCCTCGACAGGGTGCTCGATCGCGTCGCCTTCCAGATCGAGAAGGAGACGCGCATCAAGCGGCGTGTCAAGGGCGCAATGCTTTACCCGACGCTCGTGCTTGCGTTCGCGTCGATCGTGCTCGCGGGGATGCTGATGTTCCTGGTGCCGGTTTTCGTCGGCATCTTCGACCAGCTCCACGGCGAGCTGCCGGCGCTGACGCAGATGGTCCTCAAGATGTCGAATGCGCTGCGCGGCTACTGGTTCGTGATCTTCCCTGCGATCGGCGCCGCGATCTACGGCTTCCGCCGCTGGAAGCGCACGGAGGGAGGCCGCCACGCCTGGGACAGCTTCAAGCTGCGCGTGCCGATGAAGATTGGGGACGTCGTGCTCAAGGTGACGCTCGCGCGTTTCTCGCGGACGCTTTCGACGCTCGTGGCGTCGGGCGTCGACATCATCAAGTCGCTCGAGATCACCGCTCAGACGGCCGGGAACTGGGTCATCGAGGAGGAGCTGAACAAGGTGCGCGAGCGGGTGCACGAGGGCGTGCCGATCTCGCGGCCCCTCGCCGAGAGCCCTGTGTTCCCGCCCATGGTGGCCCACATGGTCAAGGTCGGCGAGGAGACGGGAGAACTCGACAAGATGCTCGGCAAGGTGGCCGATTTCTACGAGGACGAGGTCGACTCGTCTATCCAGACGCTGACCTCGATCATCGAGCCGGTGATGATGATCGGCGTGGGCGCGGTCGTCGGCGTGGTCATCATCTCGATGTACCTGCCGATGTTCAAGCTGCTCAGCCTGATCGAGTAGCCGCCGGAAATCCGGCGCGCTTTACCGACGAAAATCCGGCCTGCTCCGCAGGCCATGACGATTTTCGTCGGGTTCTTTCAGTCAGACGCGACTTCGCGCGTCGTGACTGCGGCGGGGAACCCGCCTCCGTCGGTGGAACTGCCGGGACTGCTCCCGGTTGCGGTCTGTTCCGTTCGCAGTTCGGTGCGCCGGCTGACGATCAGTCGTCCGCCTGGTCATCTGCGTCGGCCGACTGCTCGACGCCGGCGAGGAGCCTTCGGAGCAGGTTGTCGAGGGCGCGCCGGTCGGTTGGTTCGAGCGAGCGGAGGAGGAACTCCTCGTTCGCCAGGTGCGTTTCGATCGCGCTGTCGATTACTGCCTTCCCCTTCGGGGTCAGTCCGACGAGGACTCCCCGGCGGTCGGTGGGGTCAGGACGGCGCTCGACCAGGCCGGTGGCGGCGAGCCGGTCGAGCCGTTTGGTCATACCGCCCGAGGACACCATCGTCGCCCGCATCAACTGGGTCGGGTTCAGCTCAAAGGGTTCACCTGCCCGACGCAGCGCGGCGAGGAGGTCGAACCAGCCGGCTTGGAGGTCGTGCGCGGCAAGCCGCTCGCCGAGGGCCGCATCGACGAGGTGGGCGGTATAGAGGAGGCGGCCGACGATTCCCAGCGGCGAGACGTTCAATTCGGGCCGCTCGCGCCGCCACTGCGCGAGGATCTCGTCGATGTGGTCAGGCCGCTGCTCGGGCACGCCAGAAGGGTACCGTCTTCGATAGAATCTCGCCAGCAAGATTCTTGTACGAAACAGAAAGGAAGACGATGCCGGCTCCGACCATAGGATCATCCCTCGCGGCCACGACGACGATGCGCGCGGTTCGCCTGCACGCGCCCGGCGGCGCGGCCAGTCTCGTGTCAGAACGGGTCGAGATCCAGCACCTGCAGCCCGGCGAGGCGATCATCCGCGTTCACGCAGCCGCGCTCACCCGAGACGAGCTCGAGTGGCCCCTGGATCGTCTCCCGGCGATCCCGTCGTACGAGCTCTCGGGGACGGTCGCGGCCGTTTCGCCAGAGGTGACCGACGTCGCGGTCGGCGACGCCGTGTATGCCCTCACGGACTTCGCCCGCGACGGCGCGGCCGCCGACTACGCGGCAGTGCAGGTGCAGTTCCTTGCGCCGAAGCCACGCACGCTCGACCACGTCGCGAGTGCTGCGTGCCCGCTCGCAGCACTGAGCGCCTGGCAGGGCATGTCCGAGCACGGTGGCCTCCAGGCGGGGGAGCGCGTGCTGATCCACGGCGCGGCCGGCGGCGTCGGCCATTTTGCCACGCAGCTCGCGCACTGGCGGGGCGCATACGTCATCGGAACGGCGTCGGGCGCCGGCGCAGAAAGCGCGCGGAAGCTGGGTGCGCACGAGGTGGTGCAGCACGGTACGGCCAGCTTTGAAGATGTCGTGGAGCCGTTCGATCTCGTCTTCGACACCGTCGGCGGGGACAGGCTCGAACGTTCGGCTCAGTCCTGCGCGAGGGCGGCAGGATCGTGTCGATCGCGGAGGAGCCTTCGACGACCGTCCACGAACAGGTTCGAGCGACGTACTTCGTCGTCGAGCCCAACCGCGGGCAGCTCGTCGAGATCGCCGCCCTGCTTGAGGCAGGGACGCGCCGGCCGGCGATCGACTCGGTGTTCCGACTCGTCGACGCGCGCGCCGCGTTCAGTCGCGTCGCGGCAGTGGGCAAACGTGGCAAGGTCGTACTTCAGGTGGCCGATGACTAGGCAGGCTCATAAAGCGGCGGTGTTCGAGGCGCTTCATCGCGGTGAGCCGTTCGTGATCCCCAACCCGTGGGACGCGGGTTCTGCCCGCGTGCTGGCCGCACTCGGCTTCAAGGCGCTCGCGACTACGAGCTCGGGCTTTGCATTCACGCTCGGCCGCCTCGACGGCAACGTCAAGCTGGACGAGGTGGTAGAGCACACTGCCGCGCTCGATCGCGTGACTGACCTCCCGCTCTCGGTCGACCTCGAAAGCGGGTACGGCGCCGACCCGGAGAGCGCCGCCCTTGCGATTAGGCGCGTCGCTCAGGCCGGTGCCGTCGGCGGCTCGATCGAGGACTACGAGCCCGAACATGGCATATACGAGCTGCAGCACGCCGTCGAGCGGGTCGCCGCCGCGGTTGCGGCGGCCCGCGCTCTCGACTTTCCGTTCATGCTTACCGCGCGCGCCGAAAACCACATTCGCGGCAACCCCGATCTCTCCGACACGATCGAGCGTCTGCGCGGATTCGAGCAGGCCGGCGCCGACGTGCTCTACGCCCCGGGCCTGCGCAGTGCCGAAGAGATCCGCGCCGTCTGCGAGGCGATGTCGAAGCCGGTCAACGTTCTTGCACTGCCGGGGCTCTCATTGGCGGAGATCGTCGAGAGCGGCGCGACGCGGGTCAGTGTCGGCGGCGCGCTGACGTGGGCTGCCGTTGACGCGCTGGCGGCCGCGGCCAGCGCGATCCGCGACCGCGGCGACTTCTCGCTGCTCGGAACGAGCGCCGCGCTTCGGAACTGGCTCGCCTGACGCTACGCACGCCGCGAGCGATCCAGTCAGGAGAGAGCGTCGTCCTCGACCGGACGGCAACGGGTCGAGCCACGCTCAGCGCAGGCGCCCGACTGCACGGTCGAGCTCGTCCTCCGTCGAGCCAGCGGCGAGCAGGTACTGGCGCACGCCGCCGTAGCGGCGCTCGAGCTCCTCGAGCACTCCCAGCATCGCCTCCGGCGGGCAGAGGCCCATCTGCCGCCGGCGCTCCCGATCCTCCGCCGTATCGGCTTCCGCCTCCCAGGTCGCCTGCCGCTCGGCCAGCTTCCGCTCGCTGATCGCATAGTCGGCAGAGACCTCCTCGCGCTCCACGCCGGCGAGGGAGAGCAGCAGGGCGACGACGAGACCGGTGCGGTCCTTGCCGCCCTGGCAGTGCACGAGCACCGCCCCCTCCGATGCATCCGCGATGGCGCGAAATGCGGCCGCGACGTTGGGCGCGAATCGCTCGAGAAAGTCGAGGTAGACGGCCTTCGTTGCCTCCGAAGGGCTGGCTGCGGCCCCGGCCAGCGCGTCCAGGTGTTGGCCGTAGTCGGGTTCCGCGCCGCCGAACAGATTCACGTGCACGACCTCGACGGGGAGCTCCGCCGGCGGATCGGCCTCGAGCTCCTCGTCCATGCGCAGGTCGACGATCGTCGTTACGCCGTGGCCGACGAGGTCACCCCAGCCCGCGTCGGTCAGCTTCCGGATGCTGTCAGCACGCACGACCGCGCCGAACCGCGTCGTCTCGCCGTCCCCGGTCGCATGCCCGCCGAGGTCGCGCACGTTCAGGCAGCCTTCCCAGGCGAGATCTCGTTCGATAGTGCCGCTCACGGGCGCAAACTAGCTCGTTTCGAACGAGGCGCGCCGGCGGCCCTCGGCCTCGAAGAGCCGGAAGAGCCCGTACGCGGCGACGCCGTAGACGGATCCGATCAGCCCCTCGCGCGCGAGCAGCCCCGCCACGTCGCCCAGCCCCCCTCCGGCGGCGAGCTCACGCCCAGCCTCGATCCCGTGCGTCATGGGTAGCGCGCGGCCGATCGCCGCCATCCAGCCCGGGAGCTCGTCGAGCGGCACGTTCACGCCGCAGAAGACGAGCATCCCGAAGTAGGCGAGGTTCCCGTAGAGGATGGAGTCCCGGGCGCGCAGGCCGATCGCGCCCACGACGAGGCCGAGCGCGGTGCAAGACGCGGTCGACACGAGCACCACGACCGCCAGCGCGGGCACCTGCGCCGCCGCCAGGTCGAAGTCGAGCAGCAACCAGCCGGCGACGAAGCAGAAGAGCGAGACGAGCAATCCGTTGACGAGGTTCGGCAACGCGCGGCCCACGAACAGTGCAAAACGATTCGCCGGAGTCGCCATCACCGAGGAGAGCGTGTGCGTCCAGCGCTCGCCGCCGATCGTCATGGCGGTGCCGAAGATCGCGCCTGCGTTCGCGACCTGGATCCCGTTGCCGACGATGAAGAAGGTGTCCGACCGGAACTCGGCCGCGCGCCCGACGTATGCGAAGAAGAGCAGCTGGAAGAGCGGGAAGCCGAGCATCGAGGGGATGTAGACGCGCGGGTCGATCCACGCGAAGAGCGCGCGGTATGAGAGCACCCCGCCGAAGAGAAAGACCCGGAGTGACGCGGTCATGTGAGGGCCAGAGTCGCTCGCTCGCGCGCGAGCCGCTCGAAGTAGCGCAGGCAGAGGGCGCCGATCCCGACGTACACGACGCCGAGCACCAAGGCCGCCGCCAGCTCCGGCAGCGGGTCGCCCCCAGTTGCCGCCTGATGCACTGCCTTGATGCCCCACGTCGGCCCGATCGCCCAGGCGAACGGCTCGACCCAGCCCGGGAGCAGCGACACGGGCACGAGCAAGCCGGTGATCAACCAGAGCGGATACTCGAACAGATTCACGAGCGCGAACGTCTGCCGGTAGAGGATGAACGTGGCCGCCAGCACGAGCCCGAACAGTCCGAGCACCAGCACCGTTGTCGGGAGCGAGATCGCGAAGAGCAGGGGGTGCGCGACGTCGAGCGGGACGTCGAAGAAGAGGACGCCCCACACGAGCGTCGCGACGAGGGAGTAGAGGCCTGCCGCGGAGGTTGCCAACGCCACCCCGAGGAGAACGGCCGCGAAGGGCGGCGGCGCCGAGAAGAGGAGCTCGAGCGTGCCGGACCAGCGCTCGCGCTGGAGCGCCATGCCCGAGCCTGCCAGCGTCGTCGACCACAGGCCCATCAGTCCGGCGGCGAGCGCGATCCAGAGCACGGCCTCGTCGGCCGCCCCGGCGCGGTACATGAAGAACGCGATCGTGGCGTAGACGATCGGGATCAGGATCAGGTACAGGACGGTCGAGGTCGACTTCAGGGTCGCTTTGAGGTGGAAGCGGAAGGAGGCACGCAGGGCGAGGGCAGCGGCGCGCATCACGACACCTCCACGGTCGCTCGCCGGCGTGCCTCGCGCTCCATCACACGTATCAATGCGTAGCCGCCGACGCTGAAGAGCGTCCCGAGCCCCGCCTCCCAGGCGACCAGATCTGCGACGTCGCCGAGCGAGGAGCCGTCCGCCACCCGGCGCGCGGCCTCGATCCCGTGCGTGATCGGCAGCCAGTCCGAGACCGCGCCCATCCAGCTCGGCAGCGAGTCGAGCGGCACGTTCGCGCCCGTGAAGATGAGCAGGATCCCGAAGAGGACGTTCGAGAGCACGGCCGTCTCGCGGATGCGCAGGCCGAGCCCGGCGTTTATGAACCCCAGGCCTGTGCAGGAGTACGCCGTCACCAGGATCACCAGCGCGAGCGGTCCCAGCGAGGAGTACGGGATGTCGACGTCGAGCAGTAGGGAGCCGACTAACAGCGAGAACGCGGCCACGAACGCGCCGTTCACGACCACGGGCAGGGCGCGCCCGACGAAGAGCGACAGGCGTCCTGCGGGCGTAACGAGGATGTATCCGAGCGTGTTCTGGTAGCGCTCCCCGGCCACGATGTGCGTCATCGCGAACAGGCAGGGGATGGACGCGAACTGCAGAGAGTTGCCGATCACGAAGAATTCGTCGTCCGCGAGCCCCGTGCTCCGCCCGATGTACGCGAAGAGCAGGATCTGGAACACGGGCGCGACTAGCAGGCTCGGGATGTACACCCAGGGCGAGAGGAAGCCGAAGAGCGCCCGGTAGCTCATCAGCCCGCCGATGAAGAAGATCCTGGTCGCTGTCACCTCGCGCCCCTGGCCGCCTTCGGCTCCAGGCCGGCGGAGCCGTCCTCCGCCGAAGGTCGGTGGACTGCAGGATGCTGCGCGGGCGAGGCTTGTCCGTGCCCTCGGCACTGTCCAGCGCCTCGCCCGCTTGCCTCCTTTGCCACCGATGCCCCAGGAACGCGAGGTTTCACGAGAGCGAAAGCGCGGCGCGGGCGCGGGCCGCGCGCAGGACGCGCTCGACCACGAGCACGCCCGCGAGCACGTAACCGCCCCCGAGCGCGAGGCAGATGGCAAGGTCGGGGAGCGGTGAGCCGCCGAGCGCGGACTCGCGGATCGCGTTCATGCCCCAGGCCGGCGCGAGGATCCACGAGATAGGTCGCACCCAGTCGGGGAAGAGCGACAGCGGCACGAGGAAACCGCCGATCAGCCAGACGGGGTACTCGAGCAGGTTGCCGAGCGCCCAGGCCGTGCGGTAGCGAACAAAAGAAACCGCGAGCAGGAAGCCCGCCGCGCCGACCGACAGCACGGTTGCCGGGATCGCCAGTGCGAACGCGACCGGGTGCTCGACCGCGAGCCCGATGCCGAAGAGCAGCCGACCCCAGAGGAGCGTGGCGACCATGCTGTAGAAGCCGATCGTCGCCATCGCGATCGTGACGGGCAGGAGGACGAGTGCAAAGTGCGCCGGCGCGGCGACGAGCACCTCGAGCGTCCCGTGCCAGCGCTCGCGTTGCATGGCCGAGCCGGCCGTCGTGCTCGTCGCCGACCAGATGCCCATGACAGCCGCGCCGAGCGACGCGTAGAGCAGCGACTCGGGCGAGGCGCCCGCGCGGAACATCAGGAACGCAACTGTGGCGAAGAACATTGGGTACAGGACCTGGAAGAGCCCGGCGAACGGGTCGCGCGTGATCATCTTGAGCTGGAAGAACCAGCCCAGGGAGAGCAGCCGGAGAGCTCTCACTCGTCCTCGGCCCCGTCGCTGACGAGTGCGACGTAGGCGTCTTCCAGCGTGGGCTCGCGTGCGGCCACACGTCCGACCTGCACGCCGTCGAGTTGGGCGAGGAGCGTCTGAGTCAGCTCGAGCCCCTGCGCCGACTGCACGAGCAGGAGCTGGATCTGCTCGCGATCCTCGACCGAGACTGACGCGACGCCGGTGACCGCGCGCAGGCGCTCGACGCACTCCTCGCTCACGCCGTACGTCTCGATCTCGACCACCGTGCGGTCCGCGACCATGTCCTTGAGCCGCCGAGGCGTGTCCTCGGCGACGATCTTGCCGTTGGAAATGACGGCGATGCGGTGGCAGAGCTGGTCGGCCTCGAACATGTAGTGGGTCGTCAGCAGGACGGTCTTGCCGGCCCGGGTCAGCGAGGCGATCACACTGCGGAGCTCGCGCGCGCCGACGGGGTCGAGGCCGATCGTCGGCTCGTCAAGGAAGAGCACCGGCGGGTCGTGCAAGAGCCCGCGGGCGACGTGCAGCCGCTGCTTCATCCCGCGTGAGTAGCCTTCCACGCGCTCGTTCTCGCGGCCCGTGAGACCCACGAGCTCGAGCAGCTCGGCGATGCGGGGGCGTTGCTCGCGGCCCGGGACGCCGTACAGCTCCGCGAAGTAGCGCAGGTTGTCCAGGCCCGAGAGGCGCTCGTAGACGCCGCGCTCGCCGCCGAAGACGTACCCGATCCGCTTGCGCACCTCGCGAGCATCGCGCACGACGTCGTAGCCGAGCACGCGCGCCTCGCCCGAGGTGGGGATCAGCAGCGTGATCAGCATTTTGATCGTCGTCGTCTTGCCCGCGCCGTTCGGGCCGAGCAGCCCGAAGAGCTCGCCCTCGGCGACCTCGAAGCTGACTCCGCGTACGGCCTCGACCTCGAGCGACTTCCGCCGGATCGTGCCGGTGCTCGTCCTGTACGTCCGGTGGAGGTCGCGAGCCTCGATGACGGCCATGGAAGAACCCTACTCACGCCCGCCGCAAGTCCGGCGTGCTTTTCCGCCGCAAGCCCGGCGTGCTTTTCCGCCGCAAGTCCGGCCTGCTGCGCAGGCCATGACGACTTGCGGCGGGTTGCCGGAGAAATCAGACGCGACTTCGCGCGTTGTGGCTGCGGCGGGACAAGCCCGCCTCCGCCAACGGAGGCCCGGAGCGCGGCTGCTCGGGGGGCGGCCGCGGTGTGCTCCGATGTGTCAGTCCCCCTGCCAGGGCAGACCCTTCAGCTCGCTGCCCGCGGCGGGGGTCAGACCCCTATATCAGGCCAGGTGTCACGTGTCTGTGCCGGATGTGTGCCCGTATCCGCCGCCGCCGGGTGTCTCGATCGTCAGCACGTCGCCGGCCTCCAAGCTCACGCTCGCCTTTGCCGGCAGCTCGTGTCCGTTCAGGAGGTTGCGGCCCGTGGCACCCGGCTCGCCACCTCGTGCGCCCTGCGGAGCGCAGGCCCGCCGTTCGGACACTACGGAAGCCCGGCACGGCTCGAGCATGCGCAGCTCGCGCACGACCCCGTCGCCGCCGCGGTGCCGCCCCGCACCGCCGGAGCCGAGGCGCAGCGTCCAGCGCTCGACGCGCAGCGGATAGGCGAGCTCGAGCGCCTCCACCGGCGTGGCGCGCGTGTTCGACATCGTCACATGGACGCCGCTCGGCCCGGCGGCGTCGGGGCACGCGCCTTGTCCCCCACCGATTGTCTCGTAGTACGTGAACCGCTCACTACCGAGCGTGACATTGTTCATCGTTCCCTGCCCCTGCGCTGGAACGGGCATGGCCCCGGAAAGCGCGCGGAAGACCACGTCCACGATGCGGCAGGACGTCTCCACGTTTCCGGCGGCGACAGCTGCGGGCGGCCGCGCGTTGACGAGCGAGCCCTCGGGCGCGCGAACCGTCACGGCTGCGAACGCGCCGCCCGATGCCGGCAGATCGGGGACGGTGAGGCAGCGAACCGCGAAGTAGCAGGCAGAGCGCGTGACGGCGAGCGGGCAGTTCAGATTCCCTCGGTGCTGCGGCGTGGTGCCGTCGAAGTCGAGATCGATGGCATCCCCGGCGATGGTCACGCTGCAACGCAGGCGGAGGTCGCCCTCGCGAGCCTCGAGCACGTCCTCGCCGTGCCAGCGCCCGTCGGGTAGCCGTCGCAGCGCCGCGCGGACGCGTTGCTCGGAGTAGCGATGGAGCTCGTCCATGGCTGCCGCGACGGCGTCCCGACCCGCGCGCTCGCACAGCTCGGCCATGCGCCGTTCCGCGAGGCGCTGCGCCGCCACCTGGGCGCGCAGGTCGCCGCGCCGCTCTTCGGGATTCCGCATACGCCCCACGAGCTCTGCGAGCGTTGCCTCGTCGAGGCGCGCGGGTGAGATCACGACCCCTTCCTCCTCGAGCGTTCGCGAGGATGCCGGCAGGCTGCCCGGCTCGCTGCCGCCGACGTCGGCGTGGTGGGCCCGGGTCGCCGCGTAGCCGAGCTTCGTGCGGGCGACAGTCGTGATGTCCGGTAGGTGCGTCCCGCCGGCGTACGGGTCGTTCAGCACCCAGATCTCGCCGGGCGCGGGGTCACATGCGCGCACGGCTGCCACGGCGTCGGGGAGCGCGCCGAGGTGCACGGGGATGTGCTCGACCTGCGAGATCAGGCGCCCAGCCTCGTCGAAGAGCGCAGTCGAGCAGTCGCGGCGCTCCTTGATGTTGACGGAGAACGCCGAGCGTACGAGCACGGCCCCCATCTCCTCCGCAACCGCCCGGAGCGCGGCGCCGAGCACTTGGAGCTCGATCCTCACCGGCGCAGCACCAGGGTGCCGTGGTCGTCGCTCTCGCCCGCCCAACCCTCGGGCACCCAGCACGTGGCTCCCTCGAGAGGGACGAGGGTCGGGCCTGAAACCTGCAGCGGGGCGCCGGGCGAGAGCACGAGCTCGGGCCCGGGCCGCACGTCGGCCGTGCGCACCGCTACCAGCTCGAGCTCGCGATCGGGATCGGCATAGCCGTAGCGCTTCTCGTGCGCGCGGTGGAACGCGGCGGCGACATCTCCGCCGAGCCGGATGGTCAGCTCGAACGACTGGCCGCGGTAGCGAAGGTCCGCCTCGCCGGCGGCGGGTAGTTCCCCGGCCTTCGCGAGCGGCACGACATAGGAGTGCACGTGCTCGCGCCGCTCCTCCCCCGCCGCGAGCCCGAGAGCGGACAGCACACCTGCGGCGCGCGGGACGAGCACCGTCCGCATTTCCAGCTCCTCCGCGAGCGCGCACGCGTGCAGCGGGCCGGCGCCGCCGAAAGCAACGAGAGCGAGCTCCCGCGGGTCGCGCCCGCGCTCAATGGTCACCACGCGCAGCGCGCGCAGAAGCTCAGCGTTGACGACGGCGACGATGTCGGCGGGATCGAGCCTGCCGAGCGCCCGTTCCGCCGCATCCGTCTCGAGTTCGAGGCCGCCCGCAAGGCGCGTGGGCAGCCGGCCTAGCAGGAGGTTGGCGTCCGTGACCGTCGGCTCGGTCCCGCCGCGGTCGTAGCAGGCCGGTCCGGGCTCGGCGCCCGCGCTCTCGGGCCCGACGCGCAGTGCTCCACCCGCGTCTCGCCGGGCGAGCGAGCCGCCGCCGGCGCCCACGGTGTGGACGTCAACTGTGGGGAGGCGGATCGGCACGCCCCCGACCGTGCGGTCGCCGGATCGTCCTGCCTCGCCGCCTGTGATCAGGCAGACATCCGTCGACGTGCCCCCCATGTCGAAGGAGATCGCGTCGGGGAAGCCCGCCAGCTCCGCGAGGTGTGCCGCACCCACCACGCCGGCGGCCGGCCCCGACACGACCGCGCGCGCCGGGTGGGCCGCGGCCTCCGCGAGCGCCACGACGCCGCCCGAAGAGGTCATGACGAGGGGCTCGGGCAGCCCGACCTGAGCGGCGGCTGCCGCCAGTGCGTCGAGGTAACGCGCCGTCACCGGTCCGAGGTACGCGTCCGCCACCGTCGTCGAAGCCCGCTCATATTCGCGGAACTCAGGTCCCAGGTCGCAGGACGCGACGACGCGGGCGCGCGGAAGCCGGCGACGCAGCTCGGCGGCGACGGCGCGCTCGTGCTGTGGGTGTCGGAAGGAGAACAAGAGGCAGACGGCGACGGCCTCCGCTTCGAAAGCGGGGAGGGAGGCGAGGTCGAGCGCTCGCACGACGCCGTCAGGCCCCATCCGCTCCGCGACG
Organism: Gaiellaceae bacterium; assembly: GCA_046262315.1. Classification (GTDB taxonomy): domain Bacteria; phylum Actinomycetota; class Thermoleophilia; order Gaiellales; family Gaiellaceae; genus JACVRM01. The sequence goes on from JBHEMZ010000111.1 coordinate 12,102, forward strand.
CCGTGGCAGCGCTCGAGCGGCACGAGGGAAGGAGGATGGTCGGCGCAGAGACGATAGAGGTGCGCGCGGTCCTGGCGGCGCAGGTGGAGCAGGTGCTCGAATCCGGCGGTTGTGACGAAGGCCGTGCGCGCTCCCTTGCGTTCGAGTAGCGCGTTCGTCGCGACCGTCGTTCCGTGCGCGAAGCGGTCCACCGCGCCGCACCGCAGGAGGCCGGCGGCGGCGACGACCGACTCCTCCTGGCGTGGGGAGCTCGGCACCTTTGCCGTCCGCAGCACGCCGCCGTCGATGAGCACGGCGTCTGTGAACGTACCGCCGACGTCGATGCCGAGGGTTCGCACGGACGGCGGCGATGGTGTCCTGCGCGGCGGGCCTGCGTCAAGTCACTTCGCGGTCCCGCGTGCTTGTCGGGCCGCCCACCACGGACCGCTGCTGGAGAGCAAGTCGGCGGGGGACTGACCGATCCGCTTGGCGCAGCGAAATCGGTACACAACGGCACAGACACGCGCACCGGCGGCCGATAGTGTCCCCGCCGGGGAGGGGAGGACCGAGCCCCCACCCTAAGGGCGGGGCGCGCGTGTGTATCTATAGATGGAGAAGCGTTGAGGCCCCGAGTGCAGAGGAGCGAGACGATGAGCGGCTTTGCGGTTGCGCACCTGAACGACATTCCGGGCCCGCTGGAGCGCAAGGAGGGCGACGGCGAATGGAAATCCGTGCGGCACCACTTCGGCATCCAGGCCTTCGGCGCGAGCGCGTACGTGGGGCAGGAGACAGGCGACTGGGTCGTCCCCGAGCACGACGAGGTGACTTCCAACCGCGGGACGTCCGCCCCTCACGAGGAGCTCTATTTCGTGGCGATCGGGGAGGCGGAGTTCCGCGTCGGCGACGAAACCTTCACTGCGCCTGCGGGCACGCTCGTCTTCGTCCGCGACCCTGCCCTCGTCCGGACGGCGACCGCGCGTTCCCCGGGGACTGTCGTGCTCGCCTTCGGCGGCGCTTCCGGCGAGGCCTTCATCGTGTCGCCGTGGGAGCAGAGGTACACGGGTGCCGGCGTGGAGCGCTGAGCTCCCGCTCGTCGGGGCGGGTGGCGAGCCGGTCGACCTCTGGCGCACGGTCCTCTCACACGGTCTCGCCTCGCTCCCGCCGGCGCGCATCGACGAGGCGGCGCGGACGCTTGAGATCACGGTGCCGACGCGTCGCGGGGCGCGCACGCTGACGGTTCGGGAGGCGGGTCCGTCCCGCGCGCTCGTGGACGGTGGGGCGCCGGCTCGTGACGGCGGCGAGGGGCTCGACCGGGTGCGGCACCTGCTGCGCCTCGACGAGGATCTCTCGCCGTTCTACGCGGCCGTCGCGTCGGATCCCGCCCTCGCGTGGTCAGCCCGCGGCGCAGGCCGGATCTTTCGCAGCGCGACCGTGTTCGAGGACGTTGTCAAGACGATCTGCACCACGAACTGCGCTTGGTCGGCTACCGAACGGATGGTCGGCGCGCTCGTCGCCCACCTCGGCGAGGCGGCGCCGGGCGCACCGCCCGACGGGCCTGGCGGCCGCGCCTTCCCGACCCCCGCGGCCATGGCCGCGGCGGACGAATCGTTTTACCGCGAAGTCGCGCGTGCGGGCTACCGCGGCGCGTACCTGCGCTCGCTCGCGGCGTCGGTCGCGGGCGGGGCGCTCGATCTCGAGGTCCTCGCCCGCACCTCGCGCGAGGACCTCCCCGATGACGAGCTCGAGCGGCGGCTGCTCGCGCTCCCCGGCGTAGGCCCGTACGCTGCCGCACACATCATGATGATGCTCGGCCGCTACTCGCGGCTCGTCCTGGACTCATGGACTCGTCCCAAGTACGCGCGCCTGAACGGCCGTCCGGCGAAGGACAGCACCATCCTCCGCCGGTTCCGGCGATACGGCCCCTACGCGGGCCTTGCATTCTGGCTGTACCTGACACGCGACTGGATAGCGGAGTAACTGCGATTCACCTGCGCGACGCGCATTTCTCTCGTACCATCTGTGCTCCGTGAAGTACCTGCTGGTCGTCGTCGCTGCATTCCTGGCCATGGGCGCCACAGCGCCGAGCGCCGCGCGCTCGCCCGCCTTGCTCGCATCGGGCGTCTCGGTCAGTGGCATCGCGGTGGGTGGCATGAGCTCCGAGTCGGCCCGCACGCTCGTACGAGAGACGTTTGGCAAGGCCATCCACATCCGATTCGGTGGCGAGCGCTGGAGCGTCCGCCCTCAGGGCCTCGGTGTCCAGGCGAGCATCGACGAAGCTCTCTCCCGGGCGCTGCAAGCTCCCGCGGGCGCCAGCGTCGATCTGCGCATCGCTGTGTCCCGGCGGAGCATTCGGGCGTACGTCTCGTACCTGAACAGGCGTTACTCCCGGAAGCCGGAGGACGCTCGGCTGATCGGCGTCAACGGCTTCCGTCCGGTCATCTCGGATGGCCGCCCGGGTCGGCGCGTCGCTCGCTGGCTGATGGAGGCGCGCATCGCACGGGCTCTGCGCTCGCCTCGTCGCCCGACGGTAGAGCTCGCGACGAAGCCCGTTTCCCCGGAGCTGACGCGCGCGGATTACGGCCCTGTGATCATCATCGGACGTAGATCCCATCGGCTGCTGCTCTACGACAGCACAGCGCTCGTGCGCGCGTTCGGCGTTGCTACGGGACAGGATCGCTACCCGACACCGACCGGTACCTTCACCATCGCGACGATGCAGCGCGACCCATGGTGGATCCCGCCCAAGTCGGACTGGGCGAAGGACTCGAAACCGATTCCGCCCGGTCCGGGGAACCCGCTGGGGACCCGCTGGATGGGACTGAACCAGTTCGCCGTCGGCATCCACGGGACACCGGACGCGGCGTCGATCGGCTACTCGGCGTCCCACGGTTGCATCCGCATGCGGATTCCGGACGCCACGTGGCTGTTCGACCACGTGCGGGTCGGCACGCCGGTCGTCATCCTCCCAAGTTGACGGGCATTCGCCTTCGCAGCAGCCGAGCTTGAATCGGGACGCGGGGCGTTGCCATGTCCCGTGGCGCCACTCCATCGCGGTTCCACACCGCCCGCAAACCTCGCGCACAACGAAAGCTATGCGAGGCACCGGCTACCATTTGCCGCTCGTGGCGGCGTAGCTCAGCGGTTAGAGCGGCGGACTCATAACCCGCAGGTCGGTGGTTCGAATCCACCCGCCGCTATTTCGCCGCTCGAAGTCCGGCTTCGGCTTCGCCGAAGCCATGACGACTTCGAGCGGGTTCGGTGAACCCTGGCTGTCGGTGGGCCTCCCGCCCGGCAAAGCCGGGCTCCGGCGCCGACTCGCTCTCGCTCTCGACCGTAGTGGGGACTGTGCCGACTCGAGGCACGCGGACGCAATCGGTGGTTCGAATTCACAAGCCGCTACTGAACAGTGCCCCTCGGGTCACAGGGGCGGGGCTGCCGGTGCGACGCCGGAGGGGACAGTGCTTTGAGCACGGCCCCGGAGAGCGGGCGTGCCGTTAGCGGAGCGAGCCGGCTCCGGAGGCCGGCTCCGCCGGCCGGGAGGAACCGGCGGCCAGTGTGCGAGGCTCAGCGGTTAGAGCGGCGGACTCATGACCCGCAGGTCGGTGGTTCGAATCCACCCGCCGCTACATGGCCGCGCGAAGTCCGGCTTCGGCTGCGCCGAAGCCATGACGACTTCGCGCGGGGTTGGCTCGACCCTGTCCGTCGGTGAGCCTCCCGCCCGGCGAAGCCGGGGCTCCTCGCCGGCGGAAGTCCGGCCTGCTTCGCAGGCCATGACGACTTCCGCCGGGTTAGGAATCAGACGCGACTTCGCGCGGTGTGGCTGCGGCGGGACAAGCCCGTCTCCGCCGATGGTGTAAGACGGTCTCTGTAGGGACCTGTCCCGTTCGGTGTGGCAGTCGGCGCTCAATTGCCGCCGGCGTGTGAGCCGGGGATACGATTTCGGGAAGCGAGGGGGTGGACATGCTGCGGAATCTGTTGAGGCGGATGTTCGGACGGCACGACACCGAAGCGCCCGACGAGTCCGGCGTAGCGCGTGACCGGCTGGTCACGCATCCGACGGATCACAAGTACGACGAGGGGCGGGGGACCAACGAGGCCTTCGACGCCGGCGTGCGCAGCGCCGGCGGTCCAGGACCCCTGTGACGTTGTTCGGTACCGGCAGGAGGTCGATGATGTTGAAGCAGCTTTTCGGTCAGTTGCGACGGTTTCGCGAGCGCGTTGTTGGGACCTCTGGCAAGGGGGCGGCGCGAGCGGGGGACGCACGCGGCGGACGACCCTCACCGTGAAGGCCGTCTCCCCGGGGAGGCGCTCGACGCCGGCTTTCGCGTCGGGGGTGCTCCCCCCGGCGGGCAGGGCGGAGCGCCCTAGCGTTCGCCGCGGGCGCGATGTCGTCGCGGCCGCCGGAGCTCGCGTGGCCGAGGGCACTCCTCGACGTAGCGCTGGGACGCCTAGCCGCTTTCGGTAGCGGGCTGTGATCCAGCGCGCGTCGTCGCTCGGCTCCTCGCACCCCCGGCAGCCTGCGCGGAACGCTGCCGCTGCCGGTGGGCCGCCTGCGTCATGCGGTCGGCGCACAGCTGTGAGCAGTAGCGGCGGCTGCGATTGCGCGAGCGGTCGACGAACACGGAGGCGCACGGCGCCGCCGCGCACCGTCCGAGCCGCTCCCAGCCGAGCGTCCTGATCACGTCAAGGAGCGCGATCGCGGTCACGGCCGGCAGCGTCGCAACTCCCCCTACATCGCTTGGTCCGTAGTGGAAGTGCCACGGCAAGCCGTCGTGACGCGTCAGCTCGGGGAGGGCACCGCCCTCCAGGAGCAGCGCGTTCAGCACCTGCACGGCCGTCTCCTCGTCGGGCGCCTCGAACGCGCCGCGTAATCGCTCCCGCAGGTCGCGCGCGCGGTCTGCGTCGGCGTCCGTGCCCCGGCCCGCGGCCTCCTCATCACCGTGCCGGTAGAGAAAGCGCCGGAGCGCACCGCCGTCCCGTAGCTGCTCCGGAGGAGAAGCGAGCCGGTCCCAGGTGTTGACGAGGCCGACCGCGAGCTCGACGGCGTCATCGCCCGGCCCCTGCGTGCACTTGACCGGCATCACCGCCAAGTGTACGCTCGTAAGCTCCAAAACAGGTTTACGACGCTTATCCACCGACTAAGAAGCTGATGCAGGGCAATAGCGGCTTACGGAAGGAGCGACGGGCATGCTGAGGTACCTGATACGGCGGCTTCTGTGGGCGATCGTGCTCTTTTTGGCGGTCACGGTGGTGACGTATGTGATCTTTTTCATCATCCCGTCGAATCCGGCGGCGCGGGTGTGTGGGAAGTCGTGTGGGCCGGCTGAC
>JBHEMZ010000112.1:0-16961 GCA_046262315.1 Gaiellaceae bacterium
CACGCGATCCGCATCCTCGGCCGCGCCTGGCTCCGCATCATCTGGCGCCTCTGGCACGACCACACCCCCTACGACCCCACACGCCACGGAAACCTCAACCGCCTCCTCGTAACCGGGGGTTGACACAGGACGTCTCATCGCCGCCGAAGGTGTTCCAGGTTCCGAGTCCGACGGTGGGTCCGAGGCGCCGCTCCTCCATCGCCCGGCACGCTAGCGTCCACGCGGTGGGCGTCGAGGCGCACCCGCTAATCGGGCTTTTCGATGGGCGTGGCCCGTCCTGACTCGCGGCGGCTGGCGCCCGCGCTAGCAGAGCCCGCGCGCGAGGCGGCCGGCGGCGAAGGCGGCGGCGAAGAACCAGGGATCGCCCCCGGGGCCGCGGCCCATGTGCTCAAGCGGCAGGCCCTCGCACGCCTCTCGCCAGCCATCGGCGTCGACCTCGGTCGCGCCCAACCACGCGGGCCGGTCGGGCCCGTGCGGCCAGGCGACCGCTGGGTCGGCGAGCCGCAAGACCGTGCGGGTGTGGTGCGAGACGCCCTGGTGCCGTTCGCGTGCGTCCGCGTGCGAGACGCGCGGTGCGAGGATTGGCCGGCCGCCGAGCGCGGCGGCGACGTGGGCGGCCTCCGCGGCAGAGGTCGCACCGTGACCGAGCGCCGAGCCCGTGCCGACGATTCCTGGCCCGGGCGCGCAGACGACGGCCGCATGGCCGCTCGCGACCGCCCAAACGAGCGCGGAGGCGACGTTCACGCACTGCAGGTCTCCATCGAGGCAGGGTGAGGCCGCGACGGCGGTGGAGAGCAGGCCGCGCGCCTTCAGCGCCCTGACGGCGTCGGAGAGCGAGACGGGCAGCGCTCCGCCGGCGAGCTGTACGTAGGCGACGCGCGCGCCGGCGAGACCCGCGGCCGCAGGGGCCAGCTGGCTGTGCAGCGTGCAGAGCACAACGGGGGCGCCGTCGAGACCGTCGGCGAGCTCGTCCGCCTCCTCAGCGAAGGGCACGGCCGCCTGCAGCGGGGTGTAGGGCAGCGTCATTACGTGTGCGCGTGGCTCGGCCTCGAGCCCGAGGCCCCGGGTGAGGTTCGCGTAGAGCACGTCGAAGCCCCCGGAGCCGAGGCCGAGCCCCCGCGCCTGGACGTTGACGACCACCTCATCGCCGATTGCCACCGGACCGGTCAGCCGTGGGTATGCGACGCACGGCTCGCCGTCCACTTCGCAGCGGACGAGACCCTCGTGCTGTTCCACGATCGCCGTGACCAAGCCGCGGCGAAGCGAGAGAGGCACTACCGCGCGGCGTCAACGAGCGCGAGCGTCACCTCGACCATCGCCTCCAGGTCGGCGACCGCGATGTGCTCGTCGGACGAGTGGATGCTCGCCATGCCGTTGGCCAGATTGAGGCACTGAAGGCCGCGCTCGTTGAAGACGTTCGCGTCGGCGCCGCCGCCGCTCAAGATGAAGCGGGGAGTGTGGCCGGTGCGTTCCAGCGCCGCGACGGCGATGCGGACGGGTTCGTCGGAAGGCCGGAAGCGGTAGCCGCTGAAGTGCTCGTCCACGTGCGTCTCGACCTCGCAGTCGGCGAGGCTCGCGGCGAACGTGAAGGTCTCGAGCATCTCGCGGATTAGGTCGGCCAGCTTCTTTCCGTCGTGCGAGCGCGCCTCGGCGAGGAATGAGCAGGTCTCAGCGACGACGTTGCGCGCGCTGCCGCCCGTGATCCGGCCCACGTTGGCGGTTGTCTCGTTGTCGAGGCGGCCGAGCCGCAGGTCGGCGATCGCGCGCGCGGCGGCGGCAATCGCGGAGCGGCCTTCCTCGGGGTACATGCCCGCGTGAGCCGCCTTGCCGCGGAAGGTCACGTCTAGGGAGGCCTGGTGCGGCGCACCGAGGATCACGTCGCCGATGGGCGCAGCGTGGTCGTAGACGTAGCCGACCCGAGCCGCGAGCCGATCCTGGTCGAAAGCGTTGGCGCCGCAGAGACCGACCTCCTCCTTTGGGGTGAAGAGGAGCTCGACGCCCGCATGCATCCTCCGCTCGGCGACGAGGCGACGCACGGCCTCGAGCATGACCGCGACGGCGGACTTGTCGTCGGCGCCGAGGATGGTTCCACCCGCGTTGCGGACGATGCCCTCGTCGTCGACCACGGGCTCGATCGGGCCCTCGGGGGGCACCGTGTCGAGGTGCGCGCACAGGAAGATTGGCGTGTGGGCCTCGGTGTCGGTCGGTTCGAGCCGGCAGAGCAGGTTGCCCATCGTGGAACCGACGCGCGGCCCCGCGTCGTCCTCGTCCACGTCGAGCGCCAGGTCCTGCAGGTAGCGCGTCACGACGTCCGCGACGGCGCGCTCCTCGCCGGGCGGGCTCGGGATGGCGGCGAGCTCGACGAAGAGCTGGGCGACATCCGGGAGGCCGTTCTCGGGCACGGACGCGATCTTAGGTGCCGCGGATGGGCCTGGGCTCAGGGCGCTGACACACCTGCTCGGCCGCCCGCCGCGCCTGGGACGAATGGTCACGCTTCCGGTGCAGTCCCTTCTCCCACAGGTGCGGATTCTCTCGCTACCGTGAAACCGGGTGGTGGGTTCGGGGTGCCCCGACGGTGGCCCCGAAGGGACATGTCCCGGGGGGACTCGTCACCGCTAGCCGGCGGCAGCGGTCGGGACGGTCGCCTCGCCGCGCTCCCGCGCGCGGGCGAGGGCGGCCCCCACGAAGTCGCGAAAGAGCGGCGCGGGCCGCGTCGGCCGCGACTTGAACTCGGGGTGGAACTGACTGGCCACGAACCAAGGATGATCGGACAGCTCGACGATCTCAACCAGACGCCCTTCCTGGAACGTGCCCGATACGACGAGTCCCCCCTCGACGAGCCGCGGCCGGAAGTGGTTGTTGACCTCGTACCGGTGCCGGTGCCGTTCGTGGATGACGGGCTCGTCGTAGGCGTCCCGCACGCGCGTCGCGTCCACAACCTCCACGGCCTGGGCGCCGAGGCGCATCGTGCCGCCCAGATCCTCGATCTCCTTCTGCTCGGGCAACAGGTCGATGACCGGGAACGGTGTCTCGGGATCCATCTCGGTCGAGTTGGCGCCGTCGAGAGCGAGCACGTTGCGCGCGAACTCGGACACCGCGACGTGCATCCCGAGGCAGATCCCCAGGTACGGCACGTCGTGCTCGCGCGCCACCTGGCAGGCGAGCAGCTTTCCCTCCCAGCCCCGCGACCCAAAGCCGCCGGGCACCAGCACGCCGTCCACCTGGGCGAACTGCTCGACGGCCTCCTCGAGCGACATGCCTTCGGCGTCGACCCAGCGCACGTGCACGCGGCAGCCGTGGTGCATGCCGGCGTGCTTGAGCGCCTCGTGCACGGATAGATAGGCATCGCGCAGCTTCACGTACTTACCGACGAGCGCGATCTCGACCTCGCCCTGCGTGCTCGGCCGCTCCGTGAGCGCGCGCCACTCGCCGAGGTCGGCCTCCCCGGCGGGAAGCCCGAGTTGCTCGCAGACGAGGCGGTCGAGCCCTTCCCGCTGGAGGATCGTGGGGACGTGGTAAACGTCTGGCACGTCCGGACTCGACACGACCGCCGACGGGTCCACGTCGGCGAAGAGCGCGATCTTGTCGCGGATCTCGCCAGACAGCTCCTCGCGCGAGCGCGCCACAACGACGTCCGGGTGGATGCCGATGCGGCGCAGTTCATTCACCGAATGCTGCGTCGGCTTCGTCTTCAGCTCGCCGGCCGCCTCGATGAAGGGCACGAGCGTGACGTGCAGGTACAGCACATTCTCGGCCCCCGCCTCGCGGCGGAACTGGCGGATCGCCTCGAGGAACGGCAGCGATTCGATGTCTCCCACGGTGCCGCCGATCTCGCTGATCACGACGTCGACGGGGTTCGCCTGCGCGGAGCGGCGAATGCGCGCCTTGATCTCGTTCGTGATGTGCGGGATGACCTGAACGGTGGCGCCGAGGAACTCGCCCTTGCGCTCGCGGCGCAGTACCGTGTCCCAGATCGACCCTGCCGTGTGGCTCGCGTTGCGCGACAGGTTTTCGTCGATGAAGCGCTCGTAGTGGCCGATGTCGAGGTCGGTCTCGGCTCCGTCCTCGGTGACGAAGACCTCGCCGTGCTGGAACGGACTCATCGTGCCGGGATCGACGTTCAGGTACGGGTCGAACTTCTGCGCCTGCACGGAGAGCCCGCGCGCCTTGAGCAGACGGCCGAGGGAGGCTGCGACGATGCCCTTACCGAGCGCGGAGACCACCCCTCCGGTCACGAACACGTACTTGGTCAAGGCCGGCGTCCCAGCCGGTCGAAGTGCGAGAGGCCCGGCGTCCGCTCGATCAGCGCGCCGAGCGAGCGCCGTTCGCCAAGGAGGGTCAGGCCGGCCAGGCTTCCGATCGCCAGCCACCGTCCCGTGCGCCCCAGCGTGCCCACGGAACTCAAACCTAGCATGGCGCCGAGCGCGTTCGACCCTGCGTCTCCCAGCATCGTCATCTCGCGGAGATCGTAGGGAAGCAGCAGGACGGCCGTTCCGCGCGGCGCAGGCACCAGGCTCGCGGCAACGAGATACGCCTTGAGGGCCCGGCCGGGGCCTGTGTCGAGCTGGTTGAGCGCGTTCGCCGAGAGGGCGACGAGCAGCGCGCCCGAGACGGAACGCGTGACCGCGAGGGCAATGGCGGGGATGGCGACGAGCTTGAGGACGCCGGTCGTTCGGCCGGAGCGTAGGTGAGCCGCGAAGCCGCGCTCCGGGCCGCTCCAGAGGTCGTCCACGAGACCCGCGGCCGCGACGAAGCCGACCGAGCCGCCCCGAAGCGCCGTGACCCAGCCGACGAGCGGCAGCCGCAGGCCACGGTGGTTCACCCCTGTTGGCCCGAGTGCGAGCACGAGATCGACGAGCTGGCGTCCGCGGTGAGCGAAGGCGCGCGCATCGCGCCCCGTGGCCCGGTGGCAAAGCTGAAGCTCGACCTCCTCCACCGCGAGGCCGGCGCGCACCGCGTCGACCGTGGCGCGCGCCTCGCAGCCGAAGCCGGCCGCGAGCGGAAAGCAGGCGCGGCGCGCGGCAGACGAAAGTGCGCGCTGTCCGGAGAGAGGCTCGCGCGCGTGGTATCCACAGCCGGCCCGGATCAGCGTGCGGGCCGTCCGCTTGACGATCCCGAACCCGCCGCCCTGCCGCTCGGCGAACACCGCGATCGCGAGGTCGGAGGACGAGGCGGCCAACGGGCGGAGGTCGCCGGCGAGGTCGGCGTCGCAGAGGATGAGGGCTCCTTCCGGTGCTTCGCGCTCGGCAAGCGTAAGCGCCTGGCCCTTGCCCCGGTGCGGCAGGCGAACAACGTGCGCTCCGGCCGCCTGCGCGCGTTCGGCGGTGCCGTCGCGAGAGCCGTCGTCGGCCACCACGACTTCCGCGCCCGGAAACTGCTCGCGCAGGGCGGCCACCGTGGCGCCGATACGCTCCTCCTCGTCGCGAGCGGCAACGAGGACGGCGGCCGGTTCAGTCAACCGGCTCGACCGGCTCGATCGGCGGGTAGGGCCCGTCGCCGGAGCGCAGGCCGTACTGACCCTCGTCAGCGCCTGACAGCAGCAGCGCGAGCGCCAGCCGGCCCGTCGCGGTCTCGACGTCATCCACGCTCGACAGGCCGCGGCTTTTGAAGAGGCCAACCGCGGTGGAAGCGGCGCCGGACGTCTCCACGCCGATCGCCGGCACTCCGCTGTCCGCCAGGCCTGTGTAGAACCCCGTCAGGAAGCGTGCCGTCGCGCCTCGTTGCGGCCCGCTGGTGCGCGCGACCACAACGCCGTCCACGGCCCGTTCGGCGTCGCCCGACTGCTCCTCCACGAGCTCGCCGCCGAGCGCGTCCCAGAGCGGCGTGTCCCCACCCGCGGTGAGCTCGCGGGCGAGGTCGCGCCCGAGCTGGACAAGCCCGTTGTCGTCCGTGTACTCACCGACGAGCGCGCGACTTCCGAGCGCGGCGAGCAGGCTCCGCGGCTCGACGGGCAGCCGGAGAGCGCGCATGCGCGCCAGCTGTCCGTCCGCGGCTTCGAGCGTTCGCTCCACCGAGCCTCGTACGCCGTCGTCGACGGAGCCGACGAAGACGAGCGCGACTCGCTTACCGGCGAGCCGGCGATTCATCAGCGCGGGATAGGCGTCACGCTCGAAGTTCAGCATCACCTCCCCGTGGCGCTCGAGGAAGGCGACGCGGTTGCGCGCCTCGTCACGCTCGCGCTCGGCGAGGGCGATCTGCCCGCGAAGCGAGTCCTCCTGCACGCCAGTGTCCGCGATCCCGACCCCGACCAGGATGCCGATCACGAGCGCGAGGAAGACCGCCGCCAGGGAGGCGACGTGGTACCGGAGATCGAACATCAGAGCGTTGCCGCAGTCTGGCAGAGGTCGTGCAGGAGGGCGAGCGCCTGGCCGGGCAGGCCGCGCAGGCCCTCGAGGCGTAGGGCGAGCCATGGCGCGGCCGGCTTCAGCGTGACGAGCGTGTGCCCGCCGTCGTCCGCGAGCGTAAGGGTTGCCGTGAAGCGCTGCTGGACGTCGTCCCAGGTAAGCATCACAGGCGGCATCACCGCCGTGAAAACAATGATGCCTTCGCTCTCCGGGCGTCTGAGCAGACCGGGCTCGAGCGCCCGGACAACCGTCCAACCGCTCCCTCGGCGACCCCTCGCCGGTCAGGCCGAACGGCGCGGTAGCCGGGCCACCAGTCGGGCAGGTGGTGCGGCTCCGAGACGACGGCCCACACGTCGCCGCGTGGTGCGAGCAAAGTCCGCCGCGCTTCTACCTCAGACATGCCCGAAGCGGCCACGTCCACGCGCAGCCCCCCACCCTGGGTGGGGCCGCGGTCCCGCCGCCCTCGGCGGTGACGCTACCGCGGGAACGCGCAAGTCTCTGTGTCGATTGTGGGACGAAAGGCGCGCGACGGGGCCCGAGTGAGACTCCCAGCCGAGCAAGGCCAGCCCGAGCCAACGATGGGTCCGCGTGCGCACGACAGACAGACAGACAGACAGACAGGCAGGGCAGGCAGGCGAGGGCAAGCGTGAAGATTCGCGGGCGCGCACGTGCAAGGACGGCCCTGGAGTAAGCGGGGTGGCTCGTGGGGCGCCGGGCCCACCCTCGCCCGGACGTCCAGGCGCACGCGGCCGCCAACCCGCTCAGCCGAGCCCGAGCAGCGCCCGCAGACGCACCCCGACCAGCTCGAGTACATCCTGAAGCGCCGGCGAGACCAGCACCGCCGTGACCATCGCCAACAGGCCGGCAAACCCGACGAAGGCGAGCGGCCACACCCCGACACGCCGGCTGACGAGCCGCGACACGCCTTTCGCGTCGATCAGAATCTCCCCCACGCGCAGCCGCGTCAGGAACGTCGATGACATGCCGGCGCGATTCCGCTCAAGAAACTCAACAAGGTTGAAGTGCGTCCCGACCGCGACGATGAGATCGGCGCCCTTCTCGAACGCAAGCAGCATGGCCACGTCCTCACTCACGCCCGGTGCAGGCACCTCGTGGTACGGCACGCCTAGTGCCTTCGCCCGCGCCGCTCCCGGGGCCTCGCCGTTCTCGTACGCCTGCACGATCAGCTCCGCGCCCGAGCTGAGCGCTCCGTCCGAGACCGAGTCCATGTCGCCAACGATCACGTCCGGCCGGTAGCCGAACTCCAGCAGGGCATCGGCGCCCCCGTCCACGCCGACCAGCACGGGACGAAAGTCGCGGATGTACGGCCGCACGATGCGCAGGTCGCGCTTGTGGCCCGGCCCGCGAGCCACAACGAGTGCGTGACGGTCGCGAAACCGGATCGCGAGCGGCGGGAACCGGATGCCCTCCGAGAGCAGCCTCCCCTCCTCGCGGAGGTAGCGCATCGTGTTCTCGGCGAACCCCTCGAGCGCCTCCGTCACCCGCCCGCGCTGCTCAGCGAGCGCCGCGGCGAGATCGGAGGCCTCGAGCACCCGGCCGCTCGCGAGACGCGTCCCATCGCGGTAGAGGCTCGCGCCGCGGATCGTGAGCCGCTCGCCGTCCGTGACCGTCTCGAACAGATCCCCGCCGGGCACGTCGATCAGCCGCACGCCGCTCTCGACCAGAAGCAGCGGGCCGGGATTCGGGAAGCGGCCCGTCTGCGACTCGGCAACGTTGACGACGACGCGCGCGCCCGCCTCGACGAGCTCCTCTGCTGAAACGCGGTCGAGGTCCGCATGATCCACGATCGCTATCTCCCCCGGCGCCAGTCGCTTCGCGAGGTTCTTCGTCCGGCGGTCGAGACGCGCCGGCGCGGTGTACTCGACGAACTCCCTCCCGCCCCTCGGGGCAGACAGCGATCTGCTGCCGATCACTTCCCTCCTCTAGCCGGCGTCGCCTGCGACGCTGGCAAGGAACTCGCGACCTCCGAGCATACGTTCCAGCTCGTCGCGCCGCTCCTCGTCGTCCAGTTGCTCGATGCGGGTGTGGGTGGGATCGCCGGGCACCTTCTCCACGCGGAAGTGGCGCGCGGAGCGGCTGGCGATCTGCGGAAGGTGGGTGATCGTTACGACCTGGGCGCGCTCCGCGAGCTCCTCGAGGAGCGCCGCGACCGCGTGCGCGGTGCGCCCGCCGATGCCTGCGTCGATCTCGTCGAACACCAGCGTCTGGCCGCCCGCAACGGCGGCGATCGCGAGAGCGATCCGCGAGAGCTCGCCGCCCGAGGCCGTCTCGGCGACGGGGGCGGGCGGCAGCCCGGGATTCGACCGGACCAGGAAGGACACGGCATCAACGCCCGGCGGTCCCGGCTCGGTTTCGCCCAGGTCGGCGACAAACTCGCCGGCGCCCAGGCCCAGGCCTGCGAGACGCGCCGAGACGGCCTCCGCGAACTGCTCGGCTGCGACCCGACGCACGGCCCGGAGCTCAGCCGCGACCGCGCCGGCTCGAGACTGGGCCTCGTCGCGCCTGCGTCTCGCGGCCTCGACTGGGTCGGCGTCCTGCTCGAGCGCGTCGAGCTCTGCACGGGCCCGCGCTGCCCGCTCCACGAGCTCCTCCATGGTCGCGCAGCCGAAGCGCCGCCGCGCGGTCGCGATCGCGTCGAGCCGCGTTTCCACGATGTCGAGCCGTCCCGGTTCGGCCTCCAGCGAGCCGAGAAACGCGCGCAGCTCGAGCGCTGCCTCGCGCAGCCGCAGGCCGGCGTCGCGCAGCTCTGAGCCGACGGGGGCCAGCTCGGGTGCGATGGTCTCGAGGCCGGAGACGGCCGCCTCGGCGCGCGCGGCGAGCTCGGCTGCCCCCTCGCCGTCCTCGGGCGCGAGCATGTCCGCGGCCGCCGCCGCCCCGGCCGCCAGCTCCGCCATGTGACGCAGCCTTTCGCGCTCCGAGCGCAGCTCGTCTTCTTCCCCGGTCTGCAGGTCGCCGGCGTCCTCGACCAGGGCACGCAGCTCGGCGACGCGGTCGCCGGCCCGGGCCGCGTCGCCCTCCGCCGCCTCGTAGTCCCGCGTCGCGCCGAGGAGCTCGCGCCACGCGCGCCGCATCTCGACGCGCAGCGGATCCGCGCCGGCGAACGCGTCCAGCACCTCGAGCTGGTAGGCCGGGCGCGCCAGGCGGCGCTGCTCGAACTGACCCGACATGGCGACGAGCCGCTCGGCCGCCGCGGCGACCGCGTCTCGCGGCACGCTACGACCCCACGCGTACGCGCGCGTGCGCCCGTCCGCGAAGACGCGCCGCGCGAGCACAACCCCGTCCTCGTTCGCCGGGCGCAGCTCTGCGAGTGCCTCGAGCCCCTCCTCGTCCAGCAGTCCGTACGGCAGGTCGAGCTCGGCTTCCACGTAGGCATCGTCGCCAGCCGGACCCACTGCGGAACCGTCGGCCCGCGCGCCGAGCAGGAGGCCGAACGCCTGCGCGAGAATCGTCTTGCCGGCACCCGTCTCGCCCGTGATCGCGTTCAGCCCGGGGCCGAGCTCGAGCTCGGCCTC
The DNA here is from genome assembly GCA_046262315.1 of Gaiellaceae bacterium. GTDB lineage: Bacteria > Actinomycetota > Thermoleophilia > Gaiellales > Gaiellaceae > JACVRM01. Next base: position 9,878 of record JBHEMZ010000112.1, read on the forward strand.
GCGGATCAGGACCAGGTTCTCGACGTACAGGCGCCGCAGCACGCCCGACATTGTGACCGGGCCGGGAGATGACGAGCTGTGCCAAGAGCGTGCCTGCTACGAGGCAAAGGTCTCGCGATAACGCCGGAAGAACATCGTCTCCGGCAGCGTCGCCAGCAGGCTGCGCCCCTCGCCGAGCCGCACGCGCACCTCACCGTCCGCGTCCACGTCAGTGAGCGGGTGCCCGTCCACCAGCACGGTCGCGGGCACATCGCGGCTGCGGTTGCCGATGACGACCTCGGCGCTGCGCCCGACCACGAGGGGACGTGCGTGCAGCGAGTGCGGCGCGATGAACGTGACGGCCATCGCGTCCAGCCCCCACGCGAGCACCGGTCCTCCGTTCGACAGGTTGTACGCGGTCGAGCCGGAGGGCGTCGAGCAGATCACGCCGTCGCACGCGAGCGTGCCGAAGTCCTCACCTCCAACCTCCCACGCGAGCTCGACCATGCGGCCGAGGGTCGCGGAGTGAGCCACGACGTCGTTGACCGCGGCCTTGCGCTCGCCGCCGGCCTCCGCCTCGAGTGTGGGGAGCTCGAAGACGCGGAACTCGCCGGCGAACACCCGGCGCAGGCCGGCCTCAAGCTCGCTCGCCGCGATCGAAGCGAGGAAGCCGACGCGGCCGAAGTTGACGCCGATCACGGGCACGCCGCTGCCGAGGAACTGGGCGAGCGCGCGCAGCATCGTGCCGTCACCGCCGAGCACGACCGCCACGTCCGCGCCGTCCTGGCCGTCGGGGAGGAGCTCGACCCCAGCCTCATCGGCCACCGAACGCAGCCGCTCGAGCGCCCCCGCGGTCGTCTCCGGCCTGCCGTGGGTGATCACGGCAGCGCGTCGGAGCTGGTCAGCCAACGGCGGCGGCGACCCAGGCGTCGAGCTGCGCGGGCAGCGTCGCGCCGGGCCGGTGGACGAGGTGCAGAAACAACTCCCGGTTGCCCTTCGGACCCGGCAGCCCCGAGTCGGTGACGCCGGTGGTCTCGGCGTCCCACGCGAGCGCCGCCTCCGCGACCTCCCGCACGACGCGGCCGCGGACTTCCGGGTCGCGCACGACGCCGCCCTTCCCCACATCCGCACGCCCCGCTTCGAACTGAGGTTTGACGAGCACAAGCACCTGCCAGCCGGGAGCGGCCAAGGCGAGCGCGGGGGGCAGCGCGACGCGGACACTGATGAAGGAGACATCGCAGGTGACGAGCTGCGGCGCGAAGGGAAGCTCGCGAAGGAGCCGCGCGTTGGTGCGCTCGAGCACCGTCACGCGGGGATCGTCCCGCAGCTTCGGGTGGAGCTGTCCGTGCCCGACGTCGAGAGCGATCACGCACGCCGCGCCGCGCTGGAGCAGGCAGTCGGTGAAGCCACCCGTTGAGGCTCCGACGTCCAGGCAGCGGAGCCCGCGCACGTCGAGGGCGAGAGCGTCGAGCGCATGCGCGAGCTTCTGGCCCGCACGCGAGACGAAGGGCGGCGGCGACTCGACCGCGAGCGCGGCCGTCTCCTCGACCTGCTGTCCCGCCTTCGAGAACCCGGGAACGCGACCGGCTATGACGAGCGCCTGCGCGTGCGCGCGTGACTCCGCGAGGCCCCGCTCCACGAGAAGGACGTCCAGGCGCTTCTTCATCGGGGAAAGGTTAGGCGGCGTAACGGGCAAGCTCCGCGAGCAGTTCCTGGACGACCTCCGTGTTCGCGTGGGCACGGGCGAGTGCTGCACGGGCGTTCTCGGCTTCGACGGCCGCGAGCGCGCGCGTCGCGTCGTGCCCGAGCTCGTCCACCGAGCCGTCACCGTCGGCGAGATCGTCGGCGAGCTGGAAAAGCAGGCCGAAATGGTCGGCGAACTCCCGCCACGCGAGCTGCTCCTCCGGTGGTACCCGGGCGACCGCCAGCGCGCAACCGACCGCTGCTCCGAAGAGCCGCCCCGTCTTGAGGCGGTGCAGCTCGCGCAGCTCGACGTCCTCGCCCGTCACGTCGAGGTACTGGCCGCCGATCATGCCGATCGTCGCGCGGGCCAGCTCCCGGGTCGCCTGCGGAGTGTCGTACGAGGCCGTCAGCTCGAACGCCTGCGCGAGCAGTGCGTCTCCCGCGAGGATGGCAACCGCTTCGCCGAAGCGGACGTGCGCGCTCGGGCTACCGCGGCGGATCGGATCGTCGTCGAGGGCGGGCAGGTCGTCGTGGACGAGCGAGAAGGTATGGACGAGCTCCACGGCGGCGGCGGCGGCAAGGAGGTGCTCCACCTCGGCGCCGACCGCCTCTCCGACCGCGAGACAGAGCACCGGCCGGAGACGCTTGCCACCGGTCTCCACCGGGTATCGCATCGCCTCGGCGAGGCCAGGCGCCTCGGGTGTCGCATGCAGGGCCAGGCCGCCGAGGTGCCCCTCGACGAGCGCCCGCAGCTCCTCAGCCGTCCGCACTGCCGGCCCTCCGCGCTTGCTGGAGCTCCGCCTCGACCTGCCGGGCGATTTCGGCGAGCTCGGCGAGCGTGTCAATCGCGGTCTCGGGGTCCTCGGTCGCCTCGAGCCGCACCCGCGCCGTCTCGAGCCGTGCGAGGAGCTCCTCGGCGCGCCCAAGCGCGTCCTCCGCGGAGTTCACGTGGCGCCTCCGGCGCACACTTGGTGCGATCGCCACGACCCTTCCGGCCATGTCCCAGGGACTGTCCCTGGGACATGGCCGGCCGGGCCATGTCTTTCGTGCCAGAGGGGTGACGGTTTTTCCACAGGCATCAGGCAGCCTCCTGCTCGCGGGCGATCTTCCCCAGGATGCCGTTGACGAGGCGCCCCGCGTCCGCCGTGGCGTAGCGCTTCGCGAGCGCCACGGCCTCGCTGATCGCGACCTCGTGCGGCACGCCACCGTCGTCGAGCTCGTGGACGGCCATGCGCAGCACGTTTCGCTCGACTGCGCCCAGCCGGTCGGCCGTCCACCCCTCGGCGGCCGCCGTGATGCGCGCGTCGAGCTCCTCGGCCCGCCCCGCGACTGACTCCGCGAGCTGCTCCGCGAAGGGATCGACGTCCCCGAGGTACAGCGCTCCCAGCGGCTGCCCGGTGAGGTCCCACTGGTACAGGAGAACGAGCGCCGTCCGGCGCGCCTGCCGGCGGCTGCTCATGCGCTACCCACGAGCGCAGACAGCCGGCCCGCCGCCTGTTCGAGAAACGAGGTCGAGTAGCGGCCGCTTGCGAACTCCTCGCTGCGCAGGACATCCATCGCCATGTCGGCCGTCGTCTCCACGCCGCTCACCTCGAGCTCGCCGAGCGCCCGCAGGCATCGAGCGATCGCCGCGGGCCGGTCGACGTCCACGACTACCACCTTCGCAATCAGCGAGTCGTAGAACGGCGACACCACGGAGCCGTCCTCGATGTGGGTGTCCACGCGCACTCCCGGTCCGAGCGGCGGCCGGAAGCGCTCGATGCGGCCGGGCGACGGCAGGAAGTCTCGCGCGGGATCCTCCGCGTTGATTCGCACCTCGATCGCGTGCCCGCCCCGCCGCGCGCGGCCCGTTGCCCCGAGCGGCTCTCCAGCCGCTACCCGTAGCTGCGCGCGCACTATGTCTACGCCCGTGACGAGCTCGCTGACCGGGTGCTCGACCTGGAGCCGCGCGTTCAGCTCGATGAAGTAGAAGCTGCCGTCCGGCCCGAGCAGGAACTCGAACGTGCCGGCGTTGCGGTATTCCAGGGTCCGGCATGCACGCTCGGCCGCCGCCTCCATCTCTTCACGCCGCTCCGGCGAGAGCGCCGCCGAGGGCGACTCCTCGATCAGCTTCTGGTGTCGCCGCTGGATCGAGCATTCGCGCTCACCGAGGGTCAGGACGCCGCCTTGCGAATCTCCGAGCACCTGGATCTCCACGTGCCGCGCAGGCTCGACTACCTTCTCGACGTAGAGCCGCCCGTCCCCGAACGCCGCCTCCGCTTCTGCCGATGCGAGCGCGAACGCGTCCGGAAGTGCGTCCGGCGCCCCGACGCGCCGCATACCCCGGCCTCCGCCCCCCGCAACCGCCTTCAGCAGCACCGGGAACCCGACGTCGGCGGCAACCGCCTGCGCCTTCGCCTCGCCCACAGCGCCCTCGCTGCCCGGCACGAGCGGCACCGCGGCATGAGCCATCTCTTCTTTCGCCTGCACCTTGTCGCCCATGCGCGCCATCGTCTCCGGGCTCGGCCCGACGAACACGAGCTCGTTCTCGGCGCAGGCCTCGGCGAAGGCCGCGTTCTCAGCCAGGAAGCCGTAGCCGGGGTGGACGGCCTCACAACCGGTGGTCGTAGCCGCGGCGACGATCGACGGGATGTTCAGGTAGCTGGCTGCTGGCGCGGGCGGGCCGATGCAGACCGCGCGGTCCGCGAGCCGGACGTGACGGGAATCCGCGTCGGCGGTCGAATAGACGGCGACGGCCTCGCAGCCGAGCTCGTGCAGCGCCCGGATGATGCGCACGGCGATCTCGCCGCGGTTCGCGATGAGCACCCGCGAGAACATCAGTGCCGCTCGACCAGCATGACCTGCAGGAGCACTTCTACACCGCGTCGAGCGGCTGGACGGCGAGGAGCTCGAGCTCGAAGAGCATCTGGCCGAACTCGACGGGCTCGCCGTTCCCGGGAAAGATCCGCCGGACGACGCCGTCGACGTCGGCCTTCACGTGGTTCATCAACTTCATCGCTTCGAGGATGCAGAGCGTCTGCCCGGCGGTGACGACGTCGCCCTCCTCGACGAACGCGGGCGCGCCCGGCTCGGAGGCGCGGTAGAACGTGCCCACCATCGGCGACTCGACCCGCACGAACCCGTCCGCGGAAGGCACCGCGGTCGTCTCGGCGACTGCTCCTGGGGCCGGCGAGAGGGGCGGGGAAGCGGCAGGCTCGGGGCGCTCCTCGGTGCGGCGGACGGTGACGCGAACGTCGCCCTCCTCGAGCGTGATCTCCGCGACGCCCGACTCCTGGACGACACGAACGATCTCGCGGATGCGCTCAGCACGCGACTGGTCGACCGCGCCGCCCACAAGTGACTCCTCGCCGGCTGCACGCGCGCGAATCGAGCGCAGCAGCGGCTCCGCGTCGTCTTCGAAGAGCGCGAGCAAGAGCAACTCCTCCTCACTCGAGGCGAGTCCCTCCGCCTGGGTGCGCAGCTCGTCGAGGTCGGGGAGGCGCTCGGCCGCCGGGCCGTCCTCCGAGAGCAGCTCGACGGCGCGCCGCACGGTCGGGTCGACCGGCGCGGGCGGCGTGCCGAAGCGGCCCTCCATCAGGCCGCGAAACTCGTCGACGACGGTGCCGTAGCGCTCGGCCGAAAGCACGTGCAGGAGTGCCTGCGAGCCGAGCACCTGGCCGATCGGGGCGGCGAGCGGCGGCCACCCCGCCTCGGCGCGAACGCGCGCCAGCTCCTCGAGGACCTCGTCGATGCGATCTCCGGCGGCGTGGGCGCGCAGGTGCGTGTCGAGGGCGGCCACCAGGCCGGCAGGCAGGCGGTGCTGTGCAGCACGCAGGGCGACGCGGGGTGAGAGTGGCGTGACCGGCTCGTCGCCGATGTGCTGATCCACCAGCTCGGACGCGCGCCAGAGCGTCTCCACGTCTATCCCGGGATCGAGCCCCAGCCCTGACAGGGCCTCGGCGAGTCCCTCGCCGGAGACGCGGTGGAGCGTCAGGGCGACCGGATATACGGCACAGGCGATCCGGTCGGCGCCTGCGCGGGACGCCTCGAGCGCGGTCGCGAGCGCGTTCCCGCCCGCCCCCTGGCAGTAGAGGCCGACGGGCAGCCCGCTCGCCTCGCGGAGTGCTTCGATGAGCTCTCCGACGCGGTGCGGCTCGAGCGAGCCGGACGGGTCGTGCAACAGGATGCGCGCGGCGCCGAGCTCGGGGAGGCTCTGTGCGCGCGCGACGAGCGTCTCGATGTCCCCCGCGGGACCCGGGCTGTAGATGAGTCCGGCGTCGAACTCACGCTCGGCCTCGGTGATCGCCTCGCCGGCCTCTCGCAGATTCGAGACGTCGTTGAGCGGGTCGTGCAGCCGGAAGACCTCGATGCCGCTCTCGGCCGCAGACGCGACGAAGCGACGCACGAAGTCGCCCCCGACCGGGCGGGAGCCGACGAGGAAGCGGCCACGCAGGGCCATCGCCAGGGGCGTTGTCGTACGCCCGTCGATTGCCCGCACGCGCTCCCATGGGCTCTCGACGCCGCGGCGGACAGCGTTGTCGAAGACGCCGCCGCCGGAAACCTCCAGATAGGCGAACCCCACGCTGTCCAGGATCTCCGCGAGCAGCAGCAGCTGGGCGGTCGGGATGCGTCCCGCGAGGGGCTCCTGGCTCAGCAGCCGGATGGTCGTGTCGACGAGTGCGGGCACCAGAGCGGTAACTGTAATGCCCGCTCGAGTCCGGCTCGTAGCCGCCCGAAGTCCGGCCCGCGGAGCGGGCCGGACTTCGCGCGGCAACTAGGCGCGCGAGATATAGCGGTGTTCGCGGGTGTCGACCTTGATGCGGTCGCCCACGTTTACGAAGAGCGGCACCTGCACGGTCGCGCCCGTCTCGAGCTTTGCCGCCTTGGTCACGTTCGAGACCGTGTCGCCTTTCACCCCTGGCTCGGTCTCGACCACCTGGAGCTCGACCGAGGCCGGCAGCTGGAGGCCCGATGGCTTCCCGTCGACCGCGAGCACCTGCACCTGCGCCGACGGCTGCATGAAGTCCAGCGCGTCCGCGACCGAGTCGCGCGGCAGGTTGAACTGCTCATACGTCTCCGTATCCATGAAAACGACGTCGTCGCCCGCGTCGTAGAGGTACTGCGCCTCCTTCACCTCCGTGTGGACGCGCGGGAACTTCTCGCCGGCACGGAACGTCTTCTCCACGACAGCGCCCGAGTCGAGGCTTTTCACCTTCGTGCGCACGAACGCGCCGCCCTTGCCCGGCTTGACGTGCTGGAACTCGACGATGCGCCAGACGCCCCCGTCGAGCCCGATGTGCATGCCGTTGCGGAACTGGTTGGTGCTGACGACCTCGGCCACAGGCGCACGATACCCGCGAAGTCCGCCGCGCTTCGCGCGGCATGACGACCTCGCGGGTGGCTGACGACAGACGCGCCTTCGCGCGTCGTGGCTGCGGCGGGC
>JBHEMZ010000113.1:0-2994 GCA_046262315.1 Gaiellaceae bacterium
ACGCAACCACGCGGGAGCGGCAGTGGGACGGGAGCTCAGCCCTCGGGCGAACGACGGCAGTCCTTGCCGTCCACCCGGACTACTTGCAGGGCCAGATCGACGTTCAGGGGCTCCTCGCCGGGCGCGGGGAACAGCGCGCACTCCGCGGGGGTCGCACAGCCGCACTCCTGCGCCACCTCGAGCCAGCCCTTCATGGCCTTGGTGCGTTCGAGGAGAGCCTCGACTTCGCCGAGCTTCTGGCTCGAGAGCGAGCGCATCTGCTCGCCCAGGCCGTTCGCGCTGGCGACCCCGTCGATCAGCTCCTTGATCTCGCGCAGCTTGAACCCCGCGCTTTGGGCGACGCCGATGAAACCCAGCTTGCCGAGTATGTCCGTGTCGTAGCGCCGCTGCCCTCCCGAGCGGTCGGGCTCGGGAAGGAGGCCGATCCGCTCGTAGTAGCGGATTGAGGAAGTCGCCACACCGGCGCGCCGCGCCACCTCGCCGATCGTCAGCTCGGGAAATCCGTCCATCTGTCACAGGGCCCTTGACTTGAACCGCGGTTCAAGCGCCATGGTACCCCCGCACGGTCAGATTCACCACAACCACAGGAGGTACACGATGACCGTCGAGACCCGCACAACGCTCGATCTCGAAGCGCTCAGGCGCGCCTACGAGGAGTGGGACGTCGAGGCGCTGCTCGGCCTCTACGCCGACGACGTCGAGCTGGTCCAGATCGACCGCGACAACCCGCCGAGCTCGCCGCGGACCCGGCAGGGCAAGGACGTGTTCCGCGGGATGTTCGAGCACTGCGCCGCCGCCGGCGTCAAGGCGACGGTGGAGAACGCGGTCGCCGACGAGGAGCGCGCGGCGGCGACGATCACGTGCGAGTTCCCCGGCGGCCGCAAGGTGCTCGCCAACGCGATCCTCGCGCTCGAGGGCGGCCGCATCGTCCGGGAGCTCGACGTCCTGTCGGGCGATCCGAAGGGGGTGTGAGCAAATGCGGCGCACCCTGATGACGATCTCGACCGCAGCCTTCATGTTCGGCGGGCTATTGGGCACCGCCTCGGCGAGCCAGCCCGCAAACGCGGCCGCCAGCTGCGTGGCGGTCATCACCAGCTACGAGGCATCACAGCTCCCGGCTGCTTCTGTCGGCCGGGAGGTCTCCGGCCTCGCGAAAAGCGCGCCCGGCCTCGGACAGGCGGCCGTCAGCCCGCTCGCCCAGAAGCACCTCGGGTCGATCGCTGCATGCGCCGAGTGAATCGAAAGGAGTGTCACATGCCGAAAGCATCCAAAGAGACCGCGTCCGAGCACGAGACTGTCGAGGGCTACGAGGGTCACTTCGAGCACTTCGACGGCGGCTGGACCGTGGGCTTCGAGACCTACACCCAGGACGCTGACCTGAGCCCCATGTTCAAGGGACTCCCTAACGACGAGTGCCAGTGCGAGCACATGGGATACGTCGTCAAGGGCAAGGTCGCGTTCCGCTCCGGAGACGAAGAAGAGGTCTTCGAGGCCGGCGACGCCTACTTCGTCGGTCCCGGGCACACCCCGGTGCTGTACGCCGGGACCGAGGTGGTCGAGTTCAGCCCCACCGAGGAACTCGGACGGACGATGGAGGTCGTGACCAAAAACATGGAGGAGATGGAGTCTGCCTCGTCCTGAGCGGTCGCCCGGGCGCCCGCAGTAGGGCGCCTGGGCCTCGCCCGGCTCCGCCCCGTACGACTACAGTTGGCGCAATCGGTTGTGGCCTCCGTGCGCGTCAGGAAAGCGATCCACGCTTCTCCTTCTCGCCTGCCACCGAGCGTCTCGTTTTGCCCGACGCGAGACGCTCTGGGGACGAGCTCCAAGCGCCAACTGCGGGTCAGTCCAGGACAGGGTTGTGGGCGAGGATGAAGATCTATCGCATTCGGCGCGAAGCAGTCGTCTCCAGCGTCCCAACGAGACGCCCGCTGCGGACGACGTCCGAGCGCGGTGCTCGCGAGTTGTCGGCTCCCGCATAGTCTGGAAAAAGCGGGAGTCCGGCCGCCGTCGTCGCAGACGATTGCGTCTCGTCCGGGTGATGGGCATCAGTGGAGACGACTGCTTGCCCGGGAAGCACCAGCGCCTCCGGATTTGCGTAGACGGACGCGCGGAAGCAGGCGTTTTCGACCGTACGTGGCCGGTGTAGCAAGTCGAGTTTGATGCTGTCCGGGCTTGAGAAGACGGCGTAGTGGCCGGGCGTGTAGTCGTACTCGCGCGGTCCGCTGTCGATCTTGCTTCCGCGGCCGCGCAGCCAGAGGGCTCGCTCGTCGATGACCACCCGCGACGCTATGTCACAGCACAGGTTCCCGTGCTGCGATCCGAGGTCGTAGTAGAAGGTCGGTTGGGCAACCGAGCTCTGCCCTTCGTCCGAGTCACCGCGAGCACGACTGCTGGATCAGTTCCTGGGTCATCTCGCGTGTCTCGTCGATCACCAGGTCGCGATCGCCGAGAAAGGCGAGCGTCGTGGCTCCCTCGACGACGAGGGCAAGCCGCATGGCAAGCTGCGCCGGGTCCGCCGCGCCTGCGGCGGTGGCGAGCCCTTCGAGCTCGGCGCGATACCACGTCTTGTGCTCGTGCGCTCTGGTGGCCGCTGCTCGTCCGCCTGCCTGGGGTTCTGCGGCGGCTCGCACAAACCCAAAGCCACGAAACCGCGTATCGGCAACCCAGTCCAGCTGCCACTCGACGGCAGCCTCGAGGCGTTTCGCGGGTGAGGACGTTGCGTGCTCAAGGGCGGCGACGAGCGATTGCCGGCGTTCGGCGTCTCGCTTGGCGAGCGTGGCATCGACGAGGCCCGCCTTGGACACGAAGTGGCGGTACAGGGCTGGCTTGCCCACCCCGGCTGTGCCCGCAACGGTCTCGACGCCGGTCGTGCCGATGCCGCGTTCGTAGAACAGCCGCCCGGCAGCGTCGAGCAGCGCGGCGTGGATCTCCGAGGAGGGGGGACGGGGCATGTACGTATGTTACCGTACCGTATGGTTACGGAATGTGGTAAGA
>JBHEMZ010000114.1:0-5716 GCA_046262315.1 Gaiellaceae bacterium
ACCAGCAGCGACTCCGAGCCCGCGATCGAGCCGAACAGGGGCAGGACGAGGTCGGAGAGGATGTCGCCGTCGCGGTTCAAGGCGGGTACGACGAGCGGCGCGCCTGACGCGCTCAGCAAGAGAGCGAAGGTGGCGTCGATCAGCTGCGGCTCGTAGCGGACATCGGGGTGTCGCTCGGCGGCCGCGTCCATCTCCTCTTTGAGCATGCCCTCGTAGACCGGGCTGACGGTGTACTTCGGTCCGCCGAAGACCTTGGCGCCGGTGCGCTCTGCCTCGCGGAACGCGAACTCTGCGACCGAGCGGCAGATGCGGCGCTCGATGCGCTCCGTGCGGAAGGCGATCTCGTCGTCGCCCGTGCCCTCGCGCCACTCCTTGGCGCCGTACGCGTCGCCGACCGCCATGCGCACGACCGAGATCGGCTCGTGGACGCCGCCGAGGGGCACGACCCCCGGAATGCGCCTGCCCGTGCGGATGATCACGCGGCCCCCGATCTCCTCGCGCAGGATCGCGTTCGGCGAGCCGACGTCGCCCACGCCCTCCGGTGTGATCGTGGCCGCCTTCAGGCCGAGTCCCGTCTCCCGGATCCTCAGCGCCGCCTTGTGGACGACGCCGTTCGAGGTCGCGCGCCGCGACTCGAGCGAGAGGTCGAAGCGCTCGAAGTCCACCGGAACTCCGGTGACGTCGGGGTCGAGCGCGCGGAGCGCCTCCTCCAGCAGCTCCTGGCCGGTTTCGTCGCCTTCGAGCACGACAATCGTCGACTCGCTCACGGCGGCGATTCTAGAGAGGATTCACGGCGGGCCTGGCGTGCAAGAAAGATCCAATGGCCAACGCAGGAGTATGGCGGCGAATTGGATCGCGGCGGCGGTTCCGCTACGTCGACGCGCGCGGGAACCCCATCGCGGATCCGGCGAAGCTGGCTCGGATTGAGTCGCTACGCATTCCTCCGGCGTGGCGCGACGTGCGGATATCGCCGCGCGCAGGAGCAAAGCTCCAGGCAACCGGGCTCGATGCCGCGAGCCGGCGCCAGTACCTCTATCACGCCGAGTTCCGAGCCGCGCAGGAGCAGGCAAAGTTCGACAAGCTGATCCGCTTCGCCGAGCGTCTCCCGGAATTGCGCGCTGCGATGAGCGAGCACATGGAGCTCGGCACGTACGAGCTCGACCGCATCGCGGCAGTCGCGGTGCGGCTCATCAACATGGGCTGGTTTCGCGTCGGGTCGGAGCGTTATGTCCGCGAGTCGCGGACGTACGGAATCACGACCCTCACCAAACGCCACGTCTCTGTCCGCGGGAGCCGGATCGCATTCAAGTTCCGTGGCAAGCACAGCGTGCTGGTCCGGACGCAGCTCGTCGACTCCGAGCTTGCCGATGCCGTGCGCGACCTGCTCGCGCTTCCGGGCGGCGGGCGCCTCTTCCGCTACGAGCTCGACGGCGAGGTGTTCAACCTGACAGGCGCTCGTCTCAACACGTACATGCGCACCCATCTCGGAGAAGAGTTCACAGCCAAGGACTTCCGCACCTGGGGCGGAACGTTGATCGCCGCCGTCGGGCTTGCCGAGCGAGGCACCACCGACCACGTGCCCGAGGCGAAGCGTCGTGTGGCCGCCGTCATGCGCGTCGTGGCGCGGCGCCTCGGCAACACGCCGGCCGTCGCACGCAGCTCGTACGTCAGCCCGGCAGTCGTCGAGCAGTATCTCGAAGGGCGAACAATCGACGACTTTCGACCGCGACATTTGCGCATCGTCGGCGCGCGAGATATCTCGCTCGATGCCGAGGAGCAGGCGGCGCTCAGCTTGCTGCGCTCCTGGCGGATTCGCCGGGTGCGCGCGGCTGCTTGAATATGCTTCGCTTTTCCTCACGTGCTCGCAAAGGCGAGCTTCAATGGAAGGAGACATGGTGGCTCGAAAGACCGTCCTCGTCTGCGACAGCTGCAGTAAGGAAGTCGGCGAGAACAAGGGCGCAGTACTGCGCCTCACCTATTCAGATGCACGCCGCGGTGCAAAGCAGGCCGACCTCTGCGACGACTGCGCCGGCAACCTGCCCGGCCAGGCGGTTGCCCGCCGCGGGCGACGCCCGAAGTCCGTCGCCGCCTAGTCCGATCGATTGATCCGGGGGCGGGCCGTCGAGCCTGCCCTCGACCTTTTTCGCGCTCTTTGGGAGGAGTCCGCGGGCCGCGGGCCGGCGGCGTCGGATGCCCCCACTACCATGGGTCGATGGCTCTCTCGCTGGTCGTGGGGCCGGCGAACGCCGGCAAGGTCGCGCTGCTCCTGGAACGCTATGCGGCCGCCGCCGACCGCGACCCGTTCCTCATCGTGCCGACGAGATCGGACGTCGCACGCGTCGAGTGCGAGCTCTTGCGCGACGGGGGCTGCCTGCTTGGCGGGACGATCGGTACGTTCGACGACCTCTTCCGCCGCATCGCCCGGGGCGGGGGGGCGCGCCCGGTTGTCGGCGACCTCCAGCGGGAGCTGTTGCTCCGGCGCGCGACTTCCACTGCGTCGCTGAACGGCCTCTCGGCCTCCGCGCGCTCGCCCGGCTTCGTGGAGGCGCTCGGAGAGGCGATCGCCGAGCTCCAGGCTGCGCTTATTCCACACGAGGAGGTGGGCGGCGACCTCGCGCGCCTCTACTGCTCGTACCGGGCAGAGCTCGAGGGCTTCGGCCTCTGGGACCGCGACGGCCAGCGCCTACACGCGGTCGAGCGCCTCCGCGGCGACCTGAACGCCTGGCAGGGCCAGCCCGTGCTCGCGTACGGGTTCGAGGATCTCACGGCCGCCGAGTGGGGGCTCCTCGACGCGCTCGCAGGGCGTGCGGAAGTGACGGTCTCGCTGCCCTACGAACCGGGCCGGCCTGCCTTCGCCGCGCTCGCGAGCACTGCGGAAGACCTCTCGACGCTCGCTGCTGGGCGGATCGAGGAGCTGCCTGCCGCGTTCAACGAGGTCGCGCACCCGGCGATCGCGCACCTCGAGCGCGCGCTCTTCGCGGACCGTCCGCCGCCTGCGCCGCCGCTCGAGGGCGGGGTGCGCTTCTTCGAGGGCGCCGGCACGCGTGGCGTGCTCGAGCTCGTGGGCGAGGAGATCCTCTCGCTGGTCCGTGCGGGCACGCCGCCGGATCGGATGGGAGTCGTCTGCCCGTCGCTCGAACGCGTCCGTGGACCGATCGAGACGGCGTTCGCCACACTCGGCATCCCGCACGTCGTCGAGGCGCCGGTCCGACTTGGGCAGACCGCCTGGGGGCAGGCGCTGCTGGGCCTGCTCCGCTTCGCCTGGCTCGGCGGCGGGCGTCGCGACCTGTTCTCGTTCCTGCGCTCCCCGTACTCGGGGCTGGCCCGCTCCAGCGCCGACTACGTGGAGGGGCGGCTGCGCGGACGCGCCGTCGAGTCGCCCGAGCGGGTCGAATCCGAGACCGTCGCGCTGCGTGGGGCGCGCCTGCCGGTACTCGACGCCCTGCGGGCCGAGGGGTCGCCGCTGGCGGCCGCTCGCGAGGCGGCCGTGGTGCTGCTTCGCGCGGCCCACGGGCTTGAGCGTCCGCCCGTCGGCGAAGCGCCGCGACAAGATCTCGAGGCATTCGAGACATGCCGCCGCGCGCTCGAGGAGCTGGCCGGTTGGGAGAACCTCGAGGGCGTGGCGGGCCGCGAGGACGTGGTTGCGACGCTGGAGCGCGCGACGGTCTGGCCGCGAAGCGCCGGCGAGCCGGGACGCGTGCCGGTGGTCGACCTCCTGCGGGCGCGCACCCGGCGCTTCGACGTCGTCTTCGTGCTCGGGCTGGAGGAAGGCATCCTGCCGCGCCGCGCCCCCGGCTCGCCGTTCCTCGACGAGGACACCCGGCGGCGCCTCGGCGGGCGGCTCCAGCGACCCGACCAGCTCGCGCGCGAGCGCTACCTGTTCTACACGGTCTGCAGCCGCGCGACGCGGCGCCTCTACCTCGTGCGTGAGGCGGCCGGCGACGACGGCGCGCCCCGCGAGCCGAGCCCCTTCTGGGAGGAGGCCACCGCGGTCTATGAGGCCGACGACGTCGCCCGCTGGACGCGCCGCCGGCCGCTTTCCGCCCTGACGTGGCCGCTGGAAACCGCGCCGAGCGACCGGGAGCGGCTGCGTGCGGTGGCGACCCTCGCCGCCGATGCCGAGACGGAGTCCGTCGCCGAGGCGCTCGCCCGCGCGAACGGCTGGGAGCGCAGGCTCGAGCGCGCGCGGACCGCCTTCCGCCGTCGGACCGCGCTCCGCCACCCACTCGTGCTCGAGCAGCTGCGTGCAAGGGCAACCTTCAACGTCACCGAGCTCGAGCGCTTCGCCGACTGCTCGTCCGCGTGGCTCTTCGAGCGATTTGTCGGCCCGCGCTCGATCGACGCCGAGGTAGACCCGAAGCTGCGAGGCTCCGTCGCGCACACGACCCTGAACCGATTCTTCTCCGGGTTGCCGAAGGAGCTCGGTGCAGACCACGTCGATGAGCGGAACGTGGAGGACGCGGTGCGCTTCCTGCGCCGCTGCCTCGACGACTCGCTCGGGGGTGTGCGCATGGATCTGACGGACGTCCAGCGCCGCCAGCTCGACGGCGGGCTCTGGCGCGACCTCGAGGCGTTCGTGCGCGACGAGGCGGCCGCCGAGCTGGGCCTTGTGCCGCGCCATTTCGAGGTCTCGTTCGGCAGCGAGCGGTCGTCGCCGGCGCTCCAGCGCGGGCTTGACCTCGGTGGGGTCGTGCTCTCGGGGAAGATCGACCGCATCGACGTCGACCCGTTCTCGGCGCGCGGGATCGTCCACGATTACAAGTCCGGCAAGCATGCTCCCTCGGCGCGCGAGATCGAGCGCGAGCTGCGCCTCCAGATCCCGCTCTACATGCTGGTGTTGCGCGACCTCGTGGGTATCGAGCCGCTCGGCGGGCTCTACCGGCCGCTTGCCGGCGACCGCAAGGCGCGCGGCCTGCTTCGCGAGGACGCGCGCGGGGACCTGCCCGGCTTCGTACGTAACGACTACCTCGACGACGAGGCGTTCTGGGGACAGGTGGAGCAGGCCGGCGAGACGGCCCGCACGCTCGCGGGGCGGATCCGGGCGGGGGATGTCCGGCACGACCCGCGCGGCGGCGAATGCCCGGCCTGGTGCGACCTGTGGCGGATGTGCCGGGTGTCGCGCGCGTGACGGAGACCTGGGAGCCGAACGCCGAGCAGCGAGCCGCGGTCGGGGCGGGCGGCCGCGTCTTCGTGTCGGCGGGCGCGGGAACGGGGAAGACGGCGGTGCTCGTCGAACGTTTCGTGCGCGCGGTCTGCGACGAGGGGCTCGACGTCGAGTCGCTGCTCGTCATCACGTACACGCGCCGCGCCGCCGGGGAGCTGCGCTCGCGGATCCGCGCCGAGCTGCGCCGCCGCGGCCGTCCCGAGCTCGCACGGGCGCTCGACGGCGCCTGGATCTCGACCATCCACGGCTTCTGCAACCGGCTGCTGCGCGCGTACCCGTTTGCGGCGGGTCTCGACCCGCATTTCCGCGAGCTCGACGAGCCGCAGGCGGCGGTGCTACGCGGTGAGGCGTTCGAGGTGGCGCTCGCGCGGTTCTCGTCGTCGGACGAGCCCGAGCGGCTGCGCCTGCTCGCCACCTACGGAGCGGACGGGCTGCGGCGGATGCTGACCGGCATCTACGAGACGCTTCGCTCCGCCGGCCGCCCGCTCGTCCTCGAGCTCGGAGACAGGCCACCGTTCGAGGAGCGGGTCGAGCGGCTGCGCGAGGCTGCGC
>JBHEMZ010000115.1:0-92031 GCA_046262315.1 Gaiellaceae bacterium
CGCCTACCCCAGCAGCAGCCACCGCGCCCAAGCCCTCCCCAGCTACCTCCGCTGGTACAACCACCACCGACCGCACAGCTCGCTCGGCGGCCAACCGCCGATCAGCCGCGTCTCACAGGTCTGTGGGTCCCACAGCTAGTCAGCGTCCTGGTTTGCGACACGAAACGGTACGAGTAGCTCGTCTTCGAGTTGCTTCCCGCGCCGCTCCTCGGCCAGGATCAGAGCAGAGACCAGCGTGCGCGGAGACGGGCGCGTGTGCCCGATCGCTCGGACCGAATCCTGAAGCGCAGCCAGCCGCTTGGCCGTGGCGTCCGACATCGCGAAGTCGAGCCGGTTGGACTTGCGCGGCCTGCCGCGACCCGGCGGTCCTTGGCTGGTCGTCGCCATCCGGTTGCCTTGGTAACCTCCCGCGAAGAGGAATTTCCGGACGCTCCGGAAATAATCGGAAGGTCCCGACTGTACTAAGCTCCCGCGGCTCGGGAGGACGACTACGGAGAGATGTGGAGGCGGCGAGAGTCGAACTCGCATCGGGATGGTTTTAGAGACCTCCGGCATGAACCCACCGCCCCACGTCAGACGAAGGGCCACCGGCAACGGTGACCCTTCTGATCTACAACACGATGCGGACGACGCTTTCTTCTGAAAATGGCAACTACAAGTCGCTACTGGCTCCTCCACGGCAACCAGGGGGCGCGCGATGACGCGTATCCGGAGGATCGTCGAGTTCGAGGGCGTCCGGGGTGCTCACGGTGCATGACCCTGACCGCAGCTACCAGCGCAATGCCGCTACCACGGTCGAGTCAGACGAAGAGTCGCTGGCCAAGCAGGAGAAGCTGACCGACGCGATCGCGGCACCCCGGCGCGTGGTCTCGCGCAACGGCGGGGCCGAGGCGCGGCCAACGGCCGAAGCGCCCCCGGCAACTCGGCTGAGCCCGAGAAGCCGGAGAGCTTCGACGACGCGGCCGCTACGCGCCGAGCGTCAACAGACGCTTCCGTCGTTGTTGTTGTACCGGTCAAGAATCGACGCGAGCGTTCCCGCCTTCGATGCCTGCGCGGCAGTCATCATCGGACTGCCCGTCCCGGTGTAGTTGACGGCATCGAGCAACGCCTGTGCCTGGTTGATCGCGTTGCTGACGTTCGCACACGTCGTCGCTCCTGCCACCACGTTCAGCTTCGCCGCGAGCAAGTGCGCGGCGAGGTTGTACGCGGGATGGCTCGCCATGTTCGCGCCGGTGTTGACCGTCGACTTGTCGAGGACACGGACAGCCTCGAGGCACGTGTCGACGGCGAGGTCGCCGATCATGATCGTGCCGCCGGCCCTCGCCAGCGTCTGGTCGAGCACGAACGCCTGGTTGCCGTTCGACGCCGAGCACGATGCGTGGTTCTTCCAGAAGCCCGGCGTTCGAGCGCTGCCGCATCCGGCTGACTGTCCGAGTGCCCAGGCGAGCAGCCGGTGCTCGGCTGGATAGGCCGTCGCTTCTCCGGTCAGCGTCTGTTTGACGCTGCCGCGGACGAAGTCCACCTGCCAGAAGGAGCAGGCCGGCAAGCCCACCGTGAGCCTGTAGGTGCCCGTCGAAAACGTCCCGGTCGCGGACTCGAAGACCTGCTGCGGGTACGTGACCGCGTTCACCGGGCCGGACTTCGTGTAGCTGGCCAGCGAGAGCGTGACGGTAGCGCCGGGCGCCACCGTAAACGTTGCGGTGACTGTCTCGGTTCCGGTGGCCGAGTTGCCCGAGAACGTCAGCTGGCAGCTCGTCACGTACGTGTGGCCCGGCTGCCAAGGACAGTTCGTTACGTACGCCGGCGATGCGAGTGCCGGACCGGCGTAGAGGCCGAACGCGACCAACACGCCGGCGACGGCAAGGAGCCGGGCCCGCATCCCTAGCGAGCGTTGTTCATCCATACACCCTCCCCCCATTGTGAATCGAACACTGCGATCCTGACGGAATGGTCGCCCGGATTCAACCGGCGACCAACTCGTCCGCGGTACGCTCGGGCGGAGGTGCGGCCATGACGCCGCGCCGCGTCTTGCGCGCCTGCGAGCAGCGCAGAGGCCATGTCGGCGAGGCCGGGACGCACCGGCTTGTCGAGGGGGTTGTCCAAGAGCGTTGACACTTGCACGAGCCCGATTTCCAAGCCTTCCTGCCGTGCTCGTGCGGCTTCCTCGTGAGCGCCGCGTGTGAAGCTGAAGGCAATGATGTAGGTGATGCCGTCCTGCAAGCGGTCCTCGAATGAGCGGACTTCGGCCTCGTCGCCTCAGATCACTTCGTAGTCCCGGTTCGAGAAGAACGGTCGATCGAGGTAGATCAGGTCAATGCACTCAGCGGGGAAACTGCGTGAGACGCTGGAAGCTCGTCGCAGTAAATGACCCCGGTTTCCAAGTGACTGACAGCAGCCATGCGAGAAGGGCGGCGATCCTACGCCTATCGGAACGTGGCCGCCCGAAGCCACGTCCCGGCTTCCCTCTAACGAGGGGAACGCCTTCGCACCCCGTCGATAAGCTCCACTCATGCGTTTGCTTGCCATGCATGAGGGAGGATGCGGGGAATACTTGGGTTCGTCAAGTATATAATCTCCTGAGCGCTTATGGATACCCGCCAGCTTGCTGCCTTCTGCGCGACCGTCGACCGCAAGAGCTTCTCGCGCGCTGCCGAGCATCTCGGGCTCTCGCAGCCGGCAGTCAGCCTCCAGATCGCGGCGCTCGAGAAGCGGCTCGGGACGCGCCTGCTCGACCGTTCGGGACGGCGGGTCGAGCCGACCGAGGCGGGGTTGCTGCTCTACCGACGCGCGCAGCGCATGCTGCTGCTCGAGGAGCAGTTACTCGAGGAGGTGGCCGGTGACGAGCAAGGCGAGCCGCGCGGGAACCTGGAGATCGGCGCCTCCACCGGGCCCGGCGACAACCTCGTGCCGCTCCTTCTCTGCGAGTTCCAGCAGCGCCATCCTGCGGTGCACGTCGCTCTCTCCGTCTTCGATACCCAGACGGTCGTCGACCTCGTCGCCGAACGCGAGCTCGAGCTCGGGGTCGTGGGCGCGGCGCGGCGCCACCGCTCGGTCCGCTTCGAGCCGCTCCTCCGCGACGAGATCGTGCTCGCCTGCCCGCCCGGTCACAGCTTCGCGGGCAAGACGGTCACGCTCGACGAGCTGCGCGCCGTGCCGCTCATCTTCATGCAGGAGGGCGCCGGCGTCCGCCAGGTGATCGAGGACGAGCTGCGGGGCGCGGGCGTCCGGCTACGCGAGCTCGACGTGCGGCTCGAGCTCGGCCTTCAGGAGTCGGTGAAGAGCGCCGTCCGCGCCGGCTACGGCATCAGCTTCATCTCGGGGTCGGCGATCGAGGCCGACCTGAGCGCCGGCACGCTCGCCGCAGCGCGGGTCGAGAGGCTGGAGCCGGTGCGCGAGATCTCGCTCGTGCGCTCGACCGGCCGCGCGCTGACCCGCGCTGCCGAGGCGTTCCTCACCTTCGCACGCGGACGCCTTCACGGCACACCGTGATCGTCCGTTGGGGGCTGGACGAGCTTGCGCCGCTCCTTCGCGGGCTCGGAGCCGGGAGGCCGCTGCTCGTCACGAGCGAGCGTTGGAATGACATCGATCTCCCCGTGGGGCGGCGTTTCACTGGCGTCCGCTCTCACACGCCGGTCGAGACGGTTCGTGCCGCAACGGCCGCTGCGGACAGAGCTGACGCCCTCGTTCCCCTGGGCGGCGGCAGCGCGATCGACACCGCCAAGGCCGTTTCGGCAGAGACCGGCCTGCCGGTGGTCTCGATTCCGACCACCTACTCGGGCGCCGAATGGACGACTTTTTTCGGCATGCGAGACGAGCAGGCCGGGCGCAAGGGCGGAGGCTCGGGCGCGCGGCTTGCCGGGATCATCTACGAGCCTCGCCTGACGCTCGACCTCCCGCGCGACCAGACGGGCGGCACCGCCATGAACGCGCTCGCGCATTGCGCTGAGGCGCTCTACACGCTGCGGCGAACCCCCGAGGGCGACCCGCCCGCGCTTGAGGGCGCCCGGCTGATCTCCGACTGGCTGCCGCGGACGCTCGATCGCCCGGACGACCTGGAGGCGCGCAGACGTCTGCTCGAAGGTGCAATGCTCGCCGGCGCCGCGCTGGCCGCATCGTTCATGGGCCTCGCGCACGCGATGGCACAGGCACTCGGCGGTCGCTTCGGCGTCGCGCACGGGGCCGCGAACGCGCTCACGCTCGCGCCTGCACTGCGGTTCAACGAGCCGGTCGTGAGCGACGCGATCGCCCGCTTGGCCGACGCGCTTGGCGCGGCAGACGCACCCGGCCGCGTCCAGGAGCTCGCCCGCCTCGCCGGCTTCGAGCGCCTGCGCGACCTGGGCGTCCCGGCGGAGGAGCTCGATGCGTCCGCGGCCGAGACGGTCGAGCGGCCCGCCGCGCGGGCGAATCCTCGCCCGGCCGGGGCCGCCGAGGTCGCCACGCTCCTTCGCTCCGTCTGGTGAAATCCATAAGCACTGCTGATTCATTGCATTAACGAAGCCCGCTATGATGCGCGCCGTGGGCGGTAACCCGTCATTCGACGTGCTCGTGGTCGGGAGCGGGGCGTCGGGACTCGCCTCCGCCGTGTCTGCGCGTGCCGCGGGCGCGCGCGTCGCGCTCGCGACGAAGGGCTCGCTCCAGTCCTGCAACTCGGCGAAGGCTCAGGGCGGCATCCAGGCCGCCTTCGGCGAGGACGACTCGCCCGACCAGCACGCCGAGGACGTGTGGCGCTCCTCGCACGAGACGGCTGACCGCCGGCTCGTTGAGGTGCTGACGGCCGAGGCGCCTCGCGCGATCCACTGGCTCGAGGAGCTGGGCGTCGAGTTCACGCGCCAGAACGGCGGCTACCGGCTGGCGCGCTGCGGAGGAGCATCGCGGAAGCGGTTGCTGCAGGTCGGCGATCGCACAGGGCTTGCGATCACGACTGCGCTCCGCGACGCGGCGGTGGCGTCCGGCGTTACGACGTTCGCGAAGGCGCCGCTCGTGTCGCTGGAAGTGCTCGAGAACGGCTGGCTCGCCCGCTGCGGTGACCACGAGCTGGAGGCCTCGATCGTCGTGCTCGCGGCCGGAGGGCGCTGCTACCGCGAGGCGGAAGAGCGGAACGAGCTCTCGACGAATCATTCGGGCGCGACCGGGGAGGTCACTCGCATCGCGCTCGCGCTCGGCGCGAGAACACGCGACCTGGATGCGCTGCAGTACCACCCGAACGGCGGTGCGTGGCCGCCGAACCTGCAGGGATACTCGATCCCCGAGACGACGCGCGCATACGGCGCCGTGCTCCTGAACGTCGAGCGAGAGGAGTTCACCGACTCGCTCGGGCCGCGCGACGAGGTCTCGCAGGCAATCTTCGACGAGGTCGAGGCCGGCCGGGGCGTTCCAACGCCTGACGGACGCCCCGCTGTGTACCTCGACACGACGCGGATTGCCGAGGCTGACGCCGAGGTCTCGCTGCCCTACATGCTGAAGCGCTACCGCGCCGCAGGCATCGATCCCCTGCAGGAGCCGATCCTGACCTATCCAGTGCTGCACTATCAGAACGGCGGGCTCGTGATCGACGAGCACGGCGAGACGACACTCGAGGGCCTCTATGCCTGCGGCGAGATCGCGGGCGGTACGCACGGGCGCAACCGCATGATGGGCAACAGCCTGCTCGAATGCACGGTGTTTGGCCGCCGCGCGGGGCGGGCTGCTGCCGAGCAGGCACTGGCATGACCGGACCGATCCGCTTCGACGGGCAGGTCGTCCTGGTCACCGGAAGCGGCCGCGGATTGGGCGCGGCGTACGCGACGGCGTTTGCTGCGCGGGGCGCGTCCGTGGTCGTGCACGACGCCGGAGTCGAGCCGGACGGCAGCGGCAGCGACCACGAGCTGGCCGACACGGTGGTCGAAGAGATCGTGCGCGCCGGGGGAACGGCAGCCGCCGCGTACGAGAATCTCGAGTCTGAGCACGCTTGCCGGCGCCTGGTCGAGTTCGCGATGGAACGGTTCGGGCGGCTGGACGCGGTCATCCACAACGCGGGCCTGGTCATCTGGGAGGAACTCGAGGACGCTCACCAAAGTTGGGAGCGCATGCGCCGTGTTCACGTCGACGCGCCCTTCCACGTCACCCGCGCGGCCTGGCCGGTCATGAAGGAGCAGGCGTACGGCCGCTTCGTCTTCACGACCTCCGGCCGGGCGATGGCGATGGATCGCACCCGGCCAGGTCTTGCCGCCTACGCGGTCGGGAAGATGGCGCAGTTCGGCCTGATGATCGTGGTCGCAGCCGAGGGTGCGCCGCACGGGATCCGGGCCAACGCTGTTGCCCCCGCCGCGGCGACCCGGGTGCTGCGTCGCCCCGTGGTGCCGGGAGAGCTGGAACCCGAGCAGGTGACCCCAGGCGTCGTATTCCTGGCTTCCGACCAGCGCGGGTTTTCCGGCAAGGTGCTCGAGGCGGCGGGCGGCGAGTTCGACGTGGCCGCCTGGAGCTCGAGCGAAGAGGTCGACTTCGGCCGCGAACCGGTGGAGCCTGACGTCATTGCAGAGCGCTGGGCCGAGATCGAAGGGGTTGCGCAACCGGCATGAGCGTCGTCACGACGACAGATCTCCAGCAGGCCGTAGAGGATGCCGCGGCCCACCTCTACGTCTGGGCCCTGAAGGACATCCCGCAGGATCTCCGCGACGCGCTGGCGGACGCGGCAAAGCGGGAGACGTCGGTGCCCGGGCGGCGCGTCCTGTCCACGATCCTGAAGAACGTCCAGATCGCGGACGACCAGAAGAACCTCGTCTGCCAGGACACGGGCATCGCGGTCTACACGTGTCGCGTCGGCGAGCACTTCCCGCTGCATCCCGCACGGATCTACGAGGCGCTGCGCGACGGTACCGCGCGCGCCACGCTCGAGCACCCGCTGCGGGCGAACGCCGTCCACACGATCACGCGTGAGAACACCGGGCCGAACATCGGCTACCGGCTGCCGATCGTGCACTGGGAGTTCATCCCGGACTGGGACGGCCTCGACGTCAAGTGCGTGCCGAAGGGCTCGGGCTCCGAGAACATGAGCTTTTTGAAAATGTGCACTCCGGCGGACGGCGTGAAGGGGATCAAGCAGTTTGTGCTCGAGTCGATCGTCGGCGCCGGAGGGAAGCCGTGCCCGCCGGGAATCGTGGGCGTCGGCATCGGCGGCTCCGCCGACTACGCCATGTACCTGGCGAAGGAGGCGATCACACGTCCGGTCGGCACGCGGAACGCGGATCCCGAGGTGGCGAGGCTCGAGGACGAGCTCCTCGGGCTGCTGAACGAAACCGGCATCGGGCCGATGGGGCTCGGCGGGGATGTGACGGTGCTTCAGTGCCACGTGGAGCACGCCGACACGCACATGACGCTGAATCCGGTCGCGGTCAACTACCAGTGCTGGGCGGCGCGCCGCGCGTCGGCGCACGTTGCCGCGGACGGCACCGTCGAGTATGACCGCGAGGCCTGAATCGTGACGCTTTTGGCACACACTCGTCACATCTCGCCTGGTGTAGGGGGTCTGACCCCGACTGGAGGAGTGTGACGCTTTTGGCACAGATGGGTCACACCTCGCCTGATATAGGGGGTCTGACCCCGCAAGAGGAGTCCCGCTAGCCGTGGCCGTCCACGAGGTCACGTTCCCCGTCGCGGACGAGGCGGAGATTCTCAAGCTGCGCGCAGGCGACGAGGTGGTCGTTCAGGGCCACATCATCGGCATCCGCGACCGCACGCAGATGCGCATCTTCGACCAGGGCGTCGAGCCGCCGATGGATCTCCGCGGCGCCTTCCTGCTGCACACCGCGCCGGGGGTCCGCAAGCGCGCCGACGGCGGTTACGACCCGGTCTGCATCGGCACGACGACCTCCGCTCGCATGGTGCGCTTCACCGAGCCGCTCGGTGCGCGATACGGCGTCCGCGCCATCTGCGGCAAGGGCGGCTTCCCCGATGAGGCGATCGATCCGATGCAGCGGCTCGGGATGGTCTACTTCGCGATCGTGGGCGGCGCGGCGGCGCTCGAGACCACCCAGATCGAGGAGATCGAGGAGGTCGCCTGGGAGGAGCTCATGCCCGAGTGCCTCTGGAAGTTCCGCGTCAAGGACTTTGGCCCGTTGACCGTCGGCATCGACGCGCACGGCGGCTCGCTCTACCACGATGTCCAGGAGCGTGCGCAGGAGCGCCTGAAGGAGCTGTATGCCCGGCTTTGAAGCGCCCCCGCCGGCCACGCCTTCCCGCCCGCTCGCGGCTTCAGAGCGGCGCGATCCAGCGTCCTCAGTCGCACCCGTACCCTCCAGGTACGAGCACTCCTTGCGTCCTCGTCCCGCTTGCTCGCGGATCGGACGAGAAACGTGACGGGCGCGGGCTCTGACGGGTTCCTCGACCTGCCCGCGCGCTCGCCAAAGCCGCGCGAGCGCGGGCTCACGCACGTCATCGACAAGGGGCTCAACCTCCTCGAGATCGAGGGCCTCTTCGACACCGCCGGCGACTACGTCGACGTGGTGAAGCTCGGCTGGGGCACCTCGTACGTCACGCGCAACCTGGAGAAGAAGATCGCGCTCTACCGCTCGTTCGAGACCCCGGTCGTTTGCGGCGGCACCCTCTTCGAAGCCGTCATCGCGCGCAACAAGCTTGACCAGTACAAGCGCTGGCTGTCCGACCATCGCTTCTCCCATGTTGAGATCTCCGACGGCGCGGTCGAGATCGAACGCGACCGCAAGCTCGAGCTGATCGTCGAGCTCGCCCGCGACTTCACCGTCCTGTCGGAGGTTGGCTCGAAGGACTCGGATACCGTTTTCGCGCCGTACCAGTGGGTTGCGTGGATCAAGGAAGAGCTTGCCGCCGGCGCCTGGAAGGTGATCACCGAGGGACGGGAGGGCGGCACCTCCGGGATCTTCCGCTCTGACGGCGAGATGCGCACCGGGCTGCTCGAGGAGATCGCGCACGAAATCGCGCTGGACGAGCTGATCTTCGAAGCGCCGACGAAGAGCTCGCAGGCCTGGTTCGTGAAGCACTTCGGGCCCGAGGTGAACCTGGGGAACATCCCGCCCGACGAGGTCATCCCGTTGGAAACCCTCCGGTTGGGCCTCCGGGCGGACACGATCAACGAGGTCCTCCTTCGAACGCAGGGGGCGGTCCGTGGCTCCTGAGGTTCTGCTGCATGGCTGCGGCGTCCCCACTTCCTGAGCTCGATTTCGAGGCCATGGCGGCGGAGGACGTGCTCCGCTGGGCGTACGAGCAGTTCGGCGACGGCCTCTGCCTCACATGCTCGTGGCAGAAGCAGTCGTCCGTGCTGATACACATGGTCTCTGAGGTGGGGCTCCCCATTGACGTGATCGAGCTCGACACACAACTCTTCTTCCGCGAGACGTATGAGACGCGCGACCGCCTTGTCGAGCGCTACGGCCTCAGCTTGATCCGGCCGGAGGTCATTACCGTTGCCGAGCAGCACCGCCGCGAAGGTCCGAACCTCTGGGAGCGCGACCCCGACCGCTGCTGCCATATCCGCAAGGTCGAGCCGCTGATCGACGCGCTCGAGCCGTACTCGGCCTGGATCTCCGGGATCCGGCGCGACCAGGCGCCGAGCCGCGCCTCCACACCCAAGGTCCAGTGGTCCGAGCGGTACGGCGTCTGGAAGATCCATCCGCTGGCCGACTGGGACGAGAAGCGCGTCTGGGCCTACGTCACCGCCAACGAGATTCCCTACAACCCGCTGCACGAGACGGGCTACCGCTCGATCGGGTGTATTCCTTGCACCCGTCCGACGGCGCCCGATGAGGAGGAGCGCGCCGGTCGCTGGGCGGGCTCGGACAAGCTCGAGTGCGGCATCCACCTCAAACGGCCGCTGGTGCAGGACCACCCGGCCGAACGGAAGGAGACCGGTTGACCGATCACATTTATGCGCACGAGCACCCGGAGTCCGCACGGAAGCGAGAGGGTGGCTTCACCCTCTGGTTCACCGGGCTCTCGGGCTCCGGCAAGTCCACGATCGCGCACCTCGTCGGGCCCGAGCTCGACCGCCGCGGCCTCGTCGTCGAGTACCTCGACGGCGACACGGTGCGCACACACCTCTCGAAGGGCCTCGGGTTCTCCAAGGAGGACCGCGACACGAACATCGAACGCATCGGCTGGGTCTCCTCGAAGCTGACCCGCCAGGGAGGTGCGGTGATCGCGGCTGCAATCTCGCCCTACGAGGAGACTCGGCGCGCGGCCCGCGCGCTGGTCGAGGAGTGGGGGCGGTTCGTCGAGGTGCACGTGAAGGCATCAGTCGAGGAGTGCGCGCGGCGCGACGTCAAGGGTCTCTACGCCAAGGCGTTCGCCGGCGAAATCAAGGGCTTCACCGGTGTCGACGACCCCTACGAGGAGCCGTCGAGCCCCGAGCTCGTCGTCGACACCGAGGAGCATGAGCCCGAGGAGTCGGCTCGCATCATCGTCGCGAAGCTCGAGGATCTCCGCCTCGTCCGGGCGGAGGTGCCGGCGTGAGCGTCCCACCGACCTCCGGGGACCAGGTTTCGGGCCTTGATCAGGGAGGTGATCCGGCGGAGAGGCTGATCCGGCCCCACGGCGGCGAGCTCGTCGAGCGAACCGGGGGGCGGCCCGCCGACCTCGACTCGCTCGAGACGATCACGCTGACCTCCCGCGAGCTGTCCGACCTGGACATGATCGCCTCGGGCGCACTCTCGCCGCTCGAGGGCTTCATGGCGCAGGACGACTACGAGGGCGTCGTCGAGAGCATGCGGCTCGCAAGCGGCCTGCCGTGGGCGCTGCCCGTCTGCCTGGCTGTTGACGAGGCTCCGCGTGGTGACCGAGTCGCCCTCGCCGACGGCTCCGGGCGGCCGCTAGCCGTCCTCGAGGTCGAGGGCGCCTACGCCTACGACAGGGAGCATGAGGCGGAGCGCTGCTTCCGTACGAGCGACACCGAGCATCCCGGCGTGGCGCGGCTGTTCGAGCAGAAGCCGCTCTACCTCGCCGGGCGCGTGACCGTGTTCGAACGGGGTGAGGCGCCCTTCCCCGCGCTCGCCCTTGACCCGGCGGACACGCGCCGCACCTTCTCGGAGCGCGGGTGGAAACGCGTGGTCGGCTTCCAGACCCGCAACCCGATCCATCGCGCGCACGAGTACCTGACCAAGGGCGCGCTCGAGACGGTGGACGGTCTCCTCATCCACCCGCTCGTGGGCGACACGAAGTCGGACGACGTGCCGTCGGCCACCCGCGTCGAGTGCTACCGCGTGCTCCTCGACAACTACTACCCCGCCGACCGAGTCGTCGTGTCAGCGTTCCCGGCCGCAATGCGCTACGCGGGCCCTCGCGAGGCGATCTGGCACGCGATCTGCCGCAAGAACTACGGCTGCTCGCACTTCATCGTCGGCCGCGACCACGCCGGCGTCGGCTCCTACTACGGCACGTACGACGCCCAGCTGATCTTCGACGAGTTCGAGCCGCACGAGCTCGATATCGAGCCGATGTTCTTCGAGCACGCGTTCTGGTGCAAGGCGTGTGGCCAGATGGCGACGCCGAAGACGTGCCCGCACGGCGGCGACGACCACGTCTTCCTGTCAGGAACGAAGGTGCGAGAGCTGCTGGCTGCCGGCGAGGTGCCCCCCGAGGAGTTCACGCGCGCAGAAGTGGCCGAGGTCTTGATCGACGCGTATCGAGCAGACGCCTAGGCGAGGCGTCTGGCGCATGCGTGACCTTCAGGGGGTCGAATCTTGCTCGCGCTGGGCGCGGGCCTGCGCCTCTGCCTTCCGTTCCTCGATGCGACGCTGGAGCCGCCTCATCAGGGCCGCCGAGCGCTCGCGCTCTTCAGGAGTCCGCTTCGTCCTCTTCCGCCTCATCGTCGTCCTCTTCGAGCAAGTCGAGAAATGCGGTCGACTCCAGTGCGAATGTCGAACAGCACCTCGATGATAAGCGTCAGATCGTCCGCGCCCGAGTCGCCGAGCATCCGCTGATGGTCGTCGCGGACGCTTCAACGAGCAAGGTGTCTTCTCCCGCCAGGTTGGTTCGCCTCCGGCGTGCTCGACCTAGCCCTTTCGCCCGAATGGCGAAAGGGCCATGACCTGGGAGCTGTCCCTCACCGGGCTGCTCATCGGCGCGCTCGTTGGGCTGACCGGGATGGGTGGCGGCGCGCTCCTGACGCCCCTACTGATCCTGCTTTTTGGCTTCAAGCCGACTCTCGCCGTCGGCACCGACATCCTGCACGGAGCCATCTTCAAGTCGTTCGGGGCCGCGCGGCACAGGCGTCTCGGCACGGTTCACGCGCGGCTGACTTTCTGGATGTTCCTAGGCTCAGGGCCGATGTCTCTCGTCGGGGTCGAGGTGGCCGTGCTGCTCGAACGCCACTACGGGGACGGCGTCGAGTCGGCCGGTGCCAAGGTGATTGGGGCGGCGCTGCTGCTCGGAGCGCTCGGCCTCGTGGCCAAGACGTTCGTGCGCCGCGGCGTCCAGCCCGATGATGCCCCCTTCCTGCTCGCCCGGCGCGACCGCGCGATCGCGCTGGCCCTCGGCGCGGCCGGCGGCTTCATCGTCGGGCTGACCTCAGTCGGCAGTGGCACGTTCTTTGCGCTGATCATGCTGCTCGTCTTTCCGCTGACTGCGGCCAAGATCGTCGGCACGGACATCTGGCACGCGGCCGCCCTCCTCTGGGTAGCGGGACTCAGCCACCTCCTGCACGGCAACGTCGACCTGGGCGCGATGGCGTGGCTCCTGCTCGGCTCGATCCCCGGGATCCTGCTCGGCAGCCAGGTGACGGTGAAGCTGCCCGAGCGTGCCCTGCGGATCGGGCTCGCCACCACGCTTGCCGTCAGCGGCGTCAAGCTGCTCGAGCCTCCCGCGACGGGGCCGCTGATGGTGGCGGCGCTCGTCGTCGGGGTTGTCCTGCTCGTTCTCGCGGAGCTCCAGCGCCTCGACCGCTGCACGGCCGCGTTCGCCGACCGCCGCTAGCGGGCAAGCCGGGGCGAATCCTCGGTCACGACGAGATCGGCGAACGACGACCACGACTTGCCGAACTCCCACCAACCGCGCACCCACGGCTTGACGAAGAAAACGTTGCGCGCGTAGGCAAGTGGGATCACCGCCACTTGGTCTGCGATCGCCATGCGGTCGGCCTCGTGGAAGAGCTCGAGGCGCGCGCGGCCGTCCGGCTCGCGCCGTGCGCGCTCGATCAGGTCGTCGAACGGCGAATGGTTCCAGTGCCCGAGATTGTCCTTCGCGTCCGAGTGGAGGAGCAGGCGCAGGAAGTACTCGGGATCGGGATATCCGGGGAACCAGCCACTCGGCGCGATGTGCTCGAAGTCGATCAGGTACATCCGGGCGCGCGCGAACTCCTCTTTGTCGAGCACCCGCAGCGTGACGTCCACGCCAAGGTGCTCTCGCCAGGAGTCCGTGACCAGGGAAAGCGCCGGCCGCATCACGCTTCTTGCCGTCGTGACCACTCGCAACGGGCCCGGCTGCGCCGCCTCGGCCAGCAGGCTTCGGGCCAGCTCGGGGTCGAACCGGGGGGCGATGTCGGGCGTGTGGCCCTGCAGGGCAGGCGGGACGATCCCGCCGGTGGCGACGTCGAGGCTCGGCGGGAGCACGCCGGCGAGCGCCGACCGGTCGAGCGCGTGGGCCAGAGCGCGGCGAAGGCTCACGTTGCCGAGGATGGCGTCCCGGTGGTCGAAGACGACGTAGAACGTGTACGCCGGCGGGCCGAGCTCCGCGTGGTCGTCCACCTCGCCCACGATCGATGCCAGGCTCGACGCCGCCTGGACGCTCACGACGTCGACTTCGTCCCGGCGGAAGCGCTCGAGCGCCTCGTCGGCGGGTGCGTGGATCAGCTCGACGCGAGCCACGTTTCCCGACCGTGAGGCATCCGTTCGCCGCTCGAGCACGACGCGTCCGCCCGATCGCTCGACCTGCCGGAAGGCGCCGCTGCCGACGTGCGTGTCCACGTCCGTCCAGTCGTCCCCGTACGCTTCGATGGCGTGCGCCGGCTGCGGGCCGCCGTCGGGCCGGTTCACGACGCTGAGGAAGTAGGGAGCCGGCGCCACGAGGCGGAACTCCACCGTGCGGTCGTCGAGTGCCCGGACGCCGATCCGGTCGGTCTCGCGGTTCCGGCCGAGCGCGTAGTCCTGCCCGTTCTCGAGCACGTAGTAGATCGCGACGCTCACGCCGGGTCGTTTCGGGTCGAGCGACCGCTTCACGCCGTACTCGACGTCGTGGGCGGTAAGTGGCGTGCCATCGGACCACGAGACGCCCTCCAGGAGATGGAAGACGTACCGCAGGCCGTCGTCGGAGATCTCCCAGCGCTCGGCGAGCGACGGGACGATGGTTGCCTCTGGCCAGCGCTCGACTAAACGGTCGAGGAGCGCCATTTGGAGCTGCATGTCGCTCAACCCGTAAGAACGCGGCGGGTCGGGCTCGGCCGCCAGCACGTCGCCCGCGATGCGGAGCGTGGCGGTCGGGCGCGCGGACGGTCGGGGCCGCTCCCAGAGGTCGAACGCGCGGCCGAAGGTCGTGTTCGCCTCTCGGAAGCGGAGCGAAGTGTGCAGCGCGAGGGCGAGCTTGAAGAGGACGATCGCCATCGCCTGGCGCTCGCCGCGGCGCTCGAGCAGCTGCAGGAGCTCGCGGTAGAGGTCGATCGCTTCGTCGAGTGAGTACTCCTGGCGGGCACGGTCGGCGGCCCGCGTGAGGTATGCCACGGCCTTGGCCTCGTCCTCGGCGGCGAGCCAGTGGTGCGCGAGCAATCCCACGGCCTCGTCGAGGTTGTCGGCGTGCCGGCGCTCGAGCCACTCTGCCGCGCGGCGGTGCAGGGCCGTCCTCGTCTCCCTGACGAGCGTGCGGTAGGCGGTCTCCTGGATGAGCGCGTGCTTGAAGCGGTACTCGGGCTGCGGCCAGCGGCGGCCGGTGCGCAGCAGGTCGAGCCGCTGAAGCTGGTGCAGCGCCTCTCGCACCCTGTCGTCGCCCGCGACGCCTTCGAGCAGCGCCAAGCTGAAGCTGCGGCCGAGCGCGGACGCCGCCGTCAGCACGTCGTGGTGGGCCGCGGCGAGCCGGTCGATGCGGGCGAGGATGACCTTCTCGACCGTCTGCGGGATCTCGGCCTCGACGGCGTGGTCGAAGCGCCAGGCTCCGTCCTCGCGCACGAGCGCGCCGGCGTCGGCCAGCGATCGGACGCACTCCTCGAGGAAGAATGGATTGCCCTCCGCCCGCTCGAGCAGCTCCCGCTCCATCGCGGACGGCAGCGTGGCCGCGCCGACGAGCGAGTCGAGCAGTTCCCGCTCGGCGTCACCCGAGAGGGGCTCGAGCGCAAGCTCGCGCAGCAGGTGCGGGTACTCGCGTGCCGTCAGCTCGCTGAGCCCCCACGAGGGATGGTCGCGCTCGTCGCGCTCGGCGAGCACGAGCAGCACGGCCGCGTCCTCGGTCAGGGGCAGCAGGCGCTCGACGAGCTGGACAGAGGTGGCGTCGGCCCAGTGCAGGTCCTCGACGGCGACGACGAGCGGCCCGTCCTGCGCGAGGCGCTCGAGCAGCGTGCCGACGACCTCGAACGTCCGGTACTGGAGCGCCTCCGGCGACAGCTCAGCCAGGCGCGCGGCAGCCTCCGGCTCGAGCGTCAGCCCGAGAAGCGAGCCCAGGTAGGGGTAGAGCTCGAGCGTGCGCCCGGGAAAGAGTTCCTCCGCGCGCCGGCGGAGCACCACGCGTACACGGAGCTCCGGCTCGTCCACCGCCACGCCCAGCCACTCGCGCAGCAGGTCGCGGAACGGCCAGAGCGGAAGCGACTCGCTATACGAGACGCAGCGTCCCTCGAGCCACAGCGGGTGGGCCTCCTCGACGGGCCTGCTCTCGAACCGGTGTCGCAGCTCGACGAGCAGCCGCGACTTGCCGATGCCGGCCTCGCCCGTGACGAACAGCACGCCGCCGGTTCCATTGCGCACTCGCTCGAGCCACTCCCCGCCCGCGCGGAGCTCGGGGTCGCGCCCGACGAGCGCAGATTCGGCTCCTTCGAGCCCGCGCCGTCGCTCGGCGATCGCGCGCGGCCGCAGCACGGCGACCGCGGCCACGGGCTCGGCCTTGCCCTTCAGCTCAAGTTCGACCGGCTCCTCGCACTCGAACAACCCGTCGATCGCGCGCTGGGTCGGCCGGTCGACAAGGACCGTGCCCGGCACGGCTGCGCTCTGGAGGCGCGCGGCGACGTTGACGGTGTCGCCGAAGGCCGCGTACTCGAGCCGACTCCCGGCGCCGATCTTGCCGAGGACGACCGGTCCCGTGCCGACGCCCACGCGCACGCCGAACCCGGAGACCCTCCACGCGCTCTCGACCTCCTCGGCGTAGCGCCCGATTTCGTTTGTGATTCGCAGGCCGGCGCGCACTGCCCGCTCGGCGTCGTCCTCGTACGAGACGGGTGCGCCGAAGAAGGCAAGGACGCCGTCCCCGGCCAGGTCCTTGACGTGGCCGCCCAGCTCCTCGACCTCGTGGACGATCCGGGCTACGGCCTCGCCCACGACGAGCCTGATCTCCTCAGGATCCAGCCGCTCGGCGAGGGCCGTCGAGCCGGCCAGGTCGGCGAAGAGCGCGGTGACGACCTTGCGTTCCTCGCGCAGGTCCGGCACGCCGGGTTGGGTCTCCACGGCCCTATTGTGAACCCCCGTGCTAGGCGGCAGTCGCCGCGGTGACCCGGTGGCGCTCCACGAGCGCGGCAACGGCAACCTCTACAACGGCCGGATCGAACTGTGCTCCCGCGCCCGCCTCGAGCTCGGCGCGGTACGGACGCGTGGTGACCATGGCGGTGTACGCATCGCACACGGAGATGATGCGCGACTCGAGTGGGATCGCATTCGCTGCGAGCCCGTCCGGATAGCCGGCGCCGTCCCGGCGCTCGTGCGACGCACGAAGGATCCTCGCGACGCGGGCCAGCGCGGGCGCTCCCGACAGGATCCACTCGCCCGTGATGGTATGGCGCCGGACGAACACCCATTCCTGCTCGTCGAGCGGCCTGGGCTTGCAGGGATCGCGTCGGGAATGGCCATCTTGCCGACGTCGTGCAGCTCGCGGCGCAGCGCAGTGTCTCGACGCCATCGCCGTCGAGCAAGAGGCGCCTGCCGATCGCGACGGCGAGGTCCGCGACCGCGGCAACGTGCTCGCCGAGGCTGCGCTCACGCTCCTGCAGCGCACGCAGGAGCACGCGGGCGCTCTGCCGGCCGACCGTCGAACGCGAGGCCTTGGACAGATACATCCTCCGGTCGGCCAGCTTGAGGATCTCGACGGGAGCGCGGCCTCGTCCGGCGCCACGACGAAGCCCCAGGCCGCGTCGATGTCGAAGCCTCGGCCCCGATCCGTCAGCGCGGCGCCGGCCAGGGCCCCGATCCGTGCAGCCTCCGCGGGCAGCGCGGCCACCAGCCCGCAGAACTCGTCGCCCCCCATGCGGAAGGCGCGCCCTCCGGGCAGAGCCTCCGCGAGCCGCACGCCCAGTCGCGCGAGCAGGGCGTCGCCCGCGAGGTGACCGAACGAGTCGTTGTACTCCTTGAAGCCGTTCAGGTCCAGCAGGACGAGCGCGAGGCGGTTCTCGCCGAAGTCCTCGGTGAGCCGCTCCTCGACCTCCGCGAGCAGTGCCCGGCGGTTCCCGAGGCCCGTGAGCGCGTCGGTCAGCGCCTCCTCGCGGCTGGCCGCAACGAGCGCAAGGTTCTCGCGGAACGTCAGCGCGAGCCGAACGAGCACGACGGCGAGCGTGGCTGCAGACAGGATGACCGCGAGCAGGGTGACGCGGTCGAAGTGGTCGTAGATCAGTACACCGACGGCCACGAGCGCGAACGCAACGCATACGCCGAACCCGAGCCAGCTCTCCGCATGCGTTCGTACCCGGCGTGCAGGTTGCCACGCGGCGAAGGCGAGCAGCAGACAGGCTACGGGCCAGCCGAGGTTCATCAGGCCCGTAGCGCTGTAGGTGCCTGCGGCGATCTGCATGAGGTAGATGCTGTCGGTCACCGCGAAGACGAGGCAGCCTCCGGCCGCGAAGACCCAGGTGCCCGTCAATCGCCAGCCCGACAGGCCGATCGCGGCGACGACGAGCGCGAGCAGCACGATGTCGCCGATCGGGTAGGCGAGGTTGACCGCGACGGCGATCCGCGAGCCTTCGGTCGCCTCCAGGACGGCTCCGAAGACGATAGCCGAGGCGAAGGCGGACAGGTGAGAGCCGCGATCAGGCCGTCGAGCCAAACCTTCAGAGGAACTCGTGCCAGCCGGGCGCGGAAGATTAGTCCCAGGCTCAGACCAGAACAGCCAGGAAAACACGCGATGCGCGTGCAGTCATACGGTCTTAATCGGATACCTCAATGCGGCGCGGCCTCCCTCGAACGGGGGAGGGGCCGGGCCTCCTCGCCGTAGAATCGTCGCGCCTTGGCGCGCTTCGTCCCGACGCTGCTCGTCGCCTTCCTGCTCGCGGCCACGGCGGTGGCGTTCGCGGTCACTCAGGTTGCGAAGCAGCAGCGCAGTCCCATCGTGCGTCCGCACGTTGAGAAGGTGGTCGGTCCGCGGGCGGGACCGTGCGCGCTCCAGCTTCTGCCGGCGTCGTGTCCCGGCCGGCCTGCCCGCATCTCGTTCGGCATCCGTGAGGCGGGACGGATCACCGTCTCGATCGTCGACGAGGATGGCGACACTGTCAGGACGCTTCTGTCCGAGCGTCGAGGTCGGGGCCGCACGCGTCTCTTCTGGGACGGCCGCACGGAGGAGGGGAAGCTCGTGCGTGAGGGGAGATACCGACCGCGCGTCCGGCTCCACGACCAGCACCGAACGATTCAGCTTCCGAGCGAGATCCGACTGGACGCGACGCCGCCCGTGGTGCGGATCGTTTCAGCCGCGCCCCTCCGGATCTCCCCGGACCGCGACGGCAGGCGGGAGCTCGTCAACGTGCGCTACACGGTCGACGAGACGAACCGGCCCGCGCTCCTTGTGCGCGGAGTCCGGGCGGTGGAAGGGAAACCCAGGGTCAAAGGACCCGCTCAACTCCGGTGGTTCGGCAAGCTCGACGGGCGCGCCGTACCGGCGGGGCGGTACCGGCTGACACTGCTCGTAGAGGACGCCGCGGGGAACGTCTCTTCCACCCTGGTCGGGCGGATTCGCGTTCGCTACGTCGAAATCGGTCCGGCGCTGTTGCGCGTGCGGACGGGGAGGCCGTTCCGCGTCCGCATGAACACCGATGCCCCCACGGTGCGCTGGCGGCTCGCGGGTCGGACGGGCTTCGCGCCCGCGCGGCGGCTTCGCATCCGCGCCCCCGAGGCGCCGGGCCGCTACCGCCTGTACGTGACGGCGAACGGCCACGCCGACAGCGCGCGTGTCGTGGTGAGCCCAGCGTGACCGCCGAGCTGGCTCGCCTGGGAGGCCCGGTCGCGGCTGCCGGGCTTGCACTGCTCGTCCTGGCGGCTGATCGCCGCTTGCGTCTGGCCGGGCTGGCTGCGTGGGCGCTGGGCGGCGCAGCCCTGCTCGCGTACCTCGCTCCCGCAGGCCATACAGGTTTGCTCGTGGCTGCGGGTACCGCAGGGCTGCTCGTTGCCGCGGCGCTGGCGATCGGCATTCGGCGGTGGCCCTGGCTGGTGCCGCTCGGGGCGCTCGCCTGCATGCCGATTCGGATTCCGGTTGACGTCGGTGACACGGAGGCGAACCTGCTGGTGCCGCTCTACGGGCTGATCGCCGCGGCGGCGCTCGTGATCGGGTGGGAGCTGCTGCACGATGACGTCCGTGCGCGCGAGCTCGGCCCGCTCGGCTGGCCGCTCGCGGGTCTCGTCGCCTGGAGCGCATTCTCGCTCGCGTGGACCGACGACCTGCGGGAGGGAGCGATCGAGCTGGCCGCCTTTCTCCTGCCGTTCGGTCTGCTCGCGCTCGCGCTCACCCGGCTGGAGTGGACACGCAGTACGGTCGTTGCGCTCGGTGTCTTGCTCGCGGGGATGGCGGTCGCGTTCGCCGCGGTGGGCGTCTACCAGTGGGTCACGCGCGACGTGTTCTGGAATCCGAAGGTGATCATTGCGAACGCGTATCACCCCGAGCTGTTCTTCCGGGTCAACTCCGTGTTTTGGGACCCCTCGATCTACGGCCGCTTCCTGGTCGTCGCGATCCTCGCGACGCTCGTCGTCGTGCTGACCGGAGTTCGTCGCGACCTGCTGATCGGCGCCGCCGCGGCGAGCGCCGCCATGTGGGCGGGCCTCCTGTTCTCGTTCTCGCAGTCGAGCTTCGTGGCGCTCGTTTTCGGCGTGCTCGTCGCGGCGGCGTACGCCTGGCGGTGGCGTGCACTCGCCGCGCTCGGGCTGACGGCCGTGCTTGCGCTCTCGCTCGGCTTCGGCGCGCCTTCCGTGCGCAAGGAGCTGCTCGACCGGTCGTGGAACCGGGCGACGAGCGGGCGGTCGAAGCTCGTCAGCGAGGGGTTGCGGATCGCGCGCGACCATCCGATCGCCGGCGTCGGGGTAGGCGGATTCAAGCGCGCCTACGCGGAGCGCACGGGCCTGCGGGGGCGTGAGCCGAAGGCGGCGGCGTCGCACAACACACCCGTGACGGTGGCGGCGGAGACCGGTCTGCCGGGTCTCGCCCTCCTGGGGTGGCTCGGGGTTGCGGCGCTGCTCGCGGCGTTCCGCGGCGCCGATGCGAGCGTGGCGGGGCGCGCGCGACTCGTGGTCGGTGTCGTGCTCGCGGCCATCGGCGTGCACAGCCTCTTCTACAACGCGTTCTTCGAGGATCCCATGACGTGGGTGCTCTTCGCGCTCGCGGTCGCACCGCTCGCCGTGGGTGCGAGGATGCGTGCGTGACCGAGGGGCGTGCATGATCACGTGGGACAGAGTGCTCGTGCTGGCGCCGCACACGGACGACGGCGAGTTCGGCTGCGGCGGCACGATGGCGCGCCTGGTCGAGGCCGGGACGGAGGTGCGCTACGTCGCCTTCTCCACCGCGACGAAGTCCCTGCCGGAGGGCTTTCCGCCCGACACGCTGGCGCGCGAGGTGCGCGAGGCGACGGCTGAGCTCGGCATCCCGGATGAGCAGCTCACCGTCCACGACTTCGAGGTGCGTACCTTCCCCGAGCGCCGCCAGGAGATCCTCGAGCTGCTGATCGCGCTCTGGGAGGACTGGCAGCCGGACGCCGTCCTCCAGCCCAGCGTCCACGACGTGCACCAGGACCATCAGGTCGTCGCGGCCGAAGGCCTGCGCGCCTTCAAGCGGACAACCATCCTCGGCTACGAGATCCCCTGGAACAACTTCCATTTCGAGTACCAGGCGTACGTCGCCCTCGAGCGGCGGCACCTCGAGCGCAAGGTGGCCGCGCTCGCGAAGTACGCCTCGCAGCAGCATCGCCGCTACTCGGATCCCGAGTACATCTGGAACCTCGCCCGCACGCACGGCGTGAACGTGAACCGCGAGTTGGCGGAGTGCTTCCAGGTGTACCGGCTCGTCGCTTGAACCATCGGATAAACAAATCCACGCCGTCTCCGGTCAACGAGGTGTGAGCGGCGAGGACCACCGGCTTGCTGAGCTCGAGGAGCTCTACCGCGCTCGTTTTACGCACTTCCTTCGCGTCGCGATCGCGATCACTGGGGACTATGAGCAGCGACTCGACGCCGTACAGGAGGCATTCGGCAATTGCATCCGGAGCCGGGCAACCTTCCGTGGCCAGGGGACGCTCGAGGCGTGGCTCTGGCGCGCCGTCGTGAACGCGAGCCGAGACGTCCGCCGCGTCACCGGGGATCGCGCACTGCTCTGGGACTCTGACGTGCGCTCGAACGGTCGCCCTGAAGGCTTTCGCGAGCTGCGCGCCGCAGTCGCAGCGCTTCCCGAGCGTCAGCGCCTCGTGCTCTTCCTGCGCTACTACGCCGACCTCGACTACCGCAGCATCGCCGGGGCGCTCGGGATTCGGACCGGAACGGTCTCGGCGACGTTGAACGCCGCTCACGGCGCGCTGCGCAGGATGCTTCAGGAGGTGGAGCAGTGACCGAGGGGGATCACCTGCGAGACGAGCTCCAGCGGCTGGTGCCCTTGCCGACCGACCGCCACGCCTCATGGCCGGACGTGCTTCGCCGGGGTGCCACCCCGCCTGTTCCACTTCGTCGTGGGCGTCGTCGCCGTGTTGCGCTCGCTCTCGCGGCGACGACGCTCATAGTCGCGCTGCCGGCGACGCCCGTCGGCGGTGCGCTCGCACGGGGTCTCGGTGACTTCTCCGCGTGGCTGACAGGGCTTCCGGGCGATCCTGCCTCCGAGTCGGTGCAGCAGGACTTCGAGCGGAGCAACGCCCGATCATGGGCGCAGTTTCCGCCGGGGACGCAGCTTCGGCGTCTGATCAGTACGGAAGCGGCGGGTGGTTCGTTCGTGCTCTACGGGTTCCGCGTCGGCGAGTCGCTGTGCCTGCGACCCGAAGTCCACGGCATTCGGGCTCGCGGGGCCGCCACCGGATGCGCGCCGCTGGGCGAACTGCGGCGCGCGAACGCGCCCGTTCTGGTCGTCGTGACGGATTACGGGTTTGGCCGGCAGGACGTCGCGCCGACCGAGGAAGGCTTAATTCCGGCGCGAGCATCCGCCACCTTCGGGATCGTTGCCGACGGCGTCGAGGCGGTCGAGCTTGCGACCGACCAGGGCAGCGAGCGCGCCGTGGTCGCCAACAACGCCTTCCTTCAGGTGACGCCGAGTCCATCGCTTGGCCTGAGGACGAAGAATGCGCTCGCCATCCGCAATGATGGGACGCGGGTATCCATTCCGGTTGCGCAAAGTCCGTTCGACGACGATCAGCCAGAGGCGCAGCCTGGCGTCCCGCCCGGGCCCCAGGGCATCGAGCGGCATGTAACCGAGGGCACGATCGGCTGGCTCGTTCGCCGCGAACCGCACGGTGAGTCGCCGGATGAGGCGGGGCTCGAAGATCGCCCCTTCCTCTTCGGCCGCATGCCGGCGGCTGAGGGGTTTGCCCGCGTTGTTCGACCCGATCCGGCGGGATACATGCGCGTCGCGCTCTCGATCGCCGATTTCCAGAATGGATCGAGCGTCTGCTCCTTCCTCGTCATGCGGGGCGGAGCCGGCGGCGGCTGCTCTCCGCTCGGGCGGATGTTCGAACGCAGCCCGTTCACGTGGGGCATCAGCGTCGCGTTCGGCGGCGACCAGTACGCGGTGCTCCACGGTCTCGCGAGCGACGACGTCGCGCGCATGGAGATGTTCCTTGCGAGCGGCGAGTGCGTGGCCGTTCCGCTCGCCGACAACGCCTTCGTCGTCGAGGCGGCGCGAACCACGTTCCCCCTTCGGCTTGTCGCCTACGACGAGGCCGGTCGCGTGATCGGGAACGAAGCGTTTACGCACGACCCGCTCGCCCGGACCGGACCGCGCGCCGTCGAAGGTGAGCAACGCGTTGTCCGGCGGGTCGTCGGGCCGAACGGGGGCGCCGGCGTGCTCCGTGTCGGGCCGGGC
The DNA here is from genome assembly GCA_046262315.1 of Gaiellaceae bacterium. GTDB lineage: Bacteria > Actinomycetota > Thermoleophilia > Gaiellales > Gaiellaceae > JACVRM01. Next base: position 23,374 of record JBHEMZ010000115.1, read on the forward strand.
ACGGACGGTGGCCGCTGCTTCCGCATCAGCTTCGACGGCGGCGCGGGAGGAAGCGGCTGCGTGCCGAGGCACTCCAAGCTGCCGGATCTAGCCCTCGGCATCCAGGGGTCACGGCGCGACAAGTTCTTGACGGGCAGCGTCTCGGCGCGGGTGGCCCAGCTCCGCCTTCGCTTGCGTGACGGAGGGCAGGTGACCGTAGAGCCCGTCGAGGGATTCGTCCTCTACGCCGTCCCGGTCGCCGGTTTGGAACTGGCCCTCGGCATCGACGAGGAAGGGCGCGAGGTCGCGAGACAGGCGTTTCATCTCGCAGCCACCCGACGAGGCTAGGGCCTAGCCGGCGAGAATGCCGGTGACGTACATCGTCGCGACGCCGGCGAGGAAGCCGCCGAGCGCGTGCGGCGATCCCAGTCCTCCCGGGAGACGCGCGGACACGTAGCGCGCAACCTCGAAGACGACCTCGAGCGCCGCGCCGGCTGCGGCGGCGAAGAAGACGACGCCGAGCACGTCGCTCGTCACGAAACCTCCGAGCCAGCCTCCGGCAATTGTCGGCGCGCCGGCGATGAGCACGAGCGCCGCCAGCCGCGCCCGGCTCGCCGGCTGCCGGCCCTCCGCGATCGGCGCGGCGATGCCGAGCCCCTCGGTGACGTTGTGGATCATGAAGCCGACGATCAGGAAGGTGCCGAGCGTCAGCTCGCCGAGCGAGAAGGACGAGCCGATCGCGAGCCCCTCGCCGAAGTTGTGCAGGCCGATGCCGACGGCGACGAGCGTCGCGAGCGCGACCCCGCCGACCGCGGCGCTGCCGCCGCCCTCGCGCCCGCCCAGCGTGCGCGAGAGGAACGTGAGCGTCAGGTAGCTGACCGATAGCCCGAGCAGGACGAGCCCGAACCCGCCGAGCCCGCTCGGCAGCGCCGCCTGGAGCGTGAGCGCTTCCGAGAGCGCTTCCACGGCCAGGAAGGAGAGCAGTCCGGCGGTGAAGGCCATGAAGGCGCCGAGCCACTTCGGCGCGGCCGTGCGCAGCGACGGCAGCCAGAGCATCCCGAGCGCCACCGGCAGCACGCCGACGAGCAGGCCGACGATCGTGTAGCCGAGGATGCTGGAGCCGGACGGTCCGGGAGTCTCCACCGCGGCGGCGATCTGCTCTGTCGTCTGGATGCCGGTCGAGCTCGTCACGCCAACCGAGATCGGCTCGTCCTCCACCCAGTCGTAATTGACCGTGATCGTGCTCGAGCGCAGGCGGCCGAGCGTCTCGGGCCCATCCAGCTCGAAGGGCACGATCGCGTCGTCGACGGTGACCGAGCCGATCGTCAGGTCGTCGGCCTGGGGGTTCGTGACGCGGATGCGGATCTCGCCCGGCTCGAACTCAACGCGGCGGATGTCGAACTCGTCCACGGGCGGCGGATTCGCGCCGAGGAGCTCCGTCAGCGTCGTGCCACTCGCGCTGAACGCCGACACTGCCCCCACGAGCAGCACGACGGGGACGAGCGCCCAGAGCCGCCAGCGCATGCTCCGTCGCCGTTCAGCCGCCGCCGTGGCCATCAGTCGACGACGTCGAAGAAGCCCATCCAGCCGAGCTCGGTGAACTCGGACTGGTGCGCGTGGAACATGAACTTGCCCGTGTTGGAGAAGTCGATCTCGATGATTCCGCGCTGGCCCTGGGTCAGCATCACCGTGTCCGTGTACTCGAAGAAGTCGGTCGAGCCGGTCGGGTAGTAGCGGAAGAAGTCGCCGTGCAGGTGGAACGAGTTGATCAGGTCGAACTCGGTCAGGTTGGCGATGTAGATGCGCACGGTGCGTGAGCGCCGCACGCGGATCGGGTACTTGGCGTAGTAGAAGGCGAGACCGTTGACGGTGTAAAAGTTGTTCTCGCCGTCGCCGTCGGTGTCGTAGCCGTTCATCACCATCACGAGCTCCTGCGCGGGCTTGCGGGGCTTCGGCGGGTCGATGATGAACGCGCCGTAGAGACCCTTGTGAATGTGCTTTTTGAGCGGCGTCGAGTGACAGTGGTAGAGGTGCATGCCGTACGGCCGCGCCGGAAACTCGTACGTGAACGTGCGCCCGGGGTGGACGACCTCGAAGACCCCGTCCATGTTCGCCGGGTGGATCCCGTGGAAGTGGATCGTGTGCGGGTGTGCGCCCCCGTTGACGAACTTGACCTTCAGCAGGTCGCCCTCGGTGGCGCGAATGATCGGTCCCGGCACGGTGCCGCCGTAGGTCCAGGCCGGAAAGGTAACGCCCTTCGCAACCTCGATCTCGCGATCCACCGCGACCAGTTCGTACTCGCGTACTCGACCCGGCTGGTGGGGAAGCGCCGGCGCCGGCGCGAGCAGCGCATCCAGCGCATGAGGGCCGCCGGGCGCCGGTACCTCGTCGCCGATCATGGCGGCGTGACCGTGTTCACCGTGCTCCTTCGGCGCATGGCTGCCGGCGTGTCCGGCATCCGCTTCTCCCGGCCACCCAAGCCGTGCCGCGGGCACAGCGGCGGCAAGGCCGGCTGCTCCTGCGAGCAGCTTCTTACGGGTGAAAGGTTTAGACATGGCTAAAATTAAGTTTAGTGAAGCTTAGCCATGCCGCGCAGGATTACCTCAAGGAGATCTACAAGCTCCAGACGGCCACGGGCCGGGCCACGACGACGGCGCTAGCCGAGCGCCTGGGCGTCGCCCCGCCCTCGGTCTCGGCGATGCTGAAGAAGCTCGCCGCCCTGGGCCTGGCGGAGCATGAGCGTTACCGTGGCGCGGTGCTGACGGTGCGTGGTCGGGCGATCGCGATCGAGATGATTCGCCACCACCGGCTGCTCGAGCAGTACCTGTCGAAGACGCTCGGCATGGGCATTGACGAGCTCCACGCGGAGGCTGACCGGCTCGAGCACGCGCTCTCCGAGGAGCTCGAGGCGCGCATCGACGAGTCGCTGGGCTTCCCGACGCACGATCCGCACGGCGACCCGATCCCCGACGCACGGCTGCGGCTGGAGCGGCAGGACGTCCGTCCCGTGACCGAGCTCCTCGTCGGCGAGCGCTCCGTCGTGGTGCGCGTGCCTGACGGCGACCCGCAGCTTCTGCGCTACCTGGCGGAGCTCGGCCTGGTGCCCGACGCCGAGCTCGAGCTCGCGGAGTCGGCGCCGTTCGGGGGCCCGCTCACGCTGCGGGTCGGCGGCTCCGAGCGCGCCATCTCGCGGGAGCTCGGCGCCCGCATCGGCGTTCGCTGACTCGCGTCCCGATCTAGCCTGTCCGTGTGACCCCGCAGCGTCGGACGGCTCTCGTCTCCGTGTTCGCCGCTGCGCTGCTCGTGGCGATCAAGCTGGCCGCGGGCGTGGCGAGCGGCAGCCTCGGCCTGATCTCCGAAGCGATCCATTCCGGCACCGACCTCGTTGCGGCGCTGCTCACCTTCTTCGCGGTGGGCGTCGCCGGCCGTCCCGCCGACCGCGGCCACCCGTACGGGCACGGCAAGGCGGATCACGTCGCGGCCCTCGGGGAGGCCGCGGTGCTCGCGTTGGCGAGTCTCGTGATCGCCGGAGAGGCATTTTCGCGGCTGCTCGGCGCCTCCGAGCCCGACGTGCACGCCTCGGCCTACACGTTCGCGGTCGTCGGCGTTGTGCTCGCGGTGGATGCAGGGCGCACGCTGGTGTCGTTCCGGGCGGGGAGGCGCTACCGCAGCGCCGCCCTGGTCGCCAACGCTCTCCACTTCGCCAGCGACTTCGCGGGCACGCTCGCCGTCCTCGTCGGGCTACTGCTCGTGCAGGCGGGACACCCGAACGGCGACTCGGCGGCGGCGCTCTTCGTGGCTGCGCTCGTGCTCGTCGCTGCGGGCCGGATCGCCCGCGTCAACGTGGACGTGCTGATGGATCGCGCTCCCGCGGGTGCCGAGGACGCTGCGCGGCGAGCCATCGCGGCGCTCGACCCGCCGGTCGAGCTGCGCCGCCTGCGGCTACGCCAAGCGGGCGGTAGGCACTTCGCCGACGTCGTGATCGGCGTGTCACCTGGCGAGGCGGTCGCGCAGGGCCACGCGGCCGCGGACGCCGTCGAGGAGGCGCTGGAGCGTGCCTTGCCGGAGAGTGACGTGGTCGTGCACGTCGAGCCGGCCGCGGAACAGGCAGTGCTCCGCGAGCGCGCCCAGGCGGCCGCGCTGACCGTCCCCCGTGTGCGCGAGGTTCACAACGTCAGCGTTCTCGAGCTCGAGGGCGGCGTGGAGATTTCGCTGCACCTGAAACTCCCGGGTGACCTGTCTCTCAACGAGGCGCACCAGGCTGCGACGGCGGTCGAACGCGCGATCGAAAAGGCGGTCCCGGCCGCGCGCGCGGTGCACACGCACATCGAGCCGCTGCACGAGGCGGCGGCTGGACGCGCCGCGACCGCCGGCCCGGCAGAGGCGGTTGCGAGCGTGGTCGCTGAAGCCACAGGGGCGGCGCCGCGCGAGGTGCGCTTCCTCGAGACGGGCCGCGGGCTCGTCGTCTACGTGACGGTGGGGCTCGATCCGGCCACGCCGCTAGCGGAGGCGCACGCGCGGGCGAGCGCGGTGGAGGAGCGCATCCGCACGGCGCTCCCTACGATCGCGGACGTCGTGGTGCACACCGAGCCCTAGGTGCCCGCGAGCCGTCGATAGAGGTCGAGCAGGCGTTCGCCGACCGTATCCAGGTCATGGACGCGCTCGACGTACGCGCGGCTCTCGGCGCCGATGCGGCGGCGTTCCTCAGCTGAGTCCACGAGCGGGCGGAGCGCCTCTACCAGCGTTTCCTTCGTCGCGCGCACGAGTGGGACGCGCACGCCGAACGCCTCCTCGGTGCGGCGCAGCGCCTCGTCGTGGAGGTAGGTCACGACCGGCTTGCCGAGTGCCATGGCCTCGATCGCGAAGAGCCCGTACCAGCCGGCGTTCAGCTGGTCGATCACGATGTCGGCGCCCTCGTACCGGCGCCGTGCCTCCTCGTGGGGCAGGCCCTCGACGATCTCCAACTCGACGTTCAGCTCCGCGCAGGCCGCGACGATGTGCTCGGTGCCCTTGCGGCGGCGGCTCGACGGCGCGTGGAACACGACGGGCCGGGGGCGGTTGGACGGGGGGACGGGCGTGTAGCGGTCGAGGTCGATGCCCGCCGGTATGACTGCGGCCTCGGGCACCCAGCGGATCGCGTCGTAGGAGCCGACCACCTGCGCGTCGGCCCGGCGTCCGTAGGCGAGCTCGGCGGGAGTCTTGCCGCGGATGTCGGAGCCCACGAAATGGAAGACCGAATGCTTGCGGAGCGCACGCAGGATCGGGAACTGCACCGACTTGGGCACCAGCGTGAGTCCGAAGTAGAAGTGGAAGACGTCCGTGCGCGGGAGCAGTCGCGCGAGCGCGCGCCACTGCACGGCCTGGCGGGCGAGGAACCCGTCAGGCCTGCGGAGGTCGACGTCGGCGTCAGGGTGGAAGCGGCCGCGGTTGAAGACGACGAGCTTGGCGTCGACGCCGAGCCGCCGGAGCGCCTGGACGTTGTTCCAAGGAACGCCCGCCACGTTGAGGGGGCAGTGCACGACTCGGAGCGGCTCGTTCGTGCGTCCCGCGCGCCGGCCCTGTGGAGCGATCGTCACGCTCTTTCCACGGTGACATCACACACGCGTGCGCGTCTGCGCCGTACCCTCACTCCACTGACCCCTTCTGGGAGGGTGGGGGGTGGTGGGTGGGGACCCGGTGCCCGGTCCACCGCCGGCTGCACGGATGCCCGCCGTCACTCGTCCCACTCCACCTGGTCGAAGTAGCGGAGCGCCCTCCGCGTCGGCCGGATGCGCGGCGCGTACGCGGCGAGGTCGTCGTCCGACAGCTCCCCCAAAGCGTGTCTGACCCCGAGCCACGGCAGGTTGAGGTCCTCCTGGTAGACGATCGTCGAGATGCGCGGGTTGATCTCGATCACATGCTCGCCCACGAGCTGGATGTTGAAGAAATGATCGAGGCTGAGCTCCTCGACGATGCGGGCGGCGACGTCCATGAGCCCCGGGTCGTCCAGCGTCTCGAAGTACATGGCGAGCCCGGCGCGCATCGACTCACGCGTCTTCGGATGCCCGAGCACGACGCGTCCGCCGCGAGCGATCCCGTCGACCGTCCGCTCGCGGCCTGTCGCGAGCTCCATGACGAGCAGCTCGGTGCTCTCGTCGTCGCCGAGCAGCTCCACGAGCTCTTCGAGGCGGATCGCCTCCGCGACGCCCGGACGGTTCGTGAGCAGCTGCTCGCGGCGGTCGGCCGACGCCGAGATGACACGGAAGCCGCGCGAGCCCGAGGAGAAAACCGGCTTCATGCAGACGTCCTCGCCGGGGTAACCGAGCTCGCGCGCGGCCGCGGCCAGAGCCTCGCCGCCGCGCACGCGCCGCCAGGCCGGCCCGCGCACGCCGATGCGGTCGAGCAGCGCGTACGTCTCGGCCTTGTCGTTCGAGCGGCGCACCGCCTCGGGCGAGGAGACCAGCACCGCCACTCCCTCGAAGCGCTCCCGCGCCTCCGCGAGCGCGAGCAGGTCGAATGACGACTGCGGTAGCACGGCATCCACGCCTTCCTGCCGGCAGAGCTCGAACAGCGTGTTCGCGAATGTCGGGTCCGAGCCTGCGGGCACGACGTGGAACGCGTCGCAGAGGTGCCGGCCGATCGAGCGCGGCGACATGTCAGTTCCCACCACTCGGACACGCCGCTCGCCGTTCTCGCGCAGCCCTCCCACGAGCGCGGCCGTGCCGGGCGCGCCCGAGGCGGACACCAGCACGGTCGTCACTTGACGACGAGCGAGAGCTTCGGGCCGATCGCCCTCGGCTCGCGGCCGACCTCGCGCACGAATTCGTCCCACGCCGGGTTCAGCGTCACGTCGTCCGCCGCCAGCGCGCCGCCCTCGCGCAGCGGGGTCCACGCGGTGTGGAACTCGAAGCTCATGCACTCGTACGAGTGCTCGCTGTCGTGCATGAAGAAGTCGATCGGGCCGATGCGCTCGAGCAGCGGCGGCAGCACGTCCTGGCTGCGGCCGAGCGTGAGCTGCCAGCGGTCGCGCAGGTGCTCGGGCACCATCCAACCCGGCTCCTTGCCCGCCGGGATGACCGCGCCGCCCTTGCCGTCCCAGAAGGTGCCGGGTGCGTACTCCTCGCCGGCGATCTCCGGCAGGTCGACCGAGTGCAGCTCGCCTGCACCGTTGCGCTCGAGCGCAAGCAGCAGGAACGCCGTCGAGACGCCGTTGCAGACGCCGGTCTCGACCGCCACGCCCGGGCTTAGGTCGCGCAGGAGGCCGTAGAGGCTCAGCCCCTCGCCGTAGCCGTCGCGCCCGGTTGCGCGCCCTGTGTTGTAGCGCTGACCTCGGAGCGTCTCGCCCTTGACGTTCTCCCAGAAAGACGCGGCCTGGCCCTCGAGATGCTGGATGAGGCCACTCTCGCGCACCTCGTCCTCGTAGCGTTCGAGCGTCGTCGCGGTCACCCGGACGGCATCGTAGTCAGCCGCAGCCGGCGGAGCTCCTCCGGGAGGTAGAAGCCGAGCGGCAGCAGTGCTAGCGGGTACGCGACCACGATCGCGATCGCTGCTGGGAGCGGGAGGTCGAACACGCGCACGACGATCGTCAGCGCCACCGCGGTCGCGGCGGCGACGCCCACACGCCGCCACTGGTACGGCACCGTGAACACGCGCTGCGCCTTCCACGCCATGCCGAGGAACAGCGTCGCGTACGCGCCGATGGTGGCCACGGCCGCCCCCATCATCCCGTAGGGCGGGATGAGCGCCACGTTCAGCGCCACGTTCACAACCGCCGCCACGCCTGTGACCACCCAGTTCGAGCGCGTCCGCCGGGCGCGGCCGATGCCGATCACGACGACGATGTAGGCGCCGAACGCGACGGCGGCGAACGCGAGCGGCGGGACCACGCGCTCCGCGGCGTAGAATTCCGGCTGCGTCAGGAGCCGCACCAGCCAGGGCGCGAGCGCGCTCACCGCGAGCGCGAGCCAGGAGGTGGCGAAGACGATGTACGTCAGCACGAACGCGTACGTCCGCTTCGCCTCCGCGTCGTCGTCGATCGAGTAGGCGAAGGCCGGCCACGCCGTGCGAAACGCGGCCAGGAAGAGCACGATGGCGGATGCAACCCGCACGCCGACCGAGTACACGCCCACCTCGCGTGCGCCGGACAGCTTCACCAGGAAGAAGCGGTCGCTGAAGTTGAGCACCCACAGGAAGAGCCCCGAGGGCACGAGCGGCATGCCGAAGCGATTCATCTCGCGGAAGAGGCCGCGATCGAACTCGAGCCCGAGCTGCTCGCGGCGGTAAGCGAGCAGGCCCGCGTAGACGATGAGTGTGCCGGTGAAGTTGCCGACGATCACGCCGATCGGCCCCGCGTCGAGGGCGACGACGAGCACGAGCGTGGCGCCGACCGTGACGGCAAGGTTCACGAGCGTGGCCAGCAGGTACGAGGTCGACCGCTGTTCGACGCGGAAGAGCGCGGTGAGCTGCTCATAGTTGATCGCAGCCCAGAGGCCGACGAACGCCGCGCGCACGAGGTTCGCGTGCTCCAACGCGCCGAACAGCAGGCACGAGATCGGTTCCGCGAGCACGAGCCCTGCCAGCAGGCCCGCTGTCGCGCTCGTCATCGTGAACCAGAACGACGTGCGTACGACGCGCCGCCGTGCGGCGTCGCCCGGCTCGTCGAAGTAGAAGCGGAAGAACGCGCTCTTGACGCCTGCGGCGAGCAGTACCGTGAGCACGGTGGAAAGGGCGATCAGCGTCTCGATCAGCCCGTAGTCCTCCGGGCTTAGGTAGCGCGTGTAGACCGGGAGCAGCAGGACAGCGATGAAGCGCGAGACGAGCGTCCCGAAGCCGTAGATCGCCGAGTGCTTGGCCAGCTCGCGGATTCGTCCGGCGATCACGACAGGTCGATGCGATCCTCGGCCATCAGCTCGAGGCGGCGTCCGCGCTCGGCCTCGAGCAAGGCGAACATGGTCTCACGCATTGTCGCGCCCGGATAGGTCCAGATCTCGGGATGGACGAGCAGCTGGAGCCACTCGGGCTCGCCGCGCTCGAGCTCCTGGTGCGGGCAGCCGCTGCGCCAATGCTGGTTCGAGTCGGAGCGGTAGTGCCCCGTCATGAACCACGGTGGCTGCATGACGTTGACGGCACCCTCGACGGGCTCTGACATGTAGGGCGGGTCGGGGTTGTGCCAGGCGAGCACCGGGTCGAAGCGCTCGTCGAAGTGCGCGTCCGGCCAGGCGGCGTGCAGGCCCACCCGGTGGCCGAGGCCGCAGATGCGTGCGAGTGCGGTGCGACCGACGGGGGAGGCGAGGTTGTAAAAGACGCTCTCGGTCATGAGGAAGTAGGTCGCGGCCGCGCCTTCCTCGGCCTCGAGCTCGGCGACGACGACGGCAGCGTCGAGCGACAGGTCGACATCGTGGCGTAGGAACAGATCGCCGGCTGCTGGCTCGCGATCGAAGAACGCGTAGCGATATCCGCCCGTCGCTGCGGCGCGCAGCAACTCCCGGTAATGAGCGAGATCGAATCGGCACGTCACGCCGCCTCGACCTCCACGTCGAGCAGTCCCGCCGCCGCCTCCGCGCGCTCGACGGCCTCAAGGTTCGTGCTCCCGAGGGCGACGATGTAGCCGCGCCGGTCACCGTCCACCTGCACGGGTCGGATCGTCTCGCCGTCCTGGAAGTACAGCTCCGCCTCCACCACACCGGGGAAGGCGAGCACGCGCTCGAGTCCGGTCACTCGGCGGAGCCTTCCAGTCGGCAGCGGTCCCGGGTGGGCGGTCAGGAACGAGATCGCGTGCGGCTGCTCGTGCCTCGGCGTGATGAGCTCGTCCGGCACGGGCTCGCCCAGCGCCTGGAGGACGGCGATCTCGACGAGGTCGACACCGACGCCGTAAAGCCCTACCGAGGCCATCTGGCCGCCCGGTATGCGCGCAGCAATCTCGACCAGCCGGGCGACGCCATCCTCGCTCCAGAGCACCTGCGGGTAGGCGATGCCGTCGCTCAGCCCGAGCGCGCGGGTGGCGCGGACGCTCGCCTCGCGCACGGCATCGAGGGCGTCGCCGAAGAGCGTCGAGGGATAGACGTGGGTGAGGGCGACGCCGAAGCCGCGCCCGGGCGGCCGGCGGCGGTCCGAGAGCGTGACGACGGTTGGCTCGCCGCCCCGCACGACGAGCAGGCCGTTTACCTCGAGGCCGGGGTGGTATGTCTCCAGGATCGCCTCCTGGTCGAGCGACTGTGCGAGTGAGGCGTGCAGGTGAAGCTCGATGTCGTCCTGCGACTCGACCAGGAAGAGCCCTCGCTGGCCCGCCGAGTCCGCGGCCTTGAGGACCGCGGGCAGGCCCACCCGATCCGCCGCGAGACGCGCCTCGTGCAGGTTGCGAACCGCGGCGAAGCGGGGCTGCGGCACGCCGGCGTCGGCGAGCTCCCTGCGCATCGCGATCTTGTTCGTCATGCGGTGGGCGGTGTCCCGCCCGATGCCCGGCAGGCCGAGTTCCTCGGCGACCGCGGCGACGACGGGGACGGCGCGGTCGGCTGCCATCGTCATCACGCCCTCGACCTCGTGGCGGCGACCGACCTCGACGACGGCCGCGACGTCGCTGAAGTCGACGACTTCGCGAGCATTTGCAAGCGCGAGGCCCGGCGCGTCGGCGTTGCGGTCGACGGCGACGACCCGCACGCCGAGTTCCTTCACGCGCGCGAGCGCGCGCCGCTGGTGCCGCCCGGCCCCGACGAACAAGAGGGTTTTGCCGCGCACGGGGCGATGCTAGCCCGGCGCGCCGTAGGCGCCCTCTGTCCCGGCCGGCCCTGTCGCGCCCGGCCACTTGCAGGGACTGTCCCTGAAACGTGTCTCGCGCAGCCACGTCCTTCGTCACAAAAGTGTGACGATCTGTCCCCAGCGTGATGACGAGGCTCGCAGAGTGCGCTTCCGAGCCGCGATCGCAGTCGGCGTCAGACGCCAACCGGGAAGAGAAAGCGGACGGTCTCCCACCGGTCGATCTCGCGCCCGCTCGTGCGGTTGAACCGCACCGAGACCTGCTCGTCGTCGTGCCTCCCGGTCACCTCACCCTCAGCTGGGCCGCCGTAGATCGCAGCGCAGGCGACGTCGGAAGGCACGGGTGCGAACGGTTCGTCGAGCGTCGACAATCGTTCGCACGCCTCCTCCGCCTTCGGCAGAGTTCCTCCGGCAGGGTCGCAGCGCAGCGTCCAGCGGCGCGGCGCCGGGCCGGTCATGCCGTTGGGCCAGACACGGATCACAAGCTCGGTCCCCGGCGGGCTCGGGGTGTCCCCCGCGCCGCTGCCCGAGCCGCTGCAGCCGGCGCTCGCCAGGAGGATGACGATGGCCGCGCGTCGCACGCCGAAAACGATAGAGAGGAACAGCCTCACTAGACTCGGCGAGTGGCGCTCAGGGGCAAGCGCATCCTCATCACAGGCGGCGCCGGCTTCATCGGCACCACGCTCGCGCGACGGCTCGTCGACCAGAACCAGGTCATCGCGGTCGACAACCTGCACCGCGACGCGCTCGCCAACACCGAGCTCGCCGAGCACCCCAGGTTCGAGCTCCACCGGCTCGACGTGCTCGAGGCCGACGCCCTGCGCGAGGTCGTGCGCGGTGCGACGCACGTCGTCCATTGCGCCGCCATCGCGGGCGTCGACACCGTGCGCGCCAACCCGGTGCAGACGATGCGCGTCAACATGATCGGGACCTACAACGTGCTCGAGGCCGCGCTCGCCACCGCCGCCACGCTCGAGCGCCTGGTCGAGTTCTCGACGAGCGAAGTCTTCGGAACCCATGCGATCCACGCGCGCGAGGGCCACGTGACGACGATCGGCTCGGTCGGCGAGGCGCGCTGGACGTACGCGGTCTCGAAGCTCGCGGGCGAGCACATGGCCCACGCCTACCACGACGAGCTCGGCCTGCCGACCGTCACGGTGCGCCCCTTCAACGTCTTCGGGCCGGGGCAGGTCGGCGGCGGCGCGATCCGTGCCTTCATCGAGGCCGCGCTGGCGGGCAGTGATCTCGTCATCCACGGAGACGGCTCCCAGATCCGGGCGTGGTGCTACGTGGACGACATGGTCGAGGCCGTGCTGCTCTGCCTCGAGCGCCCGGAGGCGATCGGCCAGAGCTTCAACGTCGGAAACGCGCGCTCCACCGTCACGATCTACGACCTCGCGCAGCGCATCAAGCGACTGAGCGGCTGCCCAGGCGAGATCGTCTTCCAGCCGCTGCACTACGCGGACGTCGAGATCCGCATGCCGAACGTGGAGAAGGCCCGCGAGCTGCTCGGATTCGAAGCGCGCGTGGAGCTCGACGACGGCCTCGCGCGCACGATCGACTGGTACCGCGCAGGAACTTGACGAGTGGTCCTGGGGCGGGAGTCGGTGCGCCCGCACGAGGAGGGCCGCGTTTCTGATCCCTGGCCGGCCCAGGCGCTGCTGAGGCGCTCGAGCCGGGGCTCGACGCCGGTTAGCTGAAGCTTCTCTGCGTGGGGGCCGCGCTGCGGTCCCCACGCAGCAGCGCGTAGCCCTCGCGCAGGAGAGGCGTGCGTTCGACGAGCGCGGCGATCTCGTCCGGCCGCACCGCTCCCTCCTCGGTGGAGATCTCGGCGATGAGACCGGGAGGCGTGAGGTCGGAGAGATCGGGATCGGACGGCGCGTCCGGCGGATCGAACGGGGCGAGCTTGATCACCTCGCAAGCCACGACGACGGGGATGCCGCGCCCGTGCGCTGCCTCGGCGAGCGAATGCGTCCCGCGGCGGTTGGCAAGGGTGCCGTCGAGGTAGATCGTGTCCGCGCCGACGAGTACGAGCGTTGCCTCGTCCAGCGCCGACGCTGCGTCTGCATCGCCGACGAGTGTGACGTTCAGACCATGCTCGCGAAGCTCGTCCGCGAACTCGCGGCCCTCGCCGAGCGGCTCGCACGCTGTGCAGATGAGCCGGCGGGGCGGGGTGTGCGTGACCGCCTCGCGCACCGTCGCCGAGGCCGAATGCGTGACCACCACCGCGTCGGCGAGTCGCGGGGCGAGCTGAATGGCGATCGAGCGTGCGGCGCGGTCGCGGGCGCCGAGTAGTGCGCGCGCCTCGTCGAGCACGAGCCTCCGCAGCTCGTTGACGCTGAGCACCCAGCTCCCGTGCGCTACGGCGAGGAGCCGCGCGACCGCCGTCGCGACCGAGCCTGAATCGGGCCGAGAGACGACAAGGTCGCGCGCGGTCTTCACCAGCCGCTCTCGCAGCTCGTCCGCAGAGTCGGCCCCCGCCGCCGCCTCCTGCAGGAGCGCCTCCACCGCGATGCGCGCGAGCCAGCTACCGCCGTGCACACGATCGAGCCGCAGCTCGTCGATGCCGGTGACGGGGGAGATCGTCACACCGGGGGTGATTGTCGCAGATGCGAGCGGCACAAGACCGCACTGGGAAGACCACGTGTAGCTTTCGGCTGCAGATGGCGGAGATCGGCAGCGTCCCGCGCCCGCTCCGTGCCGCCTCGGGCGAGGCCGCGCCGGATGTGTCCGTGGTCGTCACGGTCCTCGACGAGGAGGGCAGCGTGGAAGAGCTGCACGCGCGCGCCGCCGCCGCGCTCGAGGCTGCCGGACGGTCGTTCGAGCTCCTGTTCGTCGACGACGGATCGACCGACGGCACGTGGGTGGCCCTCGAGCGCCTGCACGCGCGCGACGGACGGGTGCGTGCGGTCCGCTTCCGGCGAAACGCAGGGCAGCATCCCGCAATGCACGCGGGTCTTGCGCGGGCGCGTGGAGGCGTCGTCGTGACGATGGACGGCGACCTCCAGAACCCCCCCGAGGACATTCCGCGCCTCGTCGCTGCGGTCGAGCAGGGTGTGGACGTGGCCAGCGGGCGGCGCCGTGGACGGGCGGATGGGGCTGGGCGGACGCTGCCTTCGCGCCTCGTCAACGGAATGCTGCGCCGTCTCACGGGCGTGCCCATCGCGGACTTCGGCTGCGCCTTCAACGCGTACCGGCGAAGCGCAGTCGAGCCGCTGCTCGACGCGATCGGCAAGCAGAAGTTCACGAAGGCGCTCGTGGTCGCGAGCGGCGCCTCGGTCGTCGAGGTCGACGTCGGCCATGCGCCGCGCCGGGGGCCGTCCCGGTACCCGCCGCTGCGACTCGTCAGGTTGGCGCTCCATGTGTTCGCGGGCTTCTGGCCGCAGCCGATCCAGTGGATCGGGATCGCGCTCGGCGTGGTCTGCTCGCTCGTGGCGACGGCGCTCGGCGTGTATGCGGTGGCGTACTGGCTGAGCGCGTCGGACTTCCCCGGCCCGCTCCTGCTCGGCGTGCTCGTGCTCTACGTGCTGGGCACACAGGGCTTCGTTCTCGCGCTCGTGGGCGAGTACCTGAGCCGCATCCAGCGCGACGTGGAGGGACGGCCGCTGTACATCGTCGAAGAGGAACTCTGACCGCCGCAAGTCCGGCCCCGCTGCGCGGGGCCATGACGACTTGCAGCGGGTTTTCTCCAAGTCAGACGCGACTTCGCGCGGTGTGGCTGCGGCGCGCAGAGCCCGCCTCCGCCGTGACGGACGTGTAGGAACTGCTGGCCCGGCGGGGGGACAATCCCGTCGCGGGGCGGCTCGCGCTCCCTGTGCGGGGTCAGACCCCCTATATCAGACCGGCTGTCACGTGTCTGTGCCGGATGTGTGGCGGGAGTGCGACGTGCGCTGGCGCCGCGCGATTAACGTTCCGCGCCGTGGCAACCAGTTCACCTCCCGATGCCTGCTAGCTCGAAGCGCGTTCTCGTCACCGGCGGGGCGGGATTCATCCCGTCGAACTTCATCCGCCATCTGCTCGCGGCCACGCCCCACGAGGTCGTGTCCCTCGATGCGCTCACCTACGCGGGCAACATCGACAACCTGGCCGACGTGCTCGCCCACCCGAGGCTCGCCTTCGTGCACGGCGACATCCGCGACGAGGAGCTCATGCGCGACGTGGTCTCCCAGGTGGACGTGATCGTCAACGCCGCCGCCGAGTCTCACGTCGAGAAGTCGATCGCCGAGGGCGGGGGCGAGTTCGTTGCCACGAACGTGGAGGGCACGCGCATCCTCCTCGACGCCGTTCGCAGCACCCCCGTCGAGCGCTTCATCCTGATCTCGTCGAGCGAGGTGTACGGGACGGCCCTCTCCGCGCCGATGGACGAGGAGCACCCGCTCAACCCGCGCTCGCCCTACGCGGCGACCAAGGCCGGCGCCGACCGGCTCGCGTACAGCTATCACGTCACGTATGACCTCCCGGTTGTCATCGTGCGACCGTTCAACAACTACGGCCCGCGCCAGCATCCGGAGAAGGTGATCCCGCGCTTCATTACGCAGGCGCTCGACGGCGAGCCGCTCACGATCCACGGCGACGGGCGCGCGAGCCGCGACTGGCTGTACGTGGACGATGACGCCGAGGCGATCGAGGCGATCATCGAGGCGCCGCTCGACGCCGTAGCGGGCGAGGTCTTCAACGTGGCGACGGGCACGGACATCTCCATAGCCGAGATCGCGGACGCCGTGCTCGAGCTGCTGGACCGCCCCGCCTCGCTCAGCGTGCACGTCGACGAGCGCCCCGGCCAGGTAGACCGGCACATCGGCTCAACCGCGAAGGCGGAGCGCGTGCTCGGCTGGCGCGCACGGACGGCGTGGGAGGATGGGCTCGAGCGAACGGTCGCGTGGTACCGCGAGAACGAGGCGTGGTGGAGAGCGACGCGGCCCGCCCGGGCGGGCGCCTTCTCGTCCTAGGGGCCGGTCCGGCCCAGATCGGCCTGCTGCGGCGCGCGCGCGAGCTCGGCCTCTTCGTCGTCGCGGCCGATCGCGATCCGCGGGCGCCCGGGTTCGAGTACGCCGACCGCCGCGCGCTCGTGTCGGCTGAGGACGAGCACGGCATCGCGCGGCTGGCGGAGGCGGAGCGGGTCGACGGACTGATCGCGCCGGGGATCGACTGGCCGGTGGCCGTCGCCGCGCGGGTGGCGGCGCAGATCGGCCTGCTGCACCCGATCTCCCCGGAGACGGCTGTGCTCGCGACGTCGAAGGTGCGCCAGCGGGAGCGCCTCGCGGCGGCGGGCGTGCAGCAGCCGAGCTGGCGCCTGGTGCGCCACCATGAGCCCGACCTCCAAGTGCCGTGCGTCGTCAAGCCGCCGGACCGGCAGGGCCAGCGCGGGCTGTCGGTCGTGCGCCGCCTGGAGGACCTCGGGCCGGCAATCCGACGGGCTCTCGCCGAGTCACGCAGCCGAAGCTGCCTCGTCGAGGAGCTCGTGGCCGGGCCGGAGCTGACTGTCAACGGCTTCTCGGCGGCCGGCCGGTTTCAAGCGCTGACCGTGACCGACCGCATCGTCGCCGAGTCACCGGCGTTCGGCGTCGCGCTCGCACACGTGTGGCCCGCCCGGGACGGCGGAGAGGCGGCTGCCGCGGCGGCGGAGCGCGCTGTGCACGGCCTGGGGATCGCCGACGGGCCGTCGTATACGCAGGTGCGCGTGGCGCCCGACGGTCCGCGCGTGGTCGAGGTCGCGGCGCGGCTGGGAGGCGGCCACGACGCGGAGTTGTGCGCGGCCGCCACCGGAGTCGACCTCAACGGCCTCGCCGTCCATGCCGCGCTCGGCTGGGAGATCGAAGAGAAGTCTCTGCGCGGCGACTTCCGGGCCGGGGGTGCGTGCGTGCGCTTCCTGCTCGCGCCCGAGGGGGAGCTTGCCGGGGTCGCCGGCCTGGAGGAGGCGGCCGCGCTCCCGGGCGTGGTCGAGGTGCGTGTCTACCGTGCCCCGGGGCACCCGTTCGGCCCGCTGCGTCGCGGCGCCGACCGCGCGGGGGCCGTGCTCGCGACCGGCGAGACGCCCGAGGAGGCTTTGACGACGGCCGACCGTGCGGCCGAACGGGTGGTCTTCGCCGTCACGTGACCTGCGGGCATGGCCCCAAGAGCCATCTTGTGGGGCATGGCGGGTGCTGGTAGACCATTGCACTGTGAGAGCCGCCGTAATCATCATTGCGCTCCTCGCGCTCACTCTGGCCGGCGCCGTGACGGCGGCACCGGGACGCGAGCCGGCGCCCGAGGACGGTGGCGGGTGCACCATCTGCCGCTTCTACGATGACCGCGGCTTCGACTTCGTGACGCCGAGCTTTCCACACGACCGCTGCTCGGCCGTCCTGCCCAACTCGCAGAGCGTGGCGTGCTCGGGGTGGAACGGCTGGGACCAGGCGCGCGTCTGGAAGAATAGCGGCGGCTCTCTCCGCCTCGGCTTCTGGGTCAACAACCCCTACTCGGGATTCCCCGAGATGTGGTACCGGACGTACGGGCCGACCTACAACGGCCTGCTGCTCACCGTGGAGCGGACGGCCTTCGAGGGTGAGGTCCCGCCGTACAACGCGGCCACCTGCGCGTACGACTTCACCTACGGCGGGCCGTCCTCCTACGTCCTGTGCGAGGGAGTGATCGGCCGGTGAGCGGGCGCGCCTTACGTCTGACAGCAGGCGCGGCCGCCCTGGTCTCCCTCGGCGTGGCCGCGGCCGTGATCGCGACGGCGGGGGGATCGGGGCCGCCTGGCTTCGAACGGCTCTCGAACAGCGGACATCCGGTCGACACCGCCCAGTTCCTGCCCCGCGACCGCGCCGAGCTCGAGCTGCGCTCGATCACCGAGGTGCGGCTCGTCGCCAGTCGTGAGGGCGTGCGCTTCTACCGCGCCGCGGCGCTCGAGGGAGAATGCCTCATCACGTCCCTCGCCGTGGGAGGCCGCCAGCGCTTCGGGGAGATCGCCTGCACCTCGGGATTCCCCTCCCGCGAGAATCCGGTCGCGGACCTGACGCCGCTCAAGCAGGGCCTCGACGAGAGCTACCCGCGCGTAGTCCGGCTCGCCGGCTTTGCCGCGGACGCCGTCGCAGCGGTCGGACTGCGGTCACCGAGCGGCAAGACGCGGTGGGTCCAGGTATCTGACAACGTCTACGTCTCTCCGCCGCTCGGCATGCCCGCCGCCGCGCTGCTCTACCGCGGCGAAGACGGCGAGATCCTGCGCACGGTACCGCTGGGCGGAAGCACGCTGCGCGAGCAGTACGGCGGTCAGGCCCAAGCCAAGTAACAGCCCCGCTACAAGACCTGCGCGGCGACTACCCTGGCTGCGTGCACGACGTTTCCGAGCGCCGCCGCACGACCTTTCTCGGCTTCCAGCCCCCCGCCGTCGGCGAAGAGGAAGTCGAGGCGGCGGCCGACGCGATCCGCTCCGGCTGGCTGACCACCGGGCCGCGGGCCGCCGAGCTCGAGCGCCGCTTCGCCGAGCTCTGCTGCGCGCCGCACGTGCTCGCCGTCTCGTCCGGGACGGCTGCGCTCCACCTCTCACTGCTCGCGCTCGACGTCGGCCCGGGCGACGAGGTGATCACCACGCCGATCACGTGGCCGGCAACCGCGAACGTGATCGTGCATTGCGGCGCGCGGCCCGTCTTCGCCGACGTCCGCGACAGCGATCTCAACCTCGACCCAGAGGATGCCGCGCGGCGCGTCACGCCCCGGACGAAGGCCATCGTGCCGGTGCACTTGGCCGGCCAGCCGTGCGACCTCGACGCGATCGCGGCGCTCGGCCCACCGGTCGTCGAGGACGCCGCGCACGCGGCCGAGGCGCGCTACCGCGGGCGGCCCGTCGGCTCGATCTCGGCCGCCACCTGCTTCTCCCTCTACGCGACGAAGAACGTGGCGGCGGGCGAGGGCGGGCTGATCGCGACCACGCGCCGCGACGTGGCCGACGCCGTCGACCGCATGCGCGTCATGCGCCGGGGCCACGGCTCGCTCTACGACATCGCCGTGCCGGGCTACAAGGCCAACCTCTCGGACGTGCTCGCAGCGATCGCGCTCGTCCAACTCGACAAGCTCGAGCGCCACGCGAGCCGCCGCCGCCGTCAGTTCGAGCTCTACGACGCCGCGGTCGCCGAGCTCGACGGACTCGAAGCGCTCGCGCGCGACGAGCGCGATACACATGCGCTGCACCTGTACGTCGTCCGCGTCGACCCCGAGCACGCGGGCGGCACGCGCGACGAGTATCAGCGCCTGCTCGCCGAGGAGCAGATCGGGACCAGCGTCCACTTCCTGCCGGTGCACACGCTGACGGCGTATCGCGGCACGGTCGGGGAGCCGCTCCCGGTCGCGGAGCGCGCCGGCGCCGAGGTGCTCTCGCTGCCGCTCTCGCCCGCGCACTCCGACGACGACATCGCGGACGCGATCGCGGCGCTGCGGCGCGTGCATGCGGCGCTGACCAGATGACCGCTCGAGCGCTGAGACTGGCGCTCACGGTGCTCGTCACCGGCGCCTGCGTCGCGTATCTGGCCTGGAAGATCGACCTCTCGCATACCGGGGACGTGCTTGCCGACGCCAATCCGGGCCTCTTCGCGCTCGCAGCCGCGATCATGGTCGTCACGACAGTGCCGATGGCCTGGCGCTGGCAGCTCCTGCTCGCCGTCAAGGGCGTGCGCGAGCCGCTCTCGTGGCTGACCCGCACGTACTTCGTCGCGTACTCGGCCAACCAGGTGCTGCCGACGTCGCTCGGCGGCGACGCCGTGCGGGTCGTGGAGACGGCGCGCCGGCACCCGGGCCGCGCCGGCCTGATCACCGGGACGGTTGTGCTCGATCGTGCGCTCGGCGGCATCGCGACCGTGGGGCTCGCCGCGATCGGCTTCGTGCTCGCGCTCGGCCGCTACGACATCGGGGCGTACCTCTGGATGGAGGCCGCATTCGTTACGGGCGCCGGCGTGCTGGGCTTCCTCGCCTTCTCGGCGCGCGCACGGCGCTCGCTGGCCTGGCTCGCACCGCTGCTCGACCGCGTGCGGCTCGAGCGCTCCCTGCGCGCGGTCTACGAGGGCATCCACTCGTACCGCTCGGAGGGCCGCCTGCTGCTCGCGCTCGCGCTTGCCACGCTCGCGCTCCAGGCCGTCCGCATCCTGCCCGTCTGGCTCGTCGCCCGCGCGGTGGACATCGACCTCTCCGTGCGGCCCTTCTACGTGATGGGCCCCGTGCTCTTCTTCGTGCTGCTCTTCCCCTTCACGATCAACGGGTTTGCCGTCCGCGAGGCCTTCTTCGTCAGCTTCCTCGGTCAGCTCGGCGTGGCGGCCGAGCCGGCGTTCGCGGCAGGATTCCTCTTCTTCCTAGTCACAGTCGTCATGGCGCTGCCGGGCCTTGGGATCCTGCTCTGGGAGGGAGCCCGCGGCGCGCCGCGTCCGGGCATCCGGCGGGCACCGGGGTAACCTCCTCCCGCCGTTTTCCACAGGCATGGGCGACGTATCGGTCATCGTGGTGACGTTCAACGCGCTTCCGCACATCGAGCGGTGTCTCGCCAGCGTGCGCGGACACGAGACGATCGTGGTCGACCACGGCTCCGCGGACGGGACGCTCGAGCTCGTCCGCGAGCGCTTCCCGGAAATCCGCGTCGTGGAGCAGGAGAATCGCGGGCTCGCCGCCGGATGGAATCGCGGCATGCGAGAGGCGTCGGGCCGCTGGTTCCTGATTTTGAACGCGGACGCGTGGCTCGCCGGCGAGGCCCTCCAGCGCCTGGTCGAGTTCGCAGAGCGCCGGCCGCGTGCCGCCGTCGTGGGCCCGCGGCTGCGCTACCCGGACGGCCGGCTCCAGCGCTCGGTGCGCGGCTTTCCCACGGTGTGGCGGCTCGCCACCGAGTACCTCTTCCTGCGCAAGCTCGCGCCGCGCTCGCGAGCGCTCAACGCGTTCTACGGCGACGGCTTCGACCACGACAAGACAGGCGAGGCGGAGTTCCTGATGGGCGCGTGCCTGCTCGTCCGAGGCGAGGCGGTGGACGAGGTTGGGCCGCTCGACGAGGGCTTCTTCCTGTTCAGCGAGGAGACGGACTGGTGCTATCGCTTCCGGCAGGCCGGCTGGGAGACCTGGTTCTGCCCCGACGCGGAGGCCTACCACGTGCTCGGTGCCGGGCACGGCGGGCGCTTCTTCAACGAGCAGCTGCGCGGGCATCTGCGTTTCCTCGCCAAGCACCACGGCCTGAGCGCCGCCGAGCGCGCCCGACGGCTGCTGCGCTTCTCGCTGCTGCTGCGCGGCGCGGTCTTCCGCGGCGAGCGCGGCCGCGCATACCGCGAGGGCGCGCGCTGGCTCGGCTCGGCGCCGGCGGCGACGCTGGCGAGGATCGAGCCGTGAGGACGGGGGAAACGGCGATCGAGTTCCGCGGCGGTTACGCGGCTTCGCGCGCCCGCGTCGCGTGGAGCGTGTTCCTGCCACTGCTCGCGCTGCCGGCGCTTGCGGTCGCGCGGCTGCTGCCCGCCGAGGGGCTGGGCCTCGCCCTGCGCCTCACGGCGGCCACTGCCGTTCTGCTCCTCCCCGGCTTCCTGATCGCCCGCGGGCTGGCGCTGCGCGGCGCGGCCGCAGCGCTGTCGTTCGCGCTCACCGCGCTCGCGCTTGCGCTGACGCTGACGTTCGCGACCGGCGCGTCGCTGGGCCTCGCGCTCTGGGTGCTCGGCGGCATCTCGCTCGCTGCATTGCCGTTCGCCGCGCGCGGCGAGTCGCTGCGTCCGCGGTGGGCCACGCTCGCCGTCGTGGCGGGCGGTGCCGCCATGGGCGCCGCGCTGTGGCGGGTTGCGCCGATCCCGACCGGCGACGCGCTCTTCCACCTCGCACGGGTGCGCAAGCTCGAGGCGTTCGACGGGCTCTCGCTGCAGACGATCGGCGAGTTCGCCGACGGGGGCCTTCACCCCGGCTACGCGTTCCCGCTCTGGCACGGGTTCATCGCGCTCGTCGCCGACCTAGCCGGCGTGGACGCCGCGCTCGTCTTTCGGCACCAGGCGAGCATCCTGGCGCCCCTTGCCGTCCTGGTCGCGTATGAGGCCGGGCACGCGCTCTTCCGCTCGCGCGGGGCGGCGCTCGCCGTCGTGGCCGGACAGGTGGGGCTGATCGCGCTCGCGCCGGGCTCGGGCGGTGCCTACACCGCTCTGGCGCTTCCGGCCACGGCGTGCCGGCAGCTGCTCGTCCCGGCCGCGCTTTCGCTCGTCTTCGCGTACGTCCGCGAACGCTCGCTCGCGCTGCTCCCCG
This sequence comes from Gaiellaceae bacterium, assembly GCA_046262315.1. Taxonomy (GTDB): domain Bacteria; phylum Actinomycetota; class Thermoleophilia; order Gaiellales; family Gaiellaceae; genus JACVRM01. The sequence continues at coordinate 45,307 of JBHEMZ010000115.1, forward strand.
CGATCGCCGCGGCGGGGCTCGCGCTCGCGCTTGTCCATGTGACGTATGCGATCTTCGTCTGCGTGCCGCTTGCGGGCTATGTCATCGCGCGCGCGTTGATGGCGCGCGCCGAGGTCGTCCCCGGTCTGGCCGCGCTCGGCGCGCTCGCGGCCCCCGGCGCGCTCATCTCCCTCGCGCTCCTGCCCGTGGCGCAGAAGACCGCCTCGCACACACCCGGCAGCGACGAGATCGCGCGGGCGATCGCGCAGTATCCGCGCCAGCTCGATGTCTTCTCGGAGACGAGCTATCGAATCGCACCGGAGGCGGTGGCGCGGGGCGGGGCGATCGCGGTGGCGGCGCTGGCGCTGATCCCACTCGCCGCGCTCGTGCCGCTCAGGCGCTGGTCGGCGTTCGTGCTCGGCGGCTCGCTGGCTGTGCTCGCGCTGACGCTGACAACGGTGCTCTTCCCAGCGTTCGCCGATCTCGTCTCGATCTCGCAGGCGCGGCGGGCAGTCGGCTTCGTCCCCTTTGCCTTCGCGTTCGCCGGCGGCCTGCTCGTGCTCGCAAGCCTGCTTCGCGTCGCGGTGCTGCCGTTCGCGCTGGGCGCGGGAATCGCGCTCCAGTTCGCCTTCCCAGGGGATTTTGGCTACCGGCTCCACCACGGCGGTCCGGCGCTGATCACCTGGGCGGCTGTGGTCGGCGGCGCCGCGGCATTCGCGCTCGGGGCGGCCCTGCGGTGGCCGGGCCTGCCCGAGCGCGGACACCGGCTCGCCGCGCTCGCCGCCGTTCTCTTCGTGCTGCCCGTGGGCGTGGACGCCGCGGCCGACTGGCAGCCGCTAGGGCGCGAGGACCCGCACACGCTCACGCCGGGTCTCGTGCGCGCCCTGCGCGCGCACACGTCACCGCGCGACGTCGTCTTCTCGGACGCGGAGACGAGCTACCGCGTCGCCGCCACGCTGCCCGTCTACGTGGCCGCCGCGCCGCCCGCGCACGTGGCCGACACCGAGGAAAACCGACCCTACGACCGCCGCCGCGACGCCGGCCTTTTCCTTAAGAGCCGTGACCTCGAGATCCCGCGACGCTACGGAGCGGACTGGATCGTGGTCGACCGCTCGCGCTTCCTCACGAAGCTCGCGCGGCGCCCGATCTACGAGGACGGCGAGTACGTGCTGTATCGCATGCCGTAGTGCGTGTCCTGCTGGTGACCATGTATTTCCCGCCCGCGGGCGGCGGCGGCGTCCAGCGCTCGCTCAAGCTGGCGACGTTCCTGCCTGCGCTCGGAATCGAGACGCACGTGCTCGCCCCCTCCGATCCCAAGTGGATTCACCGCGACGAGGAGCTCGAGCCGCCGAGCCAGGCGGTGGTGCACCGCGTACCTTACGTTGGGCCGCGCGCGCGCCGGCCGGCCGAGGAGCTGCACGGGCGGACGGGTCTCGACCGTCTCTCGCGCCACGCCAGCCTCGCCTTCCGGCGCCTGCTCGTGCCCGACGCGAGCGTCATGTGGAACGCGACCGCAATCCCCGCCGCGCTCCGGCTGGTCCGGCGGGAGGGCATCGACGCGGTCATCACGACCTCGCCGCCCGGCTCGGTTCATCTGGTCGGCGCCGCCGCGAAGCGCGCGACCGGCGTGCGCTGGGTGGCCGACCTGCGCGACTCGCTCGTCGCGCACCCTCACCGGCGCGCCGAGAGCCTGGCGGTGCGCTCCAAGGAGCGCACCGAGCTGGCGCTCGCGCGGCTCGTCGCCAACCGCGCGGATGCGATCGTCGGCGTCTCCCAGGCGATCGCCAAGGAGGTGCGCGCTCTCGGCCCGCGCGGCCGCGTCGTCACGATCTCGAACGGCTGCGACTTCGAGGACTTCGCGGGCCTCGCTTACAGGCAGGGGGAGCGCCTGCGCATCACACACACGGGGAGCTTCTTCGGCAAGCGTGACCCGCGTCCGTTCCTCACGGCGCTCCACGGGTCCGGCGTGGACGCGATCGCGCGCTTCGTCGGCGGCTTTCGCGCGAGCGACCGCCAATGGGCGGAGGAGCAGGGGCTGGCGGACCGGCTGGAGCTCCACCCCTACGTACCCCGCAGGCGCTCGCTCGAGCTCCAGCGCGACTCCGAGGCGCTGCTGCTCCTGATCCCAGACGCGGGGGGCCGCGGGCGCGGCGTCCTCTCCGGCAAGGTCTACGAGTACCTCGCCGCCGAGCGGCCGATCCTCGCGGCCGTGCCGACGGACGGGGCTGCCGCCGAGCTCCTCCGCGAGACCGGGGCGGCGACGGTCGTGGCCCCCGACGACGTGGAAGGGATGCGTGGCGCCCTCGTCGAGCTCGACCGGCGCTTCCGGGCGGGCTCACTCGACGGCACGCCGCTTCCCGCCGGCATGCGCGAACGCCTGTCGCGCCGCGCCCGCGTCGAGGAGCTCGCCGACCTGCTGAGGTCGCTTGTATGAGACGCGCTGCCGAGCTGCTGTTCCTCGCCACGCTGTTCGTGATCACGTTCGAGAAGGTGCACTGGGAGGTGGCGGGCACCGTCAACCTCTCGGACGTCGTCTCGGCGCTCTTCCTCGCCGCCGCCGCTCTTGCCCGGCTGGAGCAGGGGTCGGGCACGGGCCGCGTGCCGCGCAGCGCGGCAGTCGCCGTCGTCTTCGGCGCGGCCTTCCTCGCGGTTTACCTGGTCGGTTTCTACAACCTCGAGACCGACCAGGCGCTTGCACAGTTCTTCAAGGGAACCGTCAAATGGGCGCTGCACTTCTCATTCCTCGTCGTCGGACTGACCTTCCTGCTGCGGCGCCCCCCGCGCTTCTACTGGCACTCGCTCGGCGCGCTCTGCGCGGGCGTCGCAGCGAACGCGGTGTACGGCGTGCTCCAGCTCGCGTACGCAGAGACGGGGGGCGACCTCGACGAACGCGTTCTCTCCCCCGTCACCGGAGGGGCGAGCTCGATCAACGTCTACGGCGCGGTGGAGGGCCAGGACGTCTACCGCCCGAACGCGCTCACCGGCGACCCCAACCATCTCGGCGTCATGCTGATCGTGCCGCTGCTCGTGCTCACGCCCCTCTACCTGCGGCTCGAGCGCGGCCACCGGCTGCGGCTCCCGCTCGCGGCGCTGCTCTCGCTCCTGCTCGCCGTCGAGCTGGCGACGCTGTCGCGGAGCGGGATGCTCGGCCTCGCGGTGGGCATGCTCGTACTCGCGGTCCCGTACCGGCGCCATTTTGCGACCGCGCGCTTCCTCGTGCCGCTCGCCATCGTCGGCGCCGGGCTGCTCGCGATCGTGGCACGCCGCGCCGACTTCTTCGAGACCGTTCTGCGTTCGCGCCTGAGCACGGAAACGGCTGCCACGTCGCCCCACTTGGACGTCTACGGGTTCATCCCAGACGTCCTCTCGGCTCACCCCCTCGTCGGGCTCGGCTTCAATAACTTCTCCGTCTACTACGAGTTCGTCACCGGGAAGACCGACTGGGGCCCGCACTCCTTTTACGTGGCCCTGTTCGTGGAAACGGGCGTCGTCGGCGCGACCCTCTTTGCTGTCTTCCTGGCGTGGCTCTTCCGGCGGCTGGCGGCGGCTCGCAGGCTCGGACGGTCGCTGGGCGCGGCGCGTGACCCGCTCGCGCGGCGGGTGCGTCCGCTCGCGTGGGGGCTCACGGCGGCGCTCGCCGGGACGCTCGCAGCGAACGCGTTCTACCTCACCATTCCCTTCTACTACTTCTACGCCCTCGCCATGCTCGTGCTCGCCGTGCCGGCTGTGTTCGCACGGCGCCCGGCGTGAAGGTCGTCGTCCTCACGACCTCATACCCGCGCCATGCCGGGGACGCCGCCGGGCACTTCGTCGCGGACGCCGTGGAGGAGCTGGGGAGGCGCGGCGTCCTCGTGGAAGTCGTCTCGCCGGCGAGCTTCAGGCACTTTGGGATCGCGTACGGCGCGGGGATCGCCAGCAACCTGCGCGCCCGCCCGGCCCGCGTGCTGCTCCTGCCGGCCATGCTCGCCGGCTTCGCCCGCTCGGCCCGCCGCGCCGCCCGAGACGCCGACCTGGTGCACGCGCACTGGCTGCCCTCGGGGGCCGTCGCCGCGCTGACCGGCCGTCCCTTCGTCGTCCAGCTCTGGGGCACGGACGTGGAGCTTGCCCGTCGCGTGCCGCGGCTCGCGAGACGCGTGCTGCTTCGCGCGCAGCTGGTCATCTGCCCTTCGGCTGCGCTCGCAAAGGAGGCCCGCGCGCTCGGCGCGCGGGACGTGCGCGTGATCCCGAGCGGCATCCGGCTCCCGCGCGACGTGGGTGAGGAGGCGCAGCCGCCGGAGGTGCTGTACGCCGGACGGCTCTCGCGCGAGAAGGGCGTGCTCGACCTGCTGGAGGCCGCCGACGGGCTGAACCTCTCCGTCGTCGGCGACGGTCCGCTACGCGCCCAGATGCCCCAGGCGACCGGCTTCGTGCCGAACGCCGAGCTCCAGCAGCGCCTGGCGCGCGCGGCGGTGGTCGCCTGCCCGTCGCACCGCGAGGGCTTTGGCGTCGTCTGCCTGGAGGCGATGGCCCACGGCCGGCCTGTGGTCGCCGCGGCCGTCGGCGGCCTGCGCGACCTCGTCGTCCACGAGGAGACGGGCCTGCTCGTGCCGCCTCGTGATCCGGCCGCCCTACGGCAGGCGCTCGTGCGGCTGCTGGCCGACGGCGACCTCCGCAGGCGGCTGGGCGAAGCGGCCCGCGAGCGCGCCGCTTCGGAGTTCTCGTGGGAGCGTGTGGGCGACCTGCTTCTCGCCGCCTACGCCGACGTGACGGTGGAGTAACGTACGGGCGAGCCGAATGGCTCGTATGCAGACGAGTGAGGGGCCCAAGGCGGTCGGTGAGCGCATTCGTGAGGCGCGTCGAGCGCGTGGGCTGACCCAGGAAGCGCTCGCCGAGCGCATCGGGGTCACGGTGCCCACGCTCGGGAGCTATGAGCGCGGCGAGGGCGACGCGTCGCGCTACCTGAAGCGGATCGCCGTCGCGACCGGCAAGCCCGTGTCGTACTTCGTGACGGGGCGGGACGAGGGCGGAAGGCGCCTCGGGCGCCGCGTGCGCGCAGCGGTCTCCTGGCTCGAGGACGGCGCCGCGGTCTCCCTCGCGGACGCCGAGGCGGAGTTCGACCGGCGCGGCGCGGCGCTCGCCGCGCGAGAGCAGGAGCTGGTCGGGCGCGAGCGCATGCTCACGGCGCGTGTGCTCGCCTCGGACGCCGCCGGTGAGCGTGAGGCGCAGCTCACGGCGGAGATCGCTGCTCTGCAGGTGGCCACCGCCGAGGCGGCGCGGCGGGTCGAGGAGGCGAGACGGGAGGCCGGCGCGGCCGAGGAACGGCGAGCGACGACCGAGCGTGAGCTCGAGGAGGTGCGCGCACGCACGCATGCCGGTGGTGAGCGGACGGCCCGGGAGCTCGAGGCCCGCAATGCCGACCTCGAGAAACGCGCCGAGGAGCTGGCTGCGCTCGAGCGCGCTTGCGCGGAGCGCTTGCGCGAGGTCGAGCTGCGGGAACAGCAGCTCGGCGAGCTCGACGCGCGCGCGCGGGCGGTGGAGCGCCACGAGCGCGAGCTGGCCGAGCTGGACCGGCGGGAGCGGGAGCTCGAGGACAGCGCGCGCGAGGCGGAGGCCACGGGCGAGGACGAGCGCCGGCTGGCCGACCGCCTGGCGCTCCTCCGGGCCGCGAATGAGGAGGCGGCGCGACAGCTCGAGCAGGCGCGGCAGGAGGCGGCCGAGCGGGGCGCGGAGCGGGATGCGCTCGTGCGGGAGCTCGAACTGGCCCGGCAGACGGGCCGGCGGGAGATCGACGAGACGGCCGCGAGGCAGGGCGAGCTGGAGGAGCGCGAGCGGCAACTCGCCGAGCGCGAGCGCGCCCTGAGCGAGCAGCTGGCTGCGGTCGAGCGCACGCGGGCAGAACTCGAGCGGCGCGAGCACGAGGCCGCGTCGGACCGGGCCGAGGTCGTCGACCTCGACGAGCGGCGCCGCGGGGTCGAAAAGCGCGCGGCCGAGGCCGAGCTGACCGCGGCCGGGCTTGCCCGGCGTGAGCGCGAGCTCGCGGAGGCCGAGCGGGCCGTCGCCGAGCAGCGGGCGCGCCTACCCGAGATTGAGTCGCACGTTCGCGAGCTGGAGGAGCGGCGGGAGGCCGTCGTCGCCGCAGCCGAGGACGTCCGTCGCGTCCGGGAAGAGGTTACGGCGCAGGCGGCCGCACTCGCCTCTGGACGGGAGGAGCAGGAGGAGAGGGAGGCCCGCCAACTCGAGCGTGCTGCCGAGCTGGAGCGGCGGGAGCGCGAGCTCGCCGAGCACTCGCGGCAGGCGGGCCGCCGTCAGGAGCTGAAAACGGCGCGCGCGGAGCTCGAACGGGAACGGTCCGACCTCGAGAAGCTGCGCACGGAGCTGTTGGCGGCTCGCGACGCGATGGCTTTGCGCGCCGGTGAGCTCGACGTCCGTGAGCAAACGCTCCGGCAGGAAGCCGCCACACGCGAGCAGACGCTCGCCACCCAGCGTCAGCTTGAGGCCGAATCGGCGGCGCAAGAGCTTCGGCTCACCGAGCGCGTTCGCGACTTCGAGGCCGGCGCGGCAGCACGGGAGGAGCAGCTCGCAGAGCGGGAGCTGCACCTGGAAGTAAAGAGCGCGACGCTCGAGCAGGAACTCGAGGCGCGCGCTGCGACCCGTGAGCAGGACCTCGCCGAGCGCGAGCGTGCCCTCGAGCAGCGCGAGCGCGAGCGCCTGGAGATCAGCGTCTCGCTCGAGGAGCGCTCGCGGGGGCTGGCTGCGCGCGAGGCCGAGCTGGCTGCGCACGAGGAGCGGCTCGCCGGAGCCGCTCGGGAGGCGGAGGCAGCGAGGGAGGCGGCGGCCCGCGCGCACGACGAGCTGGCCGCGCGAGCAGAAGAGCTGACTGCTGCTCGCGCGGAGGTCGGCCGCCGCGAGCAGCAGATCGAGCTTCGCGAGCAAGATGCAGGCGCAGCTCAGACCACCCTCGCCGCGGAGCAGCGGGAGGTTCAGGCTCTGCGGGCGCAGCTGTCCTCCGAGTTGGACGCGCTGCGCACCCTTGCACGGAAAGCGCATGCCGCCGCGGCGGCGCGAGAGGAGGAGCTTGCTGCTCGCGAGCAGGAAGTCGTGGCCGGCGAGCAGCGCGCCGCGGCGCTGGTGGCGCAGGCTCGGAGCCGGCTCGCGGAGGCCCCGGAAGTAGGCGAGCGCGAACGGGAGCTGGACGAGGAGCTCGACCGCGCGGCCCGCCGGCGGGCAGAGCTGGAGCGGCGCGAGGCCGCGGTCTCCGACCTCGAGCCGCGCGCCCAGGAGCTCGAGGTGCTCGAGCGTGAGCTCGAGATGCGCGCCCGGCATGCGGAGCGCGATGAGCGTGAGCTGGCACGGGGCCGCGAGGAGCTTGAAGCGGCGCGGACGGCTCTGGCTTCGCAGCAGGAGGAGCTCGCCGGGCGCGCTGAGGAGATCGCACGCCGGGAGCAGGACGCAACCGCCGCGGTGTCGGCCCGCGAGCGGGCGGTGCAGGAAGCGGAGCAGCGGATCGAAACCCGCGAGGTGAGGCAGCGCGAGGCTGCGGCCCTCGTCGAGGCGCAGGCGCGGGAGCTGGCCGAGCGCGACGAGGCGCGCCGCGACGCCGAGGCGGAGGTCGACGCGCGTGTGCGAGAGGTGGAGCGCCGCGAGCAGGGCGTCTCCGTACGCGAAGCCGCCGCGGTGCAAAGCTCGGCACAGAGCGCCGCGGCGCGGGTGGCTGCCGATCGGCTGGCGAAGGAGCTCGAGACGGTTCGGGACGAGCTCACGGCCGAGCGGGCCGCGGTGGAGCTCCGAGAGGCAGAGCTGGTGGCCCGCGAGCGTGGTGTCGAGCAGGCGCGCCGTGAGGGCGAGCGGCTCGGCGAGGAGCTGCGCGCTCTTCGGCAGGCCGCGATCTCCCACCAGGAAGAGCTCGACACCCGCACGCTCGAGAACCAGGTTAAGGAGCGTGCTCTCGCCTCCCGCGAGACCGCGCTCGCCGAGGCGGAGCAGGAGCTCGAGCGAGCTCGCAGCGAGCTCGTGGACGGCCGTCGCGAGCTCGCGCAGCTCGAGGAGCGCGAGGCCGCCGTTGCCGCGGAGCGCGCGCGAGTCGAGGCGCGCGCCGAGGAGCTCGACGCCCGCGAGCGTGAGCTGACCGAGCGCGGGGCGGCGTCCGAGCGTGCCGCAGCGGCCCTTGCGAGCCGGGAGCAGGAGCTGGCGGCTGCCCGAGCGGGCCTCGAGGCCGACTCAGAGCGTCTCCAGGCAGCAAGTCGCGATGCCGAGACGGCCGAGCAGACCCGTTCGCTCGAGCTGGCGGAACGCGAGCGGGAGCTAGCCGAGCGGCGGCGCCTCCTCGGAGAGCGCGAGGACGCCTTGCGGGGCGCCGAAAGCGACATCGCAAGCGCGCGCGAGGAGCTCGCTCAGCTTCGCGCGGCGGTAGAGGCTGAGCACGAGGAGGGGTCCCGCGCCGCCGCTGAGGCGATCCGCCGCACGCGCGAGCGTGAGGATGCGCTGCGCATCCGCGAGCAGGCGCTCCCCGAGGCCGAACGCGAGCTCGAGCAGCGTGAGGCGGCCCGAGCGGAGGCGCTCGCCAGAGTCGAGACGCGCGCCGCCGACCTCGATCGCCGCGAGCAGGAACAGCGGGAAGTGGAAGCTGCCCAGGAGGCCCGTGGCGCAGAGCTGGCCGAGCGAGAGCGCGCGCTCGCCACGCGCGACGAAGAGGTCGTACGCGCCCGGGCTGTAGCCGAGCGCGCCGCTGCTGCCCGCGAGGCGGCGCTCGACCAGCGCACCACAGACCTCGAAGCCCGGGACGAGCAGCTAACGGCACGCTCGGGGGAGCTCGACGCGGTCGCCGCGGAGCTCGAGGCCCGCCGACGGGCTCTGGACGGCCGCGACGAGATCGTCGAGCGGCGGGAACAGGAGCTGGCGGCCGCGCGCCAAGCCGTGGACGACGCGGGCGAGAAGCTGCGCCAGCTGCGCGCGAACCTGACGGTTGAGAGCGAGGCGCTTGCGGGCACGCAGCACGAGCTGGACGAGCGGGAGCGGGGACGGGTGCGACAGGCCGAGGAGCGCGACTCGGCCCTACGTGACCGGGAGCGTAAGCTGGAGCGAGCCGAGGTCGAGCTCGAGCGCCGCCGGCGCGACGCCGAAGCCGCCGCGCGGGGGGTGGACGAGCGCGAGCGGGCATTGGCGGCGGCCGGCGACGAGGGGGCACGCGCCCGGCAGGAAGTCGAACACGTCCGGCGCCAGCTCGAGGACCGTGAGACGCGGCTGGTCGAACGCGAGGCGACGCTGGCCGACCGAGCCGAGCAGGTAGAACGCGCACAGGTCGAAGCCGATCGTCGGTACGAGCAAGCGCGAGTCCTCGAACACCGCACGGCCGAGGCCACGGCGGACCTCGAGCAGGCCCGCGAGGCCGCCGCCGGTCGCGAGGCCGAGCTCGCGGCCCGGGAGAGCGGGTTCGCGGAGCGGGAGCGTGCGCTCGCGGCTGCGGTCGAGACGGCGGCCGGCTCCGACGAGGCGGCGCAGCAGGCCCGCGCGGAGGCGGAACAGCGCGAGCAAGCCGCCGAGGAGCTCGCGACTCAGGCCGCTGAGGCACGGCGCGAGGTCGAGATGGCGCGCGTTCGGGTGGAGGCCGAAGCGGCTGCGCTCGCAGCGCGCGCAGCCGAGGTGGAGCGAACCGAGCAGGAGCTGACCGAGCGCGAGCAGCAACTCGAGACGGTGACCGGCCGCGCGGCCGACGCCTCAAGGCAGGCTGTGCAGGTGAGCGACCGACTCGGCGCTGAGCGCGAGGAGATCGAGCGGGCACGCGCCGAGCTGGCGGCCCGTGAGCGCAAGGTCGAAGAACGCGTCCGCGCCCTCTCCGAGCGCGAGGCTGCGCTCCAGCGCGTGAGCCATGCCGCAGCGGACGGTGACGAGCTGGTGGGGCGAGCGCGAGAAGAGCTGGAGCGTCGCGATGCCGAGCTCCGCCGCCGTGAGGAGGAGCTTTCCGCGCGCGTCCAGGTCCAGCGCCGCTTGACCCAGGAGCTCGAGCGCGCCGAGGGCCGCCGTCGGGCCGAGGCGGAGGAGTTGACGCGGCTGCGCGAGACCCTCGTCCGCCGGGAGCGGGAGCTCATCGAGCGCGACGCCCAGCTCGACGAGCTCCAGCGCACGATCGAGGAACGCGTTGCCGCCAGACCCGCAGCTCCGCCGGCGGCTCCCGCGCCCGCTCCCGCCCGTCGCGCTGGCGCCGCGCCGGCCGGCGCGTTCACGATCGACCGGCTCGAGGGGCTCGTCGACCGCGCCGCTGCGCAGTCCCCGGATCGCGTCGAGGAATGGCGTGCGTACCTTGTGTTCCTGCGCGACTTTGCACGCGCCGACGGCACACTGCCGCCGACCTTCGACGCGTTGGTGCACGAGGTCTTCGGCGACCTGGTTGCCGGCTGACCGCGTCAGCCGGCTAGTTTGAGGGACGCTGGCGATTGGCGGCCCCGGGTCGTCACTCGAGTGGATCGTCTAGCGTGGCCGCATGACGAGTCGGAACGGAACAGGGGGAGCGAGCCGCCCCGCGGTCGTGTTCGGCCTGCTCTGGGCGGGGCTCTCGTTCGCGCGCAGCCTCGGCCGGATGGGCGTTCCGGTGACGGGGATCAGCATGCATCCGCACGAGTTCGGCACTCGCTCGCGCTACCTCGCAGCGGTGCGGCGCGTCGACGACGAGGCCGGCGCGCTCGCGGCCCTGCGCGCCGCGGCCGGCGAGGAGCGCCCCGTGCTCCTGCCGGAGCGCGACGACCATGTCGAGCTGGTGCTTCGCAACTGGGAGGAGCTGAGCGCGCTCTACGAGCTGCCGCTGCCGCCCGATCCCGAGGTCGCCCGCCGCCTTCGCCGCAAGGAGACGCTCCCGGAGGAGGCCAGGCGCGCCGGCGTCCCGGCGCCGGCCACGGTCGCGGCCGATTCGGAGGAGACGCTGCGAAGCCTCGAGCTGCGCCCGCCCTACCTGCTCAAGCCTGTCGAGGGTCAACACTTCGCCGGCTCGTTCGGCGAGAAGGTGCTCGTTGCGGAGACGCTCGACGAGCTGGTCGCGGCCTGGCGCGAGGCGCGGGCACGGGGCTTCGACACCGTCGTCCAGGAGCTCGTTCCGGGCGCGCACGACAAGATCTGGTCGCTCTTCGCGTACATCGGCCGCAGCGGCCGGCCCCTCGCAGTCGTCACGGGCCGCAAGGTGCGGCAGGGGCCGATCAGGTTCGGCACGAGCGCGGTCTTCGAGACGCGCGCGGACCCGCGCGTCCGCGAACTGGGGCTGCGCCTGCTCGAGAGCTCCGGGTACCGCGGCTTCGGCCACGTCGAGTTCGCCCACGATGCGCGCGACGGTGAGTACAAGCTGCTCGAGGTCAACACGCGTGTCCCGATGTGGGCGGGGATTGCGATGAGCCGCTATCTCGACGTCGCGCGCATCGCCTACGAGGATCTCTGTGGCGGTCTCGAGCCGGCGGCCCGCGAGCTCGAGGACGACGTCTCGTGGAGTTTCCTCGCCAAGGACATGTGGGTGTCGTTCGATCTCGCCCGCCGGCGTGAGCTCGCGCTGCGCGCCTTCCTGGCGCCGTATCTGCGCCGCAAGAAGGTTCGTGCTGTCCTGGCCGCGGACGACCCGTTGCCCGCGCTTGCCATCCCTGCGTATCTCGGCTCGAAGCTCACTTAAGTGCCCCTTCAGGCAATCCCCGCCATCGCCTCGCTTGCTTTTCACCGGCGGAAGCGGGGGAGGATCACCTGAAGGGGCACTAGTTCGTGCGCGTCGCGCTCCTCGATCCGCCGAGCTTCACGGTGCCCTACGACCACGAGCTGGCCTCGGCGCTCGCCCGGCGCGGTCACGACGTGACGCTGCTCACCTCGCCGTTCGCTCACGGCGACGTTCCCGAGCCTGACGGCTACCGCCGCGAGGAGGTGTTCCTGCCGGTTTCGTCCCGGCTCCTGCGCCGCTCGCCGCGTTCACGTGCCCGGGTCGTGCTCAAGGGGCTCGAGTACGTGCCGAGCGCGCTGCGGCTGGTCAGCCGTGTCCGGGCATTGTGCCCCGAGGTCGTGCATGTGCAGTGGCTGGGCGCTCCCCATCTCGACCTCCGCTGGCTGCGCCGGCTCTTGGGGCGCTACCCGATCGTCCTGACAGCTCACGACGTCGTGCCCCGGCGGGAGCGCAACCTGGCCGCGTGGGGCGAGGTGCTCGCGAGTGTCGACCGGGTGGTCGTCCACTCTGACCGGGCCGTCGAGCAGCTCGCGGCGTTTGGGCTGGAGCGGGGCAAGCTCGTACGCATCCCGCATCCGGTGTTCGTCGCCGGCGCGCCTTCGGAACCGGAGCCGCCGTGCGGCGAGACGCTGCTCTTTTTCGGGCTGATCCGCGACTACAAGGGCCTGGACGTGCTGGTGCGTGCGCTGGTGGATCTTCCGGGCGCGCGGCTTCTCGTCGCAGGCGATGCGCTCGACCCGGTGGGACCCGTGCGCGCGCTCGCGGACGAGCTGGGAGTCTCGGGGCGCGTCGAATGGCGGCTTGGCTTCGTCCCGGACGCGGCGATCCCGGCCGTGATGCGCGAGGCTACGGTCGTCGTGTTGCCCTACCGGAAGATCGACTCCTCCGGCGTGCTCGCGACCGCGCTCGGCCACGGGCGGCCGGTCGTGGTCTCGAACGTGGGCGCGCTGCCGGACGCCGTGCGGGACTTCGGCGCGGGGCGGGTCGTGCCGCCGGACGATCCGGGTGCGCTCGCGGCCGCCTGCGGCGAGCTGCTCGGAGATGGCGAGGCACTTCGCCGCGCGTGGGAAGGCGCCCTCGCCGCGCGCTCTGCTCTCACCTGGGACGCTGCCGCGGTCGAGCACGAGCGCGTCTACCGGGAGATCGCGAGGTGAGCGCGCAGGCGCTCGTCAAGCGAGCGGGCGACCGTGTGCTGGCCGCGGCGGGGCTGGTCGTGCTCTCGCCGGTGCTCGTCGGGATCTCCGCGTGGGTCTATCTCGAGTCCGGCGCCCCGGTGCTGTTCCGGCAGGCGCGCGCCGGTGTAGGCGGCCGGCCGTTCACCATGCTCAAGTTCCGCACGATGGTGCCGAACGCCGTCGAGCTGGGACGCGAGCTCGGCCTCAGCGCCGATCCGTTCGGGGTCGTCGCGGACGATCCGCGCATCACGCGCAGCGGCCGCTTCCTGCGGCGCACGAGCCTCGACGAGCTGCCGCAGCTCGTGAACGTCCTGCGTGGCGAGATGAGCATCGTCGGGCCACGCCCCGATCTGCTCGAGCAGGTGGAGAACTACGCGCCGGAGGATCGCCGGCGCCTAGCCGTCAAGCCAGGCATCACGGGCTGGGCCCAGATCCACGGTCGCGACGAGATCCCCTGGGAGGAGCGGTTTCCTCTCGACGCGTGGTATGTGGACAACTGGTCGCTCGGTCTCGACGCGCGAATCGTCGCTCGCACTGTGGCGCAGCTCGGACGCCCGGACCCGGAGCCGCTCGAGGACCGCCTCAACATCGAGCGCGCGAGGGCCAAGCCCCGGGACCAGGCCCCGAAACCTAGACCTGTGCCCGGAGCTGGTCCCGAGTGAGGGAGGTGGAGCCGTCCGAGTGGGACGGCGTGCTCGAGGAGCTCGAGGTCGCCGACGCGTACTACCGGCGTGCGTACGTCGAGAGTGCCTGCGTGCTCGAGCCCGGCCGTACGCTGCTTCTTGAGCACGAGGGGACGGTCTTCGCGGGAATCATCCGCGGTGTAGAGATTGTCCCCGAACCGAGACGGTCCCCTGCGGCCGCCGACGTGGTTACGCCGTACGGGTACGGGGGCCCTGCAGGCGGGGGTACCGCCGGCTTCTGGCCCGCGTACGATGCGTGGTGCCGCGAGCAGGGGGTCGTGACGACGTTCGTCCGCTTCCATCCCCTCTACGGGAACCAGTACGGCGCGGCCGTGCACGTCGAGCCGCTCGCGTCCACGATCGGCTGGGGCCTCAAGGCCGGCGACTTGCTCGCCGGCATGCACCCGAAGCACCGCAACGCTGCGCGCAAAGCCGAGGGTGCGGGCGTAACGGTCGAGGCGGTCACAGGCCTTGGAGGCTTCGTGCCGCTCTACGAGGAGAGCATGCGCCGCGCGGGCGCGGCGGCGTTCTACTTCTTCCCGCCGGTGTACTGGGAGGCGCTGGAGCGGCTCGGTGACGGGCTCGCGCGCTTCGACGCGCTCGCGGACGAGGAAGTGGTTGCCAGCGCGCTCTGCCTCGCGTCGCCGCCGTGGCTCCACTACCACCTGGGCGCCACCTCGGAGGCAGGCCGGCGGTTCGGTGCGACCACGCTCCTCCTGCTGGAGGCCGCGCGCTGGGCGCAGCAGGGCGGCTATGCCGTCTTCCACCTCGGCGGAGGCGTCGGCGGCGCGCGCGACTCGCTGCACGAGTTCAAGCGCCGCTTCGACCCCAGCGGCGAGCGAGAGGCGGCGGTCGGCAAGGCCGTCCACGATGCAGACGCGTACCGGGCGGTCGGTGGTGACCCCGCCGACCTCAGCGGCTTTTTCCCGGCCTATGGCCTCCCTCGCTGACGTGGCGCAGCTGACAGCCACCAACTCGGGCGGGCTAGGCTCCTGCCCGTGTTCTTGAAGGGCGTCTTCTGGGGCTCGCTCGGGGCGCTCGTCTGGACCCACGCGGGCTACCCCCTCGCGGCGGCGGCCCTCGCGCGCGCCCGCCCGCGACCGGTGCGTACAGACGACATCACGCCCGGGGTCACCGTCATCGTGCCCGCGCACGATGAGGCGACCGTGATCGAGCGGCGGCTCGAGAACCTGCTGGCGCTGGACTACCCGGCCGACCGGTTCTCCGTGCTGGTCGCCTCCGACGCTTCGAGCGACGGCACCGACGAGCTCGTTCTGGCCGCCGCCGAGCGAGAGCCACGTGTTCGCCTCCTCGCGGGGCCCCGCGGCGGCAAGCTCGCCGCGATGAACCGGGCCGTTCCGCAAACGACCGGGGAGATCGTGGCGTTCACCGACGCCAACGCGACCTGGGAGCCCGATGCGCTGCGCAAGCTCGTCCGCAACTTCGCCGATCCCGACGTCGGCTACGTCTGCGGGCGGCTCCGTCTCTTCGCCGCGGACGGAACGAACCGCGAGGGCCTGTACTGGCGCTACGAAATGTGGTTGCGGGACAGCGAGTCCGCGCTCGGGTCGATCACCGGCGGCAACGGCTCGATCTACGCGGTGCGCCGCTCGGACTACGTCACGCACCGCTTCGGTCACGACCTGGGCCTTCCGGACGCGATGGTGAAGCGGGGCAGGCGCGCGGTGTACGAACCCGAGGCGGTCGCGTGGGAACAGCCGCCGCCCCACCTCGAGGACGAGTACGGACGCAAGGTGCGCATGTTCCCGTGGGCGTGGCAGCACCTCTTCGAGGGCGGCATGCTCCGCGGCGTTCCACCGCTGTACCTCGCGGAGCTCGTATCGCACCGCGTGCTCCGCTACGGGAGCGGCGCGCTGCACGTCGTCCTGCTCGGCGCGAGCGGGGCGCTTGCCCCGCGTGGCGGCGTCTACGCGGGCGCGCTGGGCGCCCAGGCGGGTCTCCTGGCGCTGGCGGCTGCCGGGCGGCTGCGGATGCGCGTCCCCGGCGCCGGCCTGGCCTATTACTACGTGCTCGTGAGCGGCGCGACGCTGGTGGCGCTCGTCCGCTACGCGTGCCGGGGCGTGCCGCCCGTCTGGGACAAGGCGGCCGGCACGCGCTGAGCGGCTCGCCCGCTGGGACTCTGCGGTCTTCGCCGACGGCCGGTGAGCCGATTCCGCAACGATTCGTCCACACCTGTCCGCTCGAGCCATGACCAGGGTCTGACCCTGGGGGGTCAAGGATGTGCGCCGGTTGTTCCACAGGTCTCCGCCGCGCGCCCGCCGCGGGGCGCTCCGAGGCGGCGGCTACGCTCTTTCGCCGTGTTGCGACGAGCGTCACTCGTCCTTCTCTGCCTGCTCGCGGTCGGCTGCGCCGGCGACGACGGCGCGTCGACGAGCGCCGACCGCAGCTCCACTGTCCCGGCCTTGCCTCCGGTGCGCGAGCGAGCACCCGTGCGCGAGCCAGCACCCGTGCGCGAGCGAGCACCCGTGCGTAAGCCGGCTCCGGCCAAGCGCAGGACATACGTCGTGGTCGTGGACGGCGATCTGAACCACCGCATCCGCGGCGCCCGCGTGCGCGTGGGCGATCAGCTCGACGCCACCGGCCGCGTCGGCGCCGCCGCCTTCCTGCTGCGCCGCGGCAGGACCGCCAACGTGAGCCTGCGCGCCCGGGGGTACGCGCGCCGCACGCTCCCCGTGACGTTCAATCACCGCCAGATCACCCTCCGCCTCTACCGCCCGGCGAGCCAGTGGCCGATGTACGGCGTCACCCCCCGGCGCACCCAGGCGCAGACTTCCATCCGTCTCCGCCCTCCGTTCCGCGTGGTGTGGAGCCGGGGGATCGGATCGCTGATCGAGTTTCCCGCCGTGGTGTCGGACGGGATCGCCTACATCTCCAACTTCAACGGTTCCGTGCGAGCGCTGTCGATGCGCTACGGCAATGTTGTCTGGCGCTACGAGACGGGCGGGAAGATGGCGGCGTCGCCGGCTGTCGTCGGAAAGCGCCTCGTCGTCCACGGCATGGACGGCAACGTCTGGGTTTTCGACCGGCGCAACGGACGGCTGCTGTGGCGCTTCGCCGTCGGCTCTCCCGTCGAGTCCTCGCCAGTCGTGCGCGACGGCGTCGACTTCTTCGGAGCGTGGAACGGCATCGTGTATGCGCTCGACCTTGAACGCCGCCGTCTGCGCTGGACGCACCGTGCCGGCGCGAAGATCACCTCGAGCGCCTCCGTGGTGGGCGGCACTGTGTTCCTGGGCGACTACGGCGGCCGGGTGCTGGCGCTGTCGGCGCGAACGGGCACCCGCCGCTGGTCGGCCGCGGTCAACGGCCGCGTCTACGGCACCCCCGCGGTGGTCGGCGGCCGCGTCTTCGTCCCCTCGTCCACCGGCAACTCCCTGACGGCGTTCTCGACCGGTGGTCGCTACCTCTGGCGCGTCGGGGCCGGCCACTACGTCTATTCCTCGCCCGCCGTCTGGGCCGGGCGCGTCTACTTCGGCTCGCACGACGGTTACCTGCGCTGCGTGTCCGCGCGCACGGGTGCGACGCTCTGGCGCGCGCATGTGGGTAGCCCGATCTCCGGGGCGCCGACCGTTGTTGCCGGCGTCGTCTACTTCGCCTCGATCCGCGGGCGCATCTACGGCGCGGACGCGAAAAGCGGTCGCGTGCTCTACCAGTTCCCGGACGGCCAGTACGTGCCCGTCTCCGGCAACGCGGGCCGCCTGCTGCTGCACGGCTACTCGCGCATCTACGCGGTCGCGCCCAAGGCATGAAGCGGGTGCTGGTCGCGCTGGCGGCGGCCGTCGTGGTGGCGGGCGGCGCGCTCGGCGTCTTCGCGTACGACCGCTGGCAGCAAAGCGAGGACGTCCGCGGCTCGTCGACCGAGGAGTTCGTTCCCACCGAGCCGGCACACCGCCACGAGCCGCGCGACCAGGTTCGCTGGGAGACCTACGGGTTCGACGCGCAGCGGCGCCGGTACGACGAGGGCCTCGGCTTGCGGCCGCCGTTCCGAGCGGTCTGGATTCACCGGGCGAAGAGCCTGCTCGAGTTTCCTCCCGTGCTCGCCTACGGCCGGCTGTACGTCGAGACGAACGAGGGGCGGCTCGTCGCGCTCGACGCCCGCCGCGGCAGCGCTGTCTGGTCAAGCCCCACCGGGCGCTGCGCCGCCTCCTCGCCGGCGGTCTCGAGCTTCACAGTGTTCGCGGTTTTCCTGAACCGGCCGCCGTGCAACGCGACCACGGAGGACCTCGACGGCGTGCTCCTCGCTCTGCGCGCGCGAGACGGCAAGGAGCGCTGGCGCTTCGCACTGGGCCCGAGCGAGACCTCGCCGCTCGTCGTGGACGGCCGTGTCTACGTCGGCGACTGGCGCGGCCGCATCTACTCGCTCGACGCGCGCACGGGCCGGCTGCTCTGGACGTTCCGCACAGGCGGAGAGGTGAAGGGCGCACTCGCGTACGCCGACGGCAAGGTCTACGCGGGCTCGTACGACCACCATGTCTACGCGCTGGACGCGCGCACCGGCCGGCAGGTCTGGCGAGCCGCTGCGCAGCAGCGGCTCGGGCCGCGCGGGACGTTCTACTCCACGCCAGCGGTCTCCTACGGACGCGTCTACATTGGCTCGACCGACCGCAAGGTGTACTCGTTCGGCGCCGCAACGGGGAAGCTTCGCTGGTCGAACGGAACGGGCGACTATGTGTACGCCTCGCCGGCGGTCTGGAGTCAGCTCGTGCTCGTGGGCTCGCACGACGAGCACTTCTACGCCTTCGACGCTGCCACGGGCGAGGAGCGCTGGAAGTTCGATGCGAAGGGACGCATCTCGGGCTCGGCGACCGTGCTAGACGGCATCGTCTACTTCTCGACGCTGAACCAGCGCACCTACGCGCTCGACGCCCGCACCGGGCGAGAGCTCTGGCGCTGGAACGACGGCAAGTACGCGGGCGTGATCGGCGGGCGGAAGCGCCTCTTCCTGGTCGGCCACACCAGGATCTACGCCATGATCCCGCGACCCGCGACCAAGTAACACACTGTTACTAGCGGGTAGGGTGTCGCCCCGATGAGCGCTCAGCGGGACCTGCCACGCGGGCGGCGCGAGGAGCACGACATTGACGTCGGCCCCGAGCAGGAGGTGGACGTCCGCCGCTACTGGGACCGCATTGCGGCCCACTGGTGGCTGCCCGCTGCGGGTCTCGCGCTCGGTCTGGCACTCGGCTTCGTGCTCGCGGCCGGCGGGAAGCAGGTCTACAAGGCCGAGGCGACCTTGAGCCTCGGTACGCCGCTCACTCCTACGTCCAACAATCAGGTCCCGAGCTTTCAGACGCATCCGAGTGTCGTCCGCGAAATCATTACGTCCGAGGCGGCGTTGCGGAGAGCGGCTCGGCAGGCCGGTCTTCGTGTGGGCCAGTTACGCGGCAAGGTGTCGACTCAGACGATTGGGGGAGCACGCCGCGCACCGAGCGGCCAGGCGCAGTTGACGAAGATCTCTGTGACCGGCTCGTCGCGCCGCAAGACGGCGCGTGCTGCAAATGCCCTCGCCGCGATCGTGGTCGAAGACGTGTCGGGCTACGTCAACGCGAAGATCACCGGGCTCGAGCGCGAGCTGCAAGCGCAGCAGAGCCGCATCAAGTCGCTGGACCGGCGGATTGCCACGTTCGACCGCGCTGTGCGGCAATCCACGAATCTTCCCGCCGTAGAGCAGCTCGTGATCGTCACGCAGCTTGGCAACCTCGAGGAGCGACGAGCCGTCGCTGAGGAGAGCGAAGCGGAAACGACCACGCTGCTCGCGCTCGCCGAAGAATTCGAGAAGGCTCAGATCATCGAAAGCGCCGCGGCCACGAAGACGACCGCCCGCTCCACGCGCAACTCGATGCTCGTCGGCGGCCTGCTCGGCCTGCTCCTCGGGGCGCTCGCGGCGCTGCTCTGGGAGCCGGTCATGCGCTGGCGGCGCGACTAGGAGCTCGATGCTCGAAGGCAAGCGGATCGCCGTCGTCGTGCCGGCGCACGACGAGGAGCGCCTGATCGCGGGCACGCTCGCTTCGATCCCCGCCTTCGTCGACCGCGTCTACGTCGTGGACGACGCCTCCTCCGACGCGACCCCTGAGCAGGCCCGCGAAGCCGGCGAGCGCGTCGTGGTCGTCCGCCACGAGCGCAACGAGGGCGTGGGCGCCGCCATCGTGACCGGCTACAAGCGCGCGCTCGCCGACGGCATGGACGTCGCCTGCGTGATGGCCGCCGACGGCCAGATGGATCCCGGCGACCTGGAGACGCTCGCCGGCGCCGTCGCCCGCGACGAGGTGGACTACGCTAAGGCGAACCGGCTCTTCACCGGGGAGGCCTGGCAGCTCATCCCGCACTCGCGCTACCTCGGCAACGCCGTCCTGAGCCTGCTGACAAAGATCGCCTCGGGCTACTGGCACGTGGCCGACTCGCAGTCGGGGTACACGGCGACCTCGCGCGAGCTGCTCGAGCGCCTCGACCTCGACGGCCTTTACAGCCGCTACGGCTTCCCCAACGACATGCTCGTGCACCTGAACGTCTGGAACGCCAGGGTGCGCGATTTCCCCTCCCGGCCGATCTACGGCGTCGGCGAGCGCTCCGGCATCCGGCTGCGCCGTGTTGTGCCGGCCATCTCCTGGCTGCTCGTACGCCGATTCTTCTGGCGGTTGCGCGAGAAGTACGTAATCCGCGACTTCCATCCGCTCGTCTTCTTCTACGTGCTGGGCTTCCTGCTCACGTTCGTCGGTCTGGCGCTCGGAATCGTGGAGACGGCGCTGCGCTTCGCCGGCAACCCGATCACCCCGGCCACGGTCGTTCTCGTCGCGCTGCTCCTCATCTCGGGCACGCAGTTCACGCTGTTTGCCATGTGGTTCGACATGGAGTCGAACAAAGATCTTCGGTAAATCGCACGTCGATTTCGTCGGCCCTGCGCAGTCACCGCAAGTCTCTCGTCGACTTCGGATGTTGTCGAACATCGCAAAGAACGTGACCTGCGTTCCGAACGTGAGCAGAGGGTAGGTGCTCAGCGGCCCGGCCTCCCCTTGAACAAGTGGAGCTGATTCTGCTCGGGGATCTCCTCGCCGAGCATCCGGAGCACCCCCTTCAACTGCGCCTCTTCGTCGACACCCTCAGCGGCGATCGCATCCCGCAGCCGGGCCAGAACCGCCTCACCCACAGCTGTGACAGGGTTTCCCACTCCATCCCCACCTCGTAACCTACTGGACTTCACTAGGCTCCAACGTACCGCTGGGAGAGGCGAAGTTCCCTGTTGCCCGGAGGGACTTGTCGGAGTTTGCGGGACACGTCCGACTTGCCGCCCTCGCCGGCCCGTGGGACTCTTTGCTCGGGCCTGAGCTCGATGAGAGGGTCCGGTGCTCTGGGGACCGAGACTTTCAGGCCCGATGCCGTCTACCGGAGCTCACAAGCATCCATGCGCGACTCGCGACACGCCCGCTTCCTTGCATTTGGTGGCCACTTTGTGGCGCAATAATTCGGATAAATCCAGGGATAATCACTGAAAAACCGCGCTGCAGGAAGCGGTGCTAGAATTCCGAGGCGCGTAAGGCCCTAGCGCGGAAGCCGGTGAGGCTCCAAGAGTTCCTCCTCGACTGTCACATCTGGCCTGAGTGCTCAAGGAGAGCCCGCTGGAGTCGGCTCTCCACCTTTCAAGGAGTGAGGAGTTGCACATGCATGCCACCGTGAGACGGTACGAAGGTGTGGACGCGAGTCGCACCGATGAGCTGACCCGCAAGGTCAACGAGACCCTCATCCCGCGCCTGAGCAAGGTGTCAGGGTTCAAGAGCTACTACCTGTTCGAGGCCGGCAACGGCGTCGTGAGCTCGTTCAGCCTCTTCGACACGCCGGCTCATGCCGAGGAGGCGACGCAGCTCGTCGCCACTTGGGTGCGCGACGAGAAGCTCGAGTCAGCGCTTCCGACCCCGCCGAAGATCACCTTCGGTGAGGTCATCGCGCAGAAGAACGGCGTCGCAGTCGCGTAAGCGCTTCCGCCGCTCGATCCGCCGAGAGGAGGCCCGCGAGACGGGCCTCCTCTCTCGCGCTAGCCCCGAGCAGAACACATCGGCGGCGCACAATCATCCTCCGCGCCTGTCACGGCCGCCAGGCCGGGAAACCGCCCTCTGCGCCGCCGAGCAGCCGCTGAGTCCGGCGGCCGGTGGAGAACTGGGCGCAGGTCCCGATTCCTCCCGGGCGGTCGCAGGCAAAAATCAGCCACTTCGACGGCGCCCAGTTCATCGGGGCGACGAGCCCTCCGGAAACCGTGCGCTTCCCCGCCGGCGGTTCGTAGCGATAGAGCAGACGGAGGCCGTCGGGAGACCAGTCGGGGTCGTACTTGAAGCCGGGGCCGCGCGTCAGCCGACGAACCTTCGACCCGTCCACGTCTGCGGCATAGATGTCCGAGTAGCGCTCCTCCTTCCCTCGCACGAACGCGACCACCCCTGCAGTCGGCGACGGAGCCCGGGCAAGCACGACTCGGGAAGTCGCCTCCGAAGCGGCCACTCGGCCGACCGGAGCAGCGCTCGCCACCGCGAGGAGCACGCAGACCACCAGGAGCGCGCAAAGGGTGGCAGCGTCGGCCACGCGTGCCGCACGCGGAGCTATCAAGCGTGACATGCCGGCGTTACACCTTCGCTATCGCCGTTCGCCGGCTTGCCAGAACGCCACCGCAGCAACCGGCGTCTCGGCCACAACGTCGCCCTGGGCGTTTCGAGCCAGGAGCTGTTGGGGCCGCATGAAGTCGCCGCGTCGGGCAGCCGGCAGGTCGTAGTCGAAAGCACCACCCTCGCCCAGCGGGATTTGCACGATCGCGCCGTCCGTGCAGACAAGTTCGAGCGTCGTCGCTCCCGCCGCTGTTACGCGGCCCGTGAACCCGTAGACCCTTGGTCAGGTCGTCCTCGTCGGACTTTGTGCTCAGGTCGATCGGTGCGGGAGGGGCGGCCTCGGCGCTCTGGTCCCAGTCGGCAGGGATCGTGGCACGAGTCAGCTCGTTTCCTGCTGCGCCCGCGGCGGCAATCTCCAGGCCGTCCTCGCGGACTGAGGCCACTCGCTCGTCGGGAATGTCGACGACGAAGAACCGGTCGGTGCCGAACGGAACCGAGGCGCGCGAGCCGTCGGCGTAGACGAGGGTGGCCGAAGCTGCCGCGCTGATATTCGCTCGCCCTGCAATCGTCACAGGCCCCGAACCATCCGAATGGGGGGCAATGACGTCGATCGGCAGTGTCCCGACGCGGTCATCGCTGGTGCAGGTGACGCCGCCGCCGTCCGGAGTGTGACCGCTGACCATTTGCATGCAGTAGCCGCCACCCCTGATCCGTGCGAGGTAGAGCGTCGAGCGATCCGTCGCTGCAACGGACACGGCACCCGCAGCGTCGACTTGCAATCGCAGTGACTCAGGAAGCCCGCGATTGACCGCCGCGAACTGATCCTTGATCCTCGCCGGCGCCGGGTCGCCGAGCAGCTGCACGGCAGCGCTTGCGATACCGGCTGTCGCTACAAGTGAGGCTGCGATCACGATCGAAGGACGAACCCTCCGCCTCCGCCGAGTCTTTCGTTCGAGGTGTCGAGAAAACGCGTCGCGAAGCCGCCGTTCGAGCACGTCGAGCTCGGATGCATACGAATCGTTCATCGTGTTGCTCCTTTCAGTGCGCGAGAAAGCGCGTTCAGGGCGCGCATGACGCGAAGTCGAGCGGCCACATCCGTGATTCGGAGTGACGACGCGACCTCGTCGTAGGGCAGCTCCTGGACGACCCGGAGTTGAAGAGCGTCGCGCTGTCCCGGAGGAAGAGCGTCGACGGCCCGGCTGAGAGCCGGCGCAAGCCCTTCGGTAGTCGCGCGGTCGTCCGCCTCGGCGAACTCGTCGACTGACGTAGAAACCGGTAAGCCGAGGCGCCGCCGGGCTGTTGCCTCGACACGTCGGGCTCGGCGTAGCGCCCAACGAGGTTGCGGGCGATGCCGTGGAGCCAGGGCCCTGCCGATCCATCCGCTTCGTCGCGAAACCGGCGCAGCCGTAGAGCCGCCTGGGCGAATGTCTCCGCGGTGAGGTCGAGAGCCACGTCGGCCCCGACACGGGAACGCAGGTACCGATACAACGTGTCAGCATGGCGCCGATAGAGTTCGGCGAACGCATCTGCGTCTGTCCGCGCCAGTCTGATCAGTTGGGCGTCCGTCTTCATTGCGCTCTCCCCTCTATACGTCAGGGCGTCTGACGCGTTTCAAAGCGGACCGAGAGGGTTCGTACATTGCTGACAGGAACCGGTGCTCGCCGAACTTCGGCGACGTGCGACGCGGGCGGCCACTTCGTCGCAGGCACGATGGAGTCGAACAAGGATCTGCGCCAAGGCACCATGTTCTTGACGGTCGTCCCCGGTGGGAGTAGCGTCGGTGCCATGGAGCGCGGCATGAGCGGATGAGCCCCCGGTTCCTTCCCGTCGGGAAGGAGTCCAAGGGCGCGGCCGGCTTCCTGCTCGCCGCCATCCCCGCACTAGGCGCCGTCCTTACCGCGCTCGCCATCACCGGCGACACGATCGGCCGCATGGCTCGCAATCACCCGCTGGCCTCGATCGGCGCGTTCGGTCTTGCGGCGCTCGCCGTCTTCCTGGGCGCGCTCGCCGCCTTCGCGCTGCGACAGGGCTCGAGGGCCGAGCGCGTCGTGCTCCGCGCGGGGCTCGTCGCTCTGGGAACCGCGCTGGTCGCCGGCGTCTACGGTGGCGTAGAGACCTGGGGCGACCGGGCGCAGCCCAGCATCACGCTCAGGCCCAAGCCTCGCTCCACGGTCGCAGTCTCCGTCACGGGGTCGGGCCTGCGCTCGCGCGACCACATCGTGGTGGAGGTCGAGCAGCTCACGCGGGTGGTCGGCGAGGACGGCCGAGTGAGCTGGAAGCCCGGGCAACCGCTGTACGGGGCCTCCCTTGGGCCCGACGGCGGCGGCGACATCGACCACACGGTCGACCTCGCGCTGCCGCCCGGCGACTACGACGACATCGGGGCGCGCGCCTGGGTCGGCGACGAGCCGGCGCCGTGCTACACGCGGGGCAACACGACCGGCTGCGTGCGGGTTCACATCTCCCGGCCGCAGGAGCGCCCGCAGCTGGCTGTCAGCTGGGAGACCTTCGTCCGGGCGCCCAGGCTCCTCATACGCCTCAAGGCGCGGAACCTGCCGCAACGTCCCGCGCGCTCGATGGCCCTGCGGGTCTACGGCAGTGCGGCTGGGCGACCGCGCCGCAGCCTCGCGGAATGGTCGCTGGCCCCGGATGCCGAGGGCGTCTTCGAGCGCCGGCTGGCCGTGGTCGTCGGCCGCACCTTTTCGGACGTCTGCGTCGTGGCGAGCATCGTCACCCGCGATCCCGGGTGCCCGGGACCCATCGACGACGGCACCGTGTGGGCCCAGCTCGCCGTTCCGAGCGCGTGAGTCGCCGCCGCGCGCGCTGTGAGTCAAGCACAACACGCGCGACCGATACGGCGGGCGCTACAGCGAACCGGCGCGGGCGATGGACCGGCGGCCCGCGAGCGCGCGGCGGAGCGCCTCACCCGTGCGCTCGAGCTCGTCCTCGCGCAACTCGGGGTAGAGCGGGAGGCTCACGATCCGCTGGGCGAGCCGCTCGCTCGTGCCGAGCCGACCCGGACGGTCGAGCTCGGCGTAGGCGTCCTGGCGGTGCACGGGCAGCGGATAGTGGACGCGCGTCTCGATCCCGTCTGCGGCGAGCGCTTCTCGCACACGGTCGCGGTCCTCCACCTGCACGACGAACAGGTGGTAGACGTGGCGGCGGTGCTCGGCCTCCTCCGGCAGCACGACCGGCAGGTCGGCCAGCGCCTCTCGGTACAGCCCCGCGAGAGCCCGCCGGCGCTCGTTCCACTCCTCTAGGCGGCGAAGCTTGACCCTGAGCACAGCGGCCTGTAGCGCGTCCAGGCGGCTGGCCGTGCCCCGCAACTCAGCATTGCCGGGCGGGTGCTCGCCGTGCGCCCGCAGGAGCCGAACGCGCGCGGCCACGTCCTCGTCTGCCGTCACGACCGCGCCGCCGTCGCCTAGCGCACCGAGGTTCTTCGTCGGGTAGAAGCTGAAGGCGGCCGCGCGGCCGAGCGACCCTACCGGCCGCCCGCGGAGGAGAGCGCCGTGCGCGTGTGCGGCGTCCTCGACGAGCTCCACGCCGCGCGCGCAGGCAAGCTCCGCGAGTGCCTCCGCGTCGGCGCACTGGCCATAGAGGTGGACGGCGACGATCGCCCGCGTGCGGGCGGTGAGCGCGTCCTCGACGCCGGGCGGGTGGAGCGTGAGGGTCTCCGCATCAACGTCCGCGAGCACCGGCCGCGCGCCGGTCGCCACGATGCCGCTGACGGTCGCAACGCAGGTGTTCGCGGCCGTGATTACCTCGTCGCCCGGGCCAATCCCGAGCGCCACCAGCGCGAGCGTGATCGCGTTCGTGCCCGAGGCGACGCCCACGGCGTGCGGAACGCCGCAGAGCCCGGCGAAGTCGCGCTCGAAGTCCTCGACGGGCGGACCGCCGTGGAACCGCCCGGAGGCGACCACCGCGGCGACCGCCTCCTCGATCTCCTCGGCGAGAGTCGCAGCCCCGCGCGCGAGGTCGAGGAACGGGACCGTCAAGCGGCGCGCTCGCGGCCGCGCGCCAAGCGCTCGCGTGCAGAGGCGAGCGTCGACGCGAGGCCGGCGTCGAGCGAGACGCGCGGCTCCCAGCCGAGCTCCCGCCGGATGAGCCCGTCGTCCGCGCAGAAGTCGCCGACGTCGATCACCACACGTTCCGCCGGAAACGGCGTGACGCGATGGCTGCCGCCGCCGGCGGCGGCCACCAGCCGCTCGGCGAGGTCGACCAGCCGGACCGGAGCCCCGCCGCCGACGTTGTAGACCCTCCCGGCAGCCTTGGTCCGGGCGCCGGCGAGGAGCAGCGCGGACACCGCGTCGTCCACGTGCAGGAGGTCTCGCCGCTGGAGCCCGTCGCCGAACACCTGGAGCTCGCGGCCTGCCACCGCGTTGTAGACCCAGACGTTGAGCAGCGGCCCGCCGTCGTCGATCTGCATGTTCTGTCCGTGGACGTTCGCCAGCCGCAGCACGGTCGCACCGAGGCCGTGCAGGCGGCCGTAGAGGAGGTGGATGCGCTCGGCGGCCAGCTTGTGCACGCCGTTGACGTCGGTCGGGTTGGTTGGGTGCGCCTCGTCCACGGGCTGGTACCGCGGGCATCCGTACACCTGACGGGTGGAAGAGAAGACGACGCGTGCCCGCGACCCCGTCTCACGCAGCGTCTCGAGCACGGCGAGGGGCGCCTGAAGATTGCTCCCGAGGTCCCCGAGCGGATCGTCGAGCGAGGCGACGTGGCCCGTGCGTCCGACCAGGTTGAAGACGACTTCGCGCCCGCGCATCAGGGGTTCGAGGATGGCGCGGTTGCGCACGTCGGCGACCGCGATCTCGAGCTCGAGACCAGCGACGTTCCGGCGGTCGCCGCCGTGTCCGGGGGCGAGCGAGTCGATCACCGTGACGTCGGCGCCGTGCTCGACCAGCACGCGCGCCAGGTTCGATCCGATGAAGCCGAGGCCGCCCGTAACGAGCACCCTGCGGCCCCGGTAGTGCGCTGCGAGGTCGATAGCGGTCATCGCGAGCAGCTTAGTGCTTCGTTAAGAGTTTGTAAGCAGGGCACGCGGTGCATCTTCGCTCACCCTCATTACCCCGAAAGTGCCGCAGCTATCATCGTCCACCGTGGCAACGGCACTCGTGACCGGCGGCGCCGGCTTCCTCGGCTCGCACCTCTGCGAGCACCTGCTCGGCCGCGGTTATCGCGTCATCTGCGTCGACAACCTCGAGACGAGCACGCTCACGAATCTCGAGCACATCCGTGACGAGGCGTTCTCGTTCGTCTACCACGACGTCGTCGACCACATCGAGATCGAGGAGCCGGTCGACGTCGTCTACCACCTCGCCGCGCTCGCCAGTCCGATCGACTACCTGCGCCAGCCGCTTCACTCGCTCAAAGTCGGCTCGTACGGGACGCACAACGCGCTCGGCTTGGCGAAGTGGAAGCGCGCCCGCTTCCTGCTTGCATCCACGAGCGAGGTCTACGGCGACCCGCAGGTGCATCCGCAGCCCGAGACGTACTGGGGGAACGTCAACCCGGTCGGGCCGCGCGGCGTCTACGACGAGGCGAAGCGCTACTCCGAGGCGATGACGATGGCGTACCACGGCCAGCAGGGCGTGGACACCTGTATCGCGAGGATTTTCAACTCGATCCTCGCGGACGAGCAGGTGCTGTACGACGACGGGCGCGAGCTTCGGCGCGAAAGGGTTTCTGACCTAGCTGCACGACTCGTGCCGTACGCGGTGGCGGCGGGGTACGTGCCGCGCTCGCAGCCTGTCAGCCTGGCGCTCCCCGGCGAGGAGTTCTCGAGCGCGCTCGACTATCCGCTCGACGGCGTCCGCGTGCCGGCGTTCTCCGCAGGCGGGCTGATCTTCCCCACAGAGGCCGTATCGCTCATCGCCCATCCAACCGACGAGCGTTGCTACGAGATCCGGACGCGCTACGGCCGGTCGATCCGGGTGACGGGCAACCACTCGGTCTTCATCGAGGTCCCGGGCGGCGAGCCCTGTCCGCTCGAGGCAGGAGATCTGCGCGTCGGCGACCGGATCGCCATCGCCCGCCGCATCCAAGTGCCGGAACGCGACCGCACGCACGTGAGCATGCTCGACGTCTGGCGGTACGCAGAGGGCGACCCCTGGGAACTTTCGGTCGAGGCACCGGGCCTC
Organism: Gaiellaceae bacterium; assembly: GCA_046262315.1. Taxonomy (GTDB): domain Bacteria; phylum Actinomycetota; class Thermoleophilia; order Gaiellales; family Gaiellaceae; genus JACVRM01. Next base: position 73,549 of record JBHEMZ010000115.1, read on the forward strand.
GGCGAGCTCGCCTGGCAGAACCGCCACGACCTCTTCGGACTGCTCGTCAGCGAGCGCCGGAACAGCGGTCCGAACTGGAGAAACGGAGCTTGGACGAAGCTGATTCGCATGCGGCAGACGGATCGTCTGCCCCTACCGGTCGCCCGCCGGCTCGGCGCTTCGCTATCGGAGGGCGCGGAGGTGCGGCTGCGGCGCGCCGGGCGAAACGTGCCCGTGCCGGCGAGCATTGCCGTCACCGATGAGCTCTTGTGGCTGCTTGGCTTGTGGGTCGCGGAGGGCTGCTCGTTCGAAAATCACGGCAACGCGTTCATCTCCCTTTCAGGCGACGAGGCGCTCCTCGACCGTGCAGCGGCGATCGTCGAGGGTGTTTTCGGTCTCCACGTCGTCCGTTCGCGTGCGGTTCCCGAGCGCTCCGCGGCGCTCTTCGTCCACTCCAAGTTGCTTCTGCGGCTGTTCGAGTACCTCGGCTTCGAGCGCAACCGCAAGCGGATTCCAGGCTGGATCCTCGGCCTCCCTCTGGCCCGGCTGAAGTGGTTCCTCGAGGGCTACCGCGAGGGTGACGGCGTCCACTCGGGCGACAAGCTTGACGGGGTCCGTCACGAGTTCTCAACCGTGCACCGCGAGTTAGCGGACGACCTCGTCGTCGCCTTCGCCCGCTTCGGGCTCGTTCCGTCCGTGGGTCGCTATGAGACGACCCTGAAGCAGCGGACGGGAGGTCGTTATCCCCTCTGGCGGCTCACGCTGTGCCACGTCACCCCCTGGAGCCCGCTCGAATGGGATCGCGGCGTGGAGCAGCGGCTCAATGCCCGGTGCACAGGGGATCTGGTGTGGGCGACCGTGACCGAGATCGAGGAGGTGCCGTCGACCTCACTCGTCTACGACTTCAGTGTCCCTGGCGCGGAGAACTTCTGGGCCGGCACCGGGGTGATGGCGCACAACACCTATGGCCCTCGGATGAGGCCGCACGACGGCCGCGCGATCCCCAATTTCGTGCGCCAGGCGCTCGCCGGCGAGCCGCTGACGATCTACGGGGACGGGTCGCAGACGCGTAGCTTCTGCTACGTCAACGACCTGATTCGCGGCCTCGTCGCGCTCGCGGAGTCCGGCGAGCATCTGCCGGTGAACCTCGGCAACCCGGGCGAGTTCACGGTCCAGGAGCTCGCGGACGTCGTTCTGCGCCTCACCGGCTCGCAGAGCAAGGTCGTGTACGAGGCGCTGCCTGTCGACGATCCGCAGATCCGCCAGCCCGACATCACGCGTGCCAAGCAGATCCTCGGCTGGGAGCCCGAGACCCCGCTCGAGCAGGGCCTGCGCAGGATGCTGGGCATCGAGAGCGAAACCCGGGCGCATGCCTAGACGCCTGCTGCTCGCGGTGGCGGCCCTGAGCGTCGCCGCCGGTCTTGCCGCGCCCCCGGCTCCCGCCTCCGGACGGATGCTGCTCGGCATCTACGACGACGCCCAGGTGCTGGGACACCCGGACACGTCCTTCCCGCTGCTCAAGCAGCTGCGCGTGCAGGTCGTGCGGGTCACGCTGCACTGGGGCGGCCCGCTCGGCGTCGCGGTGAAGCGGCCGGCCAACGCCACCGACCCCGCGGATCCTGCCTACAACTGGGCGATGTACGACCGGGCGGTGCTGGATGCGCGCGACCACGGCATCAAAGTCGTCTTCACCATTCTCGACACGCCCCTCTGGGCGTCGGGCGCCGTGAACCGCGTGCCGCCGAAGATCAGCGACCTGCGGAACTTCGCCTACGCGGCCGCGCGGCGCTACAGCGGCACCTACGCAGTGGACGACGCCGATCCGAAGACCGAGGACGTCCTGCTGCCCGCCGTCCGGCACTGGCTGGCCTGGAACGAGCCCAACAACCCCGTCTTCCTGTTCCCACAGTTCAAGCGCGTCCGCGTCGGCAAGAAAAGCCGGTGGATCGCCCAGAGCCCGCGCGACTACGCGCGCATCTGCTCTGCGATCTACACCGGCGTGCACCTGACGACGCTGGCGGGCCAGCGGGTGGCCTGCGGCGTGACGGCGCCCCGCGGCAACAACATCGCCGGCAAGGCTCGCGGCTCGATCGGTCCAATCCCATTCCTGCGCGGGCTCAAGAAGGCTGGGCTCAGGCGCTTCGACGCCTATGCGCACCATCCGTACTACGGCAGGCCGACGGAAACTCCCACGTCGAAACCGAAGGTGAACCGCGGCAAGCGTGGCCGCGTCGCTCCTCCGGTCCTGCTCGGCAACATCGGCGACCTCACGAAGGAGCTGACGAGGCTCTACGGCGCCAAGCGGCTCTGGATCACCGAGTACGGCTACCAGACCCGGCCCCCCGACCGGCTCTTCGGCGTCACCTACTCCAAACAGGCGACCTACCTGCGCCAGGCCTACCGCATCGCCCGCCGGCATCCGCGCGTGGACATGATGCTGTGGTTCCTGCTCAAGGACGAGCAGGCGCTCGGCGGCTGGCAGTCCGGCCTCATCTCGATCGGCAACACGCGCAAGCCGGCCTTCTCCGTCTTCCGCTCGCTGCGCGGCTAACGTCACAGATCTGACCCGAACGCGTCACACTTCCTCCGCTATAGGGGGTCTGACCCCTGTGGGCGAAATGTCGCCGAATCGGCACGGATCCGGCACACGAGTGTCACATTTTCCTGGTGAGGCAGGCTCCTAACCCCGATGGACGGCTCCGTGCTCGTCACCGGCGCGCAGGGCTTCGTCGGCGGGCACCTGCTTCGCGAGCTCGGGAACTCCGCCCTGGCGACCCATGCGGACGTCACAGACCCGGACGCGCTGGCTCGGACCCTCGGCGACGTGCAGCCCGTCGCGGTCGTCCACCTCGCCGCCCTGTCGTGGGTGCCCGAGTCATGGCGCGACCCCGCGAGGGTCTGGGCGGTCAACGCGGTCGGCACCGTCAACCTGCTCGAGGCGGTGCGGGCGGAGTGCGCGCAGGCGCGCGTGCTCGTCGTCTCCACCGGCGAGGTGTACGGCCGCGCCGAGGTACTCCCGACCCCCGAGAACTCACCCGTGTCGCCCGTCTCGCCCTACGCAGCGTCGAAGGCAGCAGCCGAGGTCGCCGCCCTCCAGGTACGCGAAACCGGCCTCGATGTCGTGGTGGCGCGCCCCTTCCAGCACGAGGGCCCCGGACGTGACGAGCAATTTGCGGTGGGCTCCTGGACCCACCAGATCGCCCGGCTCGAGGCCGCCGGGGGAGGCGAGCTCCTCGTCGGCAACCTGGACGCAGAGCGAGACCTGACCGACGTGCGCGACGTCTGCCGCGCCTACCGGCTGCTGCTCGACCCCGCCGTGCAAGGCGGCGTCTACAACGTCGCCTCCGGCCGCACAGTCACGATGCGACGGGTCGTAGAGCTGCTCGTCGAACTCGCTACCGTCCCGGTCGACGTGAAGCCCGATCCCGAACGACTGCGGCCCCTGGACCTGCCCGTCCTCTGTGGCGACGCGACCCGTCTCCGCGCCGCCACCGGCTGGCGACCGGAGATCGAGCTGGAGCAGACGCTCCGGGACACCCTCGAGGTCGCGCGGCGTACCGTGCGGGCGGAGAGGACGCCAACCACGTGAGCGACACCAGGCGCGCGCTCGTCACCGGGGTGACCGGCCAGGACGGCTCCTACATCTGCGAGCTCCTGCTCGACAAGGGGTACGAGGTCTTCGGCGTCAACCGGCGTGCATCGACCGAGAACGTCGAGCGCATCGAGCACGTGCTCGACCGCATGACGCTGCTCCAGGCCGACCTGCTCGACCAGGTCTCGCTCGCCCGCGCGCTCGCCGACGCGCGCCCGCACGAGGTCTACAACCTGGCTGCGCAGAGCTTCGTGCCGACGTCCTGGGCTCAACCGGTGCTGACGGCGGAGTTCACCGCCGTCGGCGTGACGCGCCTGCTCGAGGCGGTCCGCAGCGTCGATCCGCAGATCCGCTTCTACCAGGCGTCCTCGTCGGAGATGTTCGGCAAGGTGCGCGAGGTCCCGCAGAACGAGATGACGCCGTTCCATCCGCGCTCGCCCTACGGCGTGGCGAAGGTCTACGGCCACTACATCACAGTCAACTACCGCGAGTCCTACGACCTGTTCGCGGCATCGGGGATCCTCTTCAACCACACGTCACCCCGGCGGGGGCTCGAGTTCGTGACTCGCAAGGTCAGCGACGGCGTCGCCCGGATCAAGCTCGGGCTCTCAGACGCGCTCGACCTCGGCAACCTGGATGCCAAGCGGGACTGGGGCTTCGCAGGCGATTACGTCGAGGCGATGTGGCTCATGCTCCAGCACGACGAGCCGGACGACTTCGTCGTGGCGAGCGGCGAGGAGCACTCGATCCGCGAGCTGGTCGACATCGCCTTCGGGCACGCGGGGCTCGATCCCGACGACCACGTCCGCACGGATCCTCGCTTCCTGCGGCCCGCGGAGGTCGACAGTCTCATCGGGGACGCCTCGAAGGCGCGGGAGCGGCTCGGCTGGTCGCCGCGCACCTCCTTCCCCGAGCTGGTCAAGATGATGGTGGACGCCGACCTCGAGCGCCTCGCTACGACGAGGGGCCCTGCGCGCACCGAAGTAGAATGAAACGCACGGTGGAGCGCCAGACGGTGCCGCCGCGCGGCGCCCCGCCCGCGCGCACGCAGCCGCCGCCGCGGCTGAGTGTCTTGACGCCCCGGGGCGACGTTCGCTCCGGCCGTCCGCGCGCACTCGCGACGGCGGTCCGCACGTCCGTCCGGCGCCTGGCCAGCATCAGCTCCCTCGTCCTGCTCGACCTCTGCGGGTTGGCCCTGGGCCTCTACGCGGCACTCGTCGCGCGGGAGCTGTACTACGGCGACCGGCCGCCGCTCTGGGGCGTGCTCTGGCGCGCCGAGACCGAGTGGCTGCCGTTCTTGGCTCTGATCATGGTGCTCGTCTTCGCTCAGGCCGGCCTCTACCGCCACCGCGAGGCGCGCGGGGGGATGGGCCGCGTGGTCGGCTCGCTCGCCCTCGTCGCGCTGCTCGCACTCGCGTTCGGGATCGGCATCGGACACGACTTCGCCACCTTCGGACTCGCGCCGACCGCCGTGCTCGGCACCACAGTGGTTATCGCGCTGCTGCGGGGGAGCTACGAGGTCATCTCGGGTGAGCTGCTCCGCCGCGCCGGAGTCCGGCGCCGCGCGATCCTGGTTGGCGAGGGCGACGAGCTCGGGTCGCTCAAGGAGAAGCTCGGCAGAACGCGCAGCGGCATCGAGTACGAGTTTGTCGGCGCGGTCACAGGCGATGCCGAGACCTCAGACCTGCCGTTTCTCGGCGATCTCGACGAGCTGCCCGCTGTGCTCGCGGCGCGTGACGTGGACGAGCTGATCGTCTGCGGGAGCCTCTCCGACCGCGACCTGCTCGAGGTGGTCGAGAGCGCGCATCGCGCCGCGGTACAGGTGCGAGTTGCGCCGTCCGTCACTGAACTGCTCATTCAACGCGCCGAGTACGTGCCGGGAGAAGGCGTGCCGCTCTTCGAGTTCCGCCCGCCGGTCTTCGCCGGCACGGACTGGGTGGTCAAGCGCACCTTCGACTACGTGGTCAGTCTGGGCGTCGTCGTCCTCGGGCTGCCGCTCTGGCTGACGATCGCCCTGACGGTAAAGTTGACCTCTTCCGGCCCCGTGTTCTACCGCGACCGGCGTGTCGGCGTCGGCGAGCGCGACTTCGAGATGCTCAAGTTCCGCACGATGTATCGGAACGCGGACGCGCAGCTGCCCGAGCTCGAGGGCGCGAACGAGGCAGGCGGAGCGCTGTTCAAGATCCGCGACGACCCCCGCGTGACGCCGGTGGGCCGACTGCTGCGCCGCTTCTCGCTGGACGAGCTGCCGCAGGTGCTGAACGTGCTGCGCGGCGAGATGAGCCTCGTCGGCCCGCGACCACTGCCGCTTCGCGACTACGAGCGGCTTGAGGACTGGCACCGCAAGCGCTACCTCGTCCTCCCCGGGATGACGGGGCTCTGGCAGATATCCGGCCGCTCCAACCTCGGCTTCGACGACCTCGTGCGGCTCGACTTCTACTACCTCGAAAACTGGTCGATCTGGCTCGACATCACGATCCTGGCCAAGACGCTTCCCGCCGTGCTCTCAGGTCGTGGCGCGTACTAGTCCGTAGCCGCTACACGACACCGTTCGGAACGCCGAGCGCAGTTCCGCGACCACGATCTCCTGCTCCTTGTCGGTCAGCTGAGGGTAAAGCGGGACGGCAAGGGAGAGCCGGTCGGCGAGCACAGCGTTCGGGAAGTCTTCCGGCCGCAGCCGGTATCGCTCGCGGTAGACGCGCGTGAGCACGGGGGAATGTGTCCCCTGGCGGGTCGCGATGCCGCGCCGATCTAGCTCTGCCATCAGCGCATTGCGTCGCTCGTTGAGAGCCCGGACATTCGCAAGCGACGGCTCCTCGGGCCGGAACAGACATACGTACGCCTGGTACCCGTGCACGAGACCATCAGGGACGACGGGGGTCTGGAGCCACCCTTCCCCGGCAAGCGCCGCGTCGTAGAGCGCCGCCCGATGCCGGCGCCGCTCGAGCACCTTGTGGAGGCGATCCATCTGAGCGCTTCCGAGAGCACCCTGGATGTCGGTCAGCCGAAAGTTGAACCCGAGTCGGACGTAGTCTGATAGCAGCGGCGCAGATCCGGGCGAGTCCGCCGTTGCGGAGCCGTGGTTCCGCAGCGAGCGGGCGACGTCGGCAAGGTCCTCACGGTCGGTGACGACCATGCCGCCTTCCCCTGTCGTGATCGATTTTCTGGGATGGAAGCTGAAGCACCCGAACTCGCCGAACCGCCCGGTGTGCGTGCCGTGGTACCAGCCGCCGAGCGAGCATGCGCAGTCCTCGACGATCCAGAGACCATGGCGGCGTGCAAGGGCCACGATTGGCTCGATGTTGGCGCTCAGGCCGAACAGGTGCACCGGCACCACCCCCACGGTCCGCGCCGTGACGACCGCCTCGAGCGCGGCCACATCAACGTTGTACGTTGCGAGATCGATGTCGCAGAAGACCGCCTTCGCTCCCAGATGCTCCACTACGTTGGCGGTCGAGACCCACGTGAACGCCGGCACGATCACCTCGTCGCCCTCGCCGACCCCGAGCGCCGCAAGCGCGGCATGGAGCGCGGTCGTTCCGGAGCTCGTTGCGACCGCGTGGGAGGCGCCCGTGTACCCGGCGAGCTTCTCTTCGAACTCGCGTACGCACGGGCCCTGAACGACCCAGCCCGACTCAAGCGCCCGCCGCACCGCAAGCAGCTCTTCCTTGCCGATGAGCGGCCTGGTAATGGGGATCGTCATCGGCGAGCGAGGAAATGTAGAGACGGTAAGGCGCGGCGTGCGCGTGGTGCGCACTGCAGTCTCGCCGATCCGCGAGCCGCGGTCGACGTGAGGCAAGGTCGACCGTTTTTCCCCACTCGCTCGATGAGTCTGTTCCCCATGCGAGGCGCGAGTAGGGTTCCACGATCAAAACTCAAGCTCAAAGATGGTTGCCGCGGTTATGCCAGGGACCGTGACCAGATTCCTGGCGCGGCTTGCCTCCAGCACCGGGCAGTCCGCTGCAGCCCTCGAAGCGCATTCGGTTCCCCTCGTGCGGCGCGCCGTCGCGCGACGCTACCTACGCGGTCAAGGCATCGAGATCGGCGCACTGCATAACCCCTTGGAAGTGCCGCCGAGCGTCAGTGTCCGGTACGTTGACCGGCTCCCAGTTGAGGAACTCCGTGCGCAGTATCCGGAGCTGGCAGCACAGTCGCTCGTCGAGGTCGACGCGCAGGACGACGGGGAGCGTCTTGCTCGTTTCTCGGACGCGAGCGAGGACTTCGTCATCGCCAATCACTTCCTCGAGCACTGCGAGGACCCGGTAGGGGCGCTCACCAACATGCTCCGCGTTCTGCGACCCGGCGGCGTCGTCTATCTCGCCGTGCCGGACAAGCGGCACACCTTCGACCGAGATCGCCCAGTCACTTCCGTTGACCATGTCGTTGCAGACCATGTCGAGGGATCGCAGCGCTCGCGCCGCGATCACTTCGAGGAATGGGTCCGCCTGGTCAACAAGACGGCGGGGGATGACGCCGTCGAGCACGAGGTGGCCGAACTGATGCGCCGCGACTACAGCATTCACTACCACGTCTGGACGCAGAACGAACTTCTGGCGCTCCTCGTGGCGATGCGGGAGCGGTGCGAGCTCGCGTTCGACATCGCCCTGCTGCTCCGGAACGAGCACGAAAACATCGTCGTCCTTCAGAAGCTCGCGTGAGGGTGCTGATCACCGGCGGCGCCGGCTTCGTCGGCGGCACGCTCTCGCTCGGACTCGCAGCGCGGCACCCCGATTGGGAGCTCGTGGCGCTCGACAACCTCAAGCGTCGCGGCTCGGAGCTAAACTTGCCCCGTCTACGCGAGGCGGGCGTGCGCTTCGTGCATGCCGACGTGCGCGAACTCGCTGACGTGCTCGCCGTCTCGTCGGTCGATGCTGTCGTCGAGTGCTCCGCCGAGCCGTCTGCGCTCGCAGGCCTCGGCGGTGAGACCGACTACGTCGTCCGCACGAACCTACTCGGCGCATACCACTGCCTCGAGCTCGCCCGGCGAGACGCCGCGCAGATGGTCTTCCTGTCGACAAGCCGCGTTTATCCCGTCGAGGCGCTGAACGCGCTCCGCTATGTCGAGACGGAGATGCGGTTCGAGCTGTCGGCGGAACAGGAGCTGAAAGGCGCCTCCGAGCGGGGGATCTCGGAGCGGTTCCCGCTCGACGGTGCACGCACGCTCTACGGCGCGACCAAGCTGGCGGCAGAGCTTCTTGTCGCGGAGTACGCGGCCGCGTTCGGTTTGCGCACCGTCATCGACCGCTGCGGCGTCATCGCCGGGCCCTGGCAGATGGGCAAAGTCGATCAGGGGGTCTTCACGCACTGGATGTTGAGCCACTACTTCGGCCGCGACCTCAGCTACATCGGCTTCGGTGGGCGTGGCAAGCAGGTACGCGACCTGGTCGCGATCGACGACCTGGTCGAGCTGATCGATGACCAGCTCGCGCGGCCGGAGCAGTGGACGGGCTTCGTGGGCAATGTCGGCGGTGGCAGCGAGATCAGCCTCTCGCTCCTCGAGACCACGGAGATCTGTCGCGAGCTGACGGGTAACTTGGTCGCGATCGCCGCGGAGGATGACACGCGGCCGGGCGACGTGCCCGTCTATATTTCCGACTGCACGCTGCTCTTCGACCGGACGGCCTGGCGGCCTCGCCAGGATGCGCGTGCGATTCTCGGATCGATCTACACATGGATCAAGAACAATGAGCGAGCGCTGCGCTTCGCGTTGGGGGGGTAGATGTCGACGGCGATCGTGACTGGATCGGGCGGGCTGATCGGGTCCGAGTCCGTGGCCTACTTCGTCGAGGCCGGCTACGACGTGATTGGCCTCGAAAACGACCTACGCTCGCAGTTTTTCGGCCCCGATGCGTCTACTCGGTCGGTGACCGAGCGCCTCGTCGACCGCTATCCCGAGTTTCGATCTCTCGAGCTCGACATCCGCGACGCCGAGGGTGTAGAGCGCGTCTTCGCCCGAGCCCGTGACCTAGAGATCGTCATTCATTGCGCCGCGCAGCCCTCGCACGACTGGGCAGCGTCCGACCCGCAAACCGACTTCGGCGTTAACGCCAACGGCACCTTGAATTTGCTCGAGGCCGCCCGGCAGCACCGCCCTGCCGCGAGCTTCGTCTTCTGCTCGACGAACAAGGTTTACGGAGACCTGCCGAATGAGCTTCCACTCGAGGAGCTCGAGACCCGGCTCGAGCTGCCCGAGGGTCACCGCTACGACGCTGGCATCGATACGTCGATGTCGATTGACCGGTCCATGCATTCTCTGTTTGGCGTATCGAAGGCGGCTGCCGATCTGATGGTGCAGGAGTACGGGCGCTACTTCGACATCCCCACAGTGTGTTTCCGCGGCGGCTGCCTGACGGGGCCCAATCACGCTGGCGCGCAGCTGCACGGTTTCCTCGCCTACCTGATGCGGTGCACCGTGACAGGAGACCGCTACACGGTCTTCGGCTATGACGGCAAGCAGGTGCGCGACAACATCCATAGCTCCGACCTCGTCCGCGCCTTCGCCGCTTACCACGAGAGTCCGAAGCCCGCCGCGGTCTACAACATCGGCGGCGGCCGCACGAGCAACTGCTCGATGCTCGAGGCGATCGCAGCCTGCGAGGGGATTGCCGGCCGCGGACTTGACTGGGAGCTCTCCGATCGGGCTCGGATGGGCGACCACCGCTGGTGGATCAGTGACCTGCGGGAGTTCCAAGCCGACTATCCGGGCTGGTCGCTCGAGTACGACGTGGATGGCATCCTCCGGGAGATCTACGAGCGCAACGTCGAGCGTTGGACGGTTCACGTCTGAAGCTGTCGGTCGTCATTCCGGCGCACAACGAGCGCGACGTCGTCGAGCCTACGCTCGAGAGCGTCACCCCCGTGCTCGAGCGCGAGGGCATCGACTACGAGATCCTCGTCATCGACGATGCGTCGACCGACGACACCGCCGAGATCGTTGCGCGCTTTGCCGAGCGGAACCCGCGGATCCGCTGTTATCGCTCGCACTACGACCGCGGCTTCGGCTTCGCCGTTCGCGCTGGGCTCGACCGATTCGAAGGCGAGGCTGTCGCGATCGTCATGGCCGATGGCTCTGACGACCCCGAGGATCTAGTCCGCTACTACCGTCTGCTCGAGGAGGGATATGACTGCGCGTTCGGCTCGCGGTTCGTATCGGGGGCGGTCGTGCGCGATTACCCGAGGGCGAAGCTCGTCCTCAACCGAATCGCGAACCTCGGCGTCCGCATGCTGTTCCGTCACGGGTACAACGACACCACGAACGCGTTCAAGGCGTATCGGCGCGAAGTGATCGAGACGGTCCAGCCGCTGCTTTCGAACCACTTCAACCTAACCGTCGAGCTGCCGCTGAAGGCGATCGTGCGAGGGCACAGCTACGGAGTCGTCCCGGTCTCGTGGACGAACCGCGCGGCCGGTCAGTCGAAGCTCAAGATCCAGGAGATGGGAAGCCGCTACGCGTTCATCGTGCTGTACGCCTTCCTGGAGCATCACCTCAGCCGCGGCGATTACCGCAAGCCCGGATTCGAGGGGCGGATCCGCGGGCAGGAACTAGGGCCGACCCGAAGGCGGCTGCTCGCGGGACCGCGCCCGGGCTCGCGGGAACACCCAGGTCCACGGCAATGACCGAGCCGCCGGCACCAAGCGGGGTGAGCGAAGCGGAACCAGACGAAACGGCCACGCCGGAGCAGCTTCTCGACGCGGTCTACGAGCACCGTTTCGGCGACGCGGACGCTGCTCGAAAGGATGCGATCTGGCAGCAGCTCGGGCCGTTCGTCGGCCGCTACGTGCCGTCCGGAGGACGAGTGCTCGACGTTGCCTGCGACCGTGGCTACTTCATCCGCAACGTACCCGCCCGTGAGAAGTGGGCGACGGACGTGAGGGACGTTTCGGGCCATCTGCCCGCCGACATCCGCTTCGTGCAGGTCGACGGGCTGCGACTCCACGAAGCCGTTCCGCTCGACCACTTCGACGCCGTCTTCATGAGCAACTATTTAGAGCACCTGCCGTCGGCGGAGATGGTCATACGTCAGCTGGAGGTCGCACATTGCGTACTCGCGCCCGGTGGGCGGCTGATTGTGCTCCAGCCGAACGCCCGGCTAGTCGGCGGCGCCTACTGGAACTTCATCGACCATAAGGTCGCCCTGACGGACCGGAGTCTGACGGAGGCGGCGGAGCTCGCCGGCTTTCGCACGATCCATTGCATCGCGCGATTTCTCCCGTACACGACGAAGAGCCGGCTGCCGCAAAATCCGGCCCTCGTGCGCGCGTATCTTGCCGTGCGCCCGCTGTGGTGGATCTTCGGCAAGCAGACGCTGTACGTCGGAATACGAGCGTGAGTCGGCAGCTAGAGCCGCCTCCGCGGCATGACCGCGGGGAGTCGCGGCGCGGCTGATGAGCATCGCCGTTCGCACGAAGCGCCCGGTTGTCGCCGCTTGGCTCGAAGCTCACAGCACTGCCGTTGCACCGGCGTTGCTCGGGTTTGCGATGGTCTTGGCATCGCTGCTGCTCTATCGCAAGGGCCTCGGCACAATCTTCTATCTCGACGACTGGGCTTGGTTCCTTGATCGCCGCCCGTGGCGTGAAGACATCTTCCTGGTGCCGGAGAGCGGCCATCTCTCGGCCGTGTCGATCCTGATCTACAAGCTCCTCTTTATCACCGTCGGGCTCGACGACTACTGGGTCTACCGGCTGGTGCTCATCGCGAACCACCTGGTGTGCGTCTGGCTACTGTTTGTGCTGTTGCACCGCCGTGTGGGTCGCGCACTCGCGCTCGTTGGCGCCTTGCCGATTTTGATGCTCGGCTCGGGGTGGCAGAACATGCTTCTCCCGATTCAGGTGAGCTTCCTGATCCCGATCGCCGCGGGGCTTGGCGCCTGGCTAGCGCTGGATCGCGACGACGGGTTCGGCGACGCGCTCGCCGCGCTGCTATTGCTCCTGGCGATCGGCAGCTCGGGAGTCGGGATCGTGTTCGTGGGAGGGGTCCTGGTCGAATTGCTCACGGACCGAGCGCGCTTGGTGCGGGCCTGGGTTGCCGCGCTGCCCATGGCCGTGTACGCACTGTGGTACACCGAGTATGGGGAGGCACAGTTGCTCACGGGGCCGGCTGACCAGTCCCTGCGCGAACTCGTAGGCGCGCAGCTGCCCGCGGTGCCAACCTTCGCCGCGGAATCCGCCGGCGGGGCGCTGAGCGGCCTGCTAGGGCTCGGGACGGAATGGAGCCGCGCGCTCGTCGTTATCGCGGCGGCCGCGCTGGTGTGGAGGCTGCTGGCCATCGCACGCGTATCCAGGCGGCTCTGCTCGCTTCTGGCCGCCGTCGCCACCTACCTGTTTGTGCTGGGCCTGTTCCGAGCCGGCACATACAACCCTGCGGAGAGCCGTTACATCTACCTCGGTTCGGTTCTCGCGGTGCTCATCGCCGCCGAGCTCGCGGCCGGCGTGCGAGCGGCGCGACGGACGCTAGCGATTCTTGCGCTCGTCGCGGGGGCGGCCATCGCAGGGAACTTCAAGGCGCTTCGTGAGGGATCGACCCAGCTCCAGACGTGGTCGAGCATCGTCGGCGTCGAGTTCGGCGCGCTCGAGATCGCCGGCCGCCCAGCGGACGAGAACTGGATTGTCGACCCCGTACGCCTATCGTTCGTCCGCGCCGGCGCGTACCTTGATGCAGTCGAGGAGCTGGGCTCGCCGGCGATGTCGCCGGCGCAGCTCGCGGGAGCGTACGAGCACCACCGTCAGGTTGGCGACATCATCCTGCTTCGCGCGTTGGGCGTCACGCTCCGCCCGGGCGGGACGCCCGCCGGAGCCGCGCCGCGCCCCGGTAGCGTCGAGGGACGGGTCGCGACCGACGGCCCTTGCGTGGTCGTTCGCCCGATGAACGAGACTGCGAAGCTAGACGCGTCGCTTCCGGTGTCCCGAGTGGTTGTCGAGTCGCGAGCTGCTCCCGTCGAACTCTGGCTGCGTAGTTTTGGCATCTACTACGTGGAGGAGCCGTTCGGGACCGTGCCTGCCCGAGGGCGGGCGACTCTCGTCGTGCCTGCGCGCCCCGGCGTGGGGTGGCACGTGCGTATTGCCTCGACCGGCGCGGCAGCCTTGTGCGGAGTCTCGAGGACGCAGTGACCTACGCCGTGCGTGCACTGACCACGGCTGCTGTCGGCCTTGCGCAGCGCCACAACGCACGCCTCCCCGGTCTCGCACTCGGAACCATGATGCTTTTCGCGGCCGTCGTTATCTACAGAAGCGGCAGCGGCACCACCTTCTACTTTGACGAATGGGGTTGGTTCCTCGACCGGCGACCGTGGCGCGAGGACATCTTCCTCGAGCCGTACAACGGCCACCTGTCGGTCTTTCCGATAGTTGTCTACAAGCTGCTGTTCGCGACGGTCGGGCTCGAGGATTACGGCGTCTATCGGGCGCTTTTAATCGCCGTCCACCTAGCGTGCGCGGGTCTCGTCTTCGTACTCGTCCGGCGGCGGGTTGGCAAACTGCTGGCGCTGGCCGGCGTCGTGCCCCTCCTGTTCCTGGGCGCGGCGTGGCACGACCTGCTTGTCGCTTTCCAGATTACCTTCCTCATCTCGATCGCAGCGGGCCTCGGCGCCTGGCTCGCGCTGGAGTCCGGCGGTTGGTTCGCGGGCATGCTCGCCGCCGTCCTGCTCGTTCTCTCGCTCGGCAGCTCGACGCTCGGCATCGTCTTCGCTGTCGCGTTGCTCGTGGAGCTCGTGGCGCGTCGGCCGCTCGCGCGGCTCTGGGTGGGCGCGGTGCCGCTCGCGCTGTACGGCGCGTGGTACCTGGACCGGCGTGACAGTCCTCAGGGCTCGACGGCTGCCAATGGCTCCCTCTCGGAGCTGATCCCAGCCACCCTTCCCGTCACCCCTGCCTTCGCCGCGGAGGCGGCCGGGGGCACGCTCAGCGGGCTCCTCGGCCTCGGAGCGGAGTGGAATAGACCGCTCTTTGCCGCCACCGCGGTAGTCCTCGTTTGGCGGCTGCTCCGCACGACGGTAGTGTCGCCCAGGCTCGTCTCGTTGCTCGCGGCCGCGTTTACGTACTGGGTGATGCTCGGCGTTTTTCGCGCCGGTAAGTACGCTCCGACCGAGAGCCGCTACCTCTACCTCGGCGCGGTTCTGGTCGTTCTCATCGCGGCCGAGCTTGCGGCGGGTGTGACCGTGGGGCGACGAGGCTTTGTTGTCGTGGCGCTTGTGGCGGTGGCCGCGGCCGTCGGAAACGTCCAGGGGCTCCGTCAAGGGACCTTCGCCCTCCAGTCGTGGTCCGGGGCCGTCGGGGCCCGCTTCGGGGCTCTCGAGCTCGCGGGACGTACGCCCGACCCGAGCTGGTCTCCCGATCCGGAGCGGCTTCCCTACGTCCGCGCTGATACGTACTTTCAGGCCGTGCGAGAGCTTGGCTCGCCCGCGCTCGCGGCCAACGAGATCGCCACCCGGCCGGAGCCCGACCGCCAGGCCGCCGATGCAACGCTCGTGCAAGCGCTCGGGATCTCTGGACGCCCCGGTGGCGTGCCCGGCACGCCGACCCCGCGCATCGAAGGCCTGTATGGGGGTCGGCTCGAGATTCAGAAGCCGTGCCTCGTCGTCCGGCCGCTCGCGGGCGCCGTTGCCACCGTCGATGCGGCAGTCCCGCGGACGGGTGTCCTCGTGGAGTCGCGCGGCGCGCCGATCGATTACCACCTGCGGAGCTTCGCAGCCGGCTTCTCGCCCGCGCCGCTCGGCACGGTCAAATCTGGGCAGCGGGAATCGCTGCTTGTACCCGCACGGCCGGGCGTCGCGTGGCACGCCCGGATTGTCTCGAGCGGCAGGGTCGCCCTGTGCGGCCTCAGGACGAGCCCGTGACCGCCAGGCCGGCTGGCCCCGCGCCGCCTCCGCGCCGCCGGACCGCGCCGATCGCGCCACCGCGAAACGAGCTTGTCCCGGTCGCAGTTCTCGGCATCGCGATGCTCATCGCCTTCGTCCTGCTCTACCGCAAGGGCTTTGGGCTTACGTTCTATTACGACGAGTGGAATTTCGTCATGAACCGGCGTGGCTGGAGCCTCGGCACTTTCCTCGAGCCGCACAACGAGCACCTGGTTCTGATCCCCGTGATCGTCTTCAAGTTCCTGTTCGTCACGGTTGGCCTCGACGCTTACTGGGCGTACCGGGCCGTGGTATTGCTTGTTCACCTCGCATGCGCTGGGCTGGTATTCGTGCTCCTTCGCCGCAGGCTGGATCCCTACCTCGCGCTGGCGGCGGCGCTCGCAATTCTGTTTCTCGGCTCGGCATGGCAGAACCTGCTGTGGCCATTCCAGATGGGCTACCTGATGTCGATTGCGGCCGGCCTCGGCATGCTGCTGGCCCTCGATTCGCGCCGAGACGCTGTGGCGTCAATCATGCTAGGCGCGTCGCTGGCGAGCGGGAGCGTCGGACTCCCCTTCGCCGCGGCGGCGCTCGTCGCCGTCGCCCGCCCTGTCGACCGGCGCCGCCGTCTCTGGGTGCCACTCGTGCCCGTCGGCCTCTACGTCATCTGGGCGCTCCTCTACGGCAACCCCGATGCGGCCCCCGGGGCGGAGAGTGGCCTCTGGCCCCTGTTCAGCAACAACATCCCAGCCGTACCGGGCTACGTGGCGAACGCGGCGGCCGGCGCGGTCGGCGCGCTGATCGGCTTGGGCGTCGACTGGGGTAGGCCGCTCGTCTTGGTCGCGGCTGTTGCCCTTGCAGTAAGGCTTGTGCGTGATGTTCCCGTAAGCGTTCGACTTGTGTCACTGCTCGCCGCGGCAGCGGTGTACTGGGGCCTCGCCGCGCTCTTCCGCGCCCAGCTCAACACGCCTGCCGAAAGCCGCTACCTGTACTTCGGGGCAGTCATCGTCCTCCTCATCGCGGCCGAGCTGCTCGGCAGCGCGCGCTTGACGGTCCGCGGGGGCGCCGTACTCACCGTGCTGCTCGCGATCTCCTTCGTGGCGAACTTCGGCACGTTGCAAGCGGGGTCCAAAACCCTTCAGGAGACCTCGTCGTATGTCGCCGCGGAGCTCGGGGCCTTCGAGCTCGTGGGACGCGGGGTGGATACCAACTACGCGCCGGATCCGGTGCGGGCGCCCGACATCACGGCGGGGCGATACTTCGACGCCATCGACCAGTACGGATCGCCGGCGGACACGCCGCAGGAGATTGCCGAGCGAAGCGAGCCCTACCGGCAGGCTGCGGACGCTGTGCTCGTGCAAGCGCTGAAGATCGCGCCTCAGACCGCGCAGAAGGCGGTGGGCGACAGGCCGTTCGTCGAAACAGCAGTCGGCGGCACTGTGACCCCACGCAAGTCGTGCGTTGATTTCCGGCCCAACGGCGCAGGTCCGACCCTGGATATCCGCGTGCCCAGCTCGGGCGTCGTGGTGACGACGCACGGGGCCTCCGGGGTGGAACTCCGCCTGAGGGCGTTCGCAGAGACTTTTCCCACGACTGCTTTCGTCGCCCTCCCGGCGCGGTCCACGCAAAGCATCGCGCTCCCGCGACCCCGAGGAATCCCGGACTGGCACGTCCGGCTCACTCCGCCCGAGCCCGTCTCTGTGTGTGGGCTCCCGTAACGTGACGGACCGCGGCGCGGCGCGCGGGCGCACCTGGACGCGTGGCCTGCTGGGTGTCGCCGTGTCCATAATCTCTTTGAGCGCCGTCGTCTGGTGGGCGACGCGGCAAGAACGCCCCGACTTCCCGACCGCCGCCGAGGATCTCGGGCCACTGGCGTTGGCCCTCGCCGTTTACGGCGGGGTGACCATGCTCCGCGGCTGGCGTTGGCACCACGTTCTGCGCCACACTGGCATCGGACATCCGACCTTCGACGCGTACGGGCTCGTCGCGGTCGGCTACATGGGCAACAACGTACTCCCGGCGCGGGGCGGGGAGGTGCTGCGTGTGCTGCTCATGGGCGAGCGCATCGGGGGACGGAGGCTAGAGATCGTCGGCTCGGTCGTCGCCGAGCGACTCCTCGACGTCTTGACGATCGTGACGCTGTTCTCGGCGATGACGTTCGCAGGCGTCGCCGGAGCGCCGATCGGTCGGCAGCCGGTCGCGCTGGCGCTCGCAGGCGCGGCGGTCGTCGTACTCGTCGTCGCCCTGCTCGTTCGACTGCGCCGGACAGGGAGACTCCAGCGCGTAGCCGAGCTCGCCCGTCCACTGGTGCGCGCTTCTCATCTGCTGCTCGGGCGCGTGGGAGCGCTGCTGCTGCTCGCGACAGCGGCCATTTGGCTGCTCGAAGGCTCGATCTATCGGCTTATCGGGGCCTCTCTCGACGTGCACATCAGCTTCGTCGAGGCGATCTTTCTCGTCTTGCTCGTTAGCTTCGCCGCTGCCGTGCCGTCAGCGCCCGGGTACCTCGGCACGTTCGACGCTGCCGTCATCTTCGGGCTGGACGCGCTCGGCGTCGAAGGCGGCGACGCAGTCGCGTTCGCCGTGCTCGTGCGCTTTTTGGCCTTCGTGCCGATCACGATCGCCGGCCTCGTACTCGTGCTGGTCCGCTACGGCGGGCTGACGCGGATCCTCAGGCCCGCGCGGCCGAACGTCGAGGAGCTAGGGGAAGCGGCTCACAGGCAAACGGGCTACCGGCACGAGACGCGCCCGTGACGTGAGCACGTCGGTCGTCACCGTCACTTACAACGCCGGCCCGGCATTGACTCGCTGCCTCGACTCGTTCGCCGACCAGTTGAGCGGGAACGACGAGGTGCTCGTCGTCAACACGGGTGATCCGGGCTTCGAGGTCGACGATGCTGGCGCGCGTCAACGCGTCACCGTCATTCGCCCGGAGGGCGGCAACGTCGGGTACGCAGCCGGCTCCAACCTCGGGGCGGAGCGCGCCCGCGGGGACGTGTTCGTCTTCCTCAATCCGGACACGATCGTTGCCCCAGGCGCGTTGGTCGAGCTCGCGCGGGCCGTCGCAGATGACACCGTCGGGATCGC